>JBGVQS010000025.1:0-124628 GCA_045127595.1 Candidatus Scatosoma sp. | reverse complement strand
ACAAGAAAGCCCGAAAAGGAAAACGGTAAAAAGTTCGAGGCGTTGGCGGTTGACCTTATCAAGCTTATGGGCAGTGTATTGCCTTACGAAGTCGTGCGTGAAAAGGAATTTGCGCCCATTAAAAATAAGACGGGCGTAGACAGCGTAGAATCCGCGCGCGAGCTTTTGAAGCTGAACGGAGTAGAACTTTAATGGCAACTGATTTGGAAGGCAATGTACAGTTGCAGCGTTTTATCGAATTGCTTTGTCAGCTCAACAATCAAACGGCGGCGGCAATTCGGACGGGGGATACTTCCTTTTTGACGGCAATCAACGACGTTGTGGAAGAAATGTATTCCATTCAAAGTAAAGGCACGGAAGACGCATATACCGCCATTGATGAAGATATGAAATCTATCTATAAAAACTTTAATGCGGTTGTGGCTATGATGCGGAGCAACGAACAGGAAAACCCCGATAAAGTTACGGGAGAAGCGGTACGGAAGTTTTTGCATAATATTTTCGACGCGACCGTGCGGATCGTATACGCTTACGGTTTGGCGTAACGGTTACATATGACATAAAAAAAGGCAGTCATCTCGTACATGGCTGCCTGATTTTTTATTTTTAGAAGATATTTTCGATCCCGAACGTATAGGTGCGAGGCACGTTTTGCGACATACCGATAATCAGCTCTAATTTCGTCAGCGCGCCCTCGTTGTCTTGCAGGTATAAAAAGCCGACGGCTTCGTCCAACTGATAATCAATTTCCTGGATAGTGGTATGAGGAATCCAAATATGCAGTTCCCGACGTTTGTCGTTCCAAAGCTCACGCACGGCAAGCCCGTCGTCATAGGTTGCGACGTTGTCCTTTGCTTTGTCTTGTAAAATGAACAAAACGTCGATAAATTGTTTGAATGTTTTTCCAACGTAATGCATTTCAAATAGAGATAATCCAAGTATAATTCCTAAGGAAATAAGCATACTTGCAAACGCTTTTACCATAATTTTTCCTCCCATTGTAGCTGTATAATTTTATACTTTTCACCCTGCTTTTGCAGATACACTTTCCCGTTTCCGTCCACCGTCATTACGAGTATATTTTTTTCGTCTTTACAGCCTTCCTTTTTCAAAACGTCTAAAAAGTATTCCTTACTTTTTTGCGTTAAAGTCAGGTTGCGTTTGTCAAATTTTCCTTCGTCGATCAGCACGAGCGGCAGGGATTTTTGCAAATCCATATAATTCTTTTTTGGCATAGCTGAAAAGCTGCCCCCTGCCTCGTATAAGGCGTAATCTACGCCGTCTAGCGCAAAATATCCCTCTAAACGCAGGCTTTCAATCAGGTCGCTCACGTCAAGATTATTCTTTTTAAGCTGACTGCTGTCGATACCGTTTTTATTGAGTACGATACTTGGCGAGCCGCTCAAAATCAGCTTTAACGGAGCGATTTTTAAATCGAGAAAACAGATAAGCTGGTGTAAAAAATAGACGCTTAAAATAGCGATAACGCCGTAAAGCAAGGGAATAGAAACGTCGCTCATGGGGATACAGGCAAGCTCGGAAATGATCAAGGTAACGACAAGCTCGTACGGTTGCATTTCTCCGATTTGGCGTTTTCCCATCAAACGCATGACGATAAAAAGCGTAAAGAATAAAACGATTGTACGGATAAAAATAATGCCCATATTTCTATTTTGCGGGAAAGTAAAAAAAATATTCCGTTTTCTTTATCAAACGCTTGCTTTTTATATTCTCTAAGGTGTATAATTAAGAAAAAAGAGTAGCCTTGGCGCGTAAAGTGTTACCGAACGGGACGTTGTCGGTAAACGAAAGAGAAAGCTGTAATCTCTGCGGTGTGCAAGGCGCGTCCGCTAAAATGGCGATACCGTGTACGAGTTGAAAGGATAAAAAGCTTAAAAAATGGTTGCCGAAAAAACATCTGCGGACCTCTTATAAAAAGAGGTTTTTATTATGTCCGAAAAAGTATCTTTGACCAAAAGGCTGTTGCTTTCAAAAACGATAGCGGAAAAAAGTTATAGCCATAAAATTGCTTACGTTTCCGTCTTTACCGCGCTTTGCGTTGTCGCGAATATGTTTTTCGAATTCAAATTAGCGGATACGCAGTTTTCGTTTACGCTTGTAATTTCCGCATTGACGGGGATTATCTTAGGTTCGCTTTTTGGGTTTTGCGCTTGTTTTTTAGGGGATCTCGTTGGCTTTTTATATCATTCGTCGGGGTTTGCGTACTATCCGTGGATAGGGATTTCCATGGGATTGACGGCTGTGCTTGCAGGGCTGATCGTAAACGGGATTCCGTCTAAATCAAAGGGTTGGCTGTACGTCAAATTGGCGGTGGTTTGCGTGCTTACCTTTTGCATTTGTACGGTGGCAATCAATACGACGGCGTTTTGGATTCTTTATTCCAAAGTGGGCTTTTGGAAATATTTCGTTGCGCGGATTTTTGTGCAGGGGCAAATTTGGAACAGCTTGGTCAATTACGTTTTGTTGTTTATCGCCGTGCCTGCTTTGCAAAAAATCAAGCCGTTAAAAATATGCGTGTATTGACGCGGTCGGTAAAGTAATTCTTTTGCGCTTGTGAAAGATTGATAAAATAAACGGAAAAATCGTCAGCCAACCCTTGACGATTTTTTTTTGTTGTGGTATAATGAAAAAGTGTTACGGTTTATAAAACCGTAAGCGCGTACGTAAGGAGAGTTTGATTATGAACGTACATTCGCTTTTATGGCCGAATAAGCCGACTTTGTTCGGCGGGAAAGTTTACGTCTATGCTGTGATTATCGTGTTCGGTATGGTTGCGGCATATTTCGTGATTTCCACGCTGTTTAAAAGGCGGAATATGTCGTCCGATTTATTTATGACCTATTTCGTAATTACCGTACCGATTGCCATTGTAACGACTCGGTTGTTTTATTGCATTACGGACGGATTGCCCGTTTCCGAATGGTTTTCAATGTCGTCGATTAGAAACGGCGGACTTTCGATTATCGGCGGTATTTTAGGCGGCGCGATCTGCGTTATCGTCATTTCCATTGTAAAAAAAGTCAATTTCCTGCGCGTGGCGGATTGCGTGGTAGTGGGCTTGTTGCTTGCGCAAGCAATCGGGCGTTGGGGGAATTTTGTCAATCAAGAAGTGTACGGTGCGGAAGTAACGAATTCCGCATTGCAATTCTTCCCGTTTGCGGTGTATATCGAAGACGAAGGCGCGTGGCATTACGCATTTTTCTTTTATGAAAGCTTTGTCAATTTCACGGCGGCGGTGTTGCTTTTTATCAACGCATGGCGGAACGGCAAAAAACCGAACGGAATCAACGCGTCCTGTTATTTGATCGTGTACGGACTGACGCGCTCGATTATGGAACCCTTGCGCGATAAGACGTATATCTTATCGGGCGGTGGCGTGCCTTGGTCGCTGGTGATGTCCCTTTGCATTTTACTTTCAGGGCTGGGAATGCTCTTTTACGTTTTATACACGAATAAGAAACGGGAAGGAACGCTGCTCGGTTCGAAAACCGGCGATCCGTACGGTATTACCGCATATATCGGAGATAAAAAGGACGAAGTTCCGTATTTTTCAAAACTGAATATGATGTGTGCAATTCATCCAGAAAATTACAAGAAAAAAGAAAAGGAGAATAAGGATCAATGAGAAATTTAACCTTACTTACCGATTTGTATCAACTGACGATGGGTTACGGTTTTTATAAGCACGATAAGCACGAAGAAGAAGTCGTTTTCGATTTGTTTTTCCGCAAGAATAACATGATTACTTATTCGATAGCCGCAGGGCTTGAACAAGCGATGGACTATCTTTTAAACTGGCGGTTTGACGAAGAAGATATTGCCTATCTTCGTTCGCTGCATTTGTTTGGGGAAGACTTCCTTGAATATTTGCGGAATATGAAATTTACGGGGGACGTCTATGCGGTAAAGGAAGGGACTCCCGTTTTTCCCGGAGAGCCGATTTTAACGATAAAAGCGCCTTTGATTCAAGCGCAATTTGCGGAAACGGCGCTTCTCAATATCATCAATCATCAAACGCTGATTGCGACGAAATCTTCTAAAATTTGCCGCGCGACGGAAGGAAAAGGGATTGTTATGGAGTTCGGTTTACGCCGAGCGCAAGCCCCCGACGCAGGTATTTACGGCGCAAGAGCGGCAATTATCGGCGGTTGTTCGTCTACGTCTAACGTGATCGCGGGGCAAATGTTCGACGTGCCCGTAGCGGGGACGATGGCGCATAGCTGGGTTATGGACTACCCGACCGAATACGACGCATTCCGCGCGTATGCGGATTCCTATCCCGACAACTGCTTATTGCTCGTGGACACCTACGACACGTTGCGCAGCGGCGTGCCCAACGCCATCAAAGTTTTCAAGGAATTGCAGGCGGCGGGGCATAAGCCGAAGGGGATTCGTTTGGATAGCGGCGACCTTGCTTATCTTTCCAAAAAAGCGCGTAAAATGCTGGACGAAGCGGGCTTCCCCGAAGCGATCATTTGCGTTTCAGGGGATTTGGACGAACGGCTGATTAGTTCCCTTTTGCAGCAGGGCGCAAAAATCGATTCTTGGGGAGTCGGTACAAAGCTGATTACTTCGGATACAATGCCTGCGCTTGGCGGCGTATATAAGCTGGCGGCGGTTATAGAAAAGGACGGCACGGTTACGCCGAAGATTAAACTGTCGGATAACACGGCGAAGATCACCAACCCTGCGTTTAAGAATTTGTATCGGTTGTTTGATAAAAATACGGGCATGGCGATTGCCGATTTGATCACGCTCCGCGGTGAAAAAATATCCGAAGACAAGCCGTTGACGCTTTTCCACCCGGTTGAAACTTG
This sequence comes from Candidatus Scatosoma sp., assembly GCA_045127595.1. Lineage (GTDB taxonomy): Bacteria > Bacillota > Clostridia > Christensenellales > Borkfalkiaceae > Scatosoma. The sequence goes on along the minus strand of JBGVQS010000025.1, from coordinate 119,790 downwards.
GAAGAAATTCGAGGTGGAAAATTTCCGCGCGGAAAAATTGTTGCATACGATTGTGCGCGGCGGTAAGCTTGTCTATAAATTCCCGAGGCTTGTGGACGTGCGCGAATACTCGAAACAAGAGCTTGCGAAATTCTGGGAAGAATACTTGCGTTTGGATTTGCCCGAGCTTTACAAAGTGGACTTGTCCAAAAAACTGCATAAACTTAAAATCAGCATGATCGACGGGATTCGTACGAAGAATGCGAAAAAGGATAAAAAGCATGGAGAATAAGGAAATTTCAAAAAACGACGGGGGCATGTATGCGACGAAGAATAATAACCTTTTCGGCGTATGGTTGTTTTTCCTGCTCGTTTTTATCGATCAACTGACGAAACTGTTTGCGGAAGCATATTTTGCTATGCCCGGTTCTCCCGATAAATTGGCGGTTATTCCCGGTTGGATATATCTTTGTATCGAACACAACCCCGGGATTGCCTACGGTATGGGTTCGGACGCGTCGCCTGCGTTAAAAATCGGCGTGATCGCGTTGACGGCGGTTATGATGCTGGCGCTGACAGTGTTCTATTTTAAAGCGGATAAACGCCGCGGATTTCTTCGCTTGGCGCTCGTGTTTATCGTTGCGGGCGGCATAGGCAATTTGATTGATCGGGCATATTTTAAGGTTTGGCAAGAGGGCGCGGCGTTGCTTGACGTCGGCGTTCGTGATATGGTCGATTTGAACCGTTTCGGGTTTGCCGTATGTAATTTTGCGGATTTCTTCATTACGGGCGGAGCGGTAATGCTCGTGTTGGCGTTACTCTTTTTCGATAAAGAAGCTTTTTTCCCGCTCACGAAAAAATACAAGGCGTTGGCGGCGGAAGCGGCGGCACAGGAAGAAGAAAAAGAAGCGGAACACGCAAAGAAAAAGGGGCAAAATGGATAAGCGTTTTTACGTTGCAGAGGAGGGCGGAAAGCGTTTGGACGTATTCCTTTTGGAGCAAACGGACGAATTTACCCGTTCCCGCATCAAAAAATTGATTGAGAGCGGTCAAGTGCGCGTCAACGGCGCGCCTGTCAATAAGGCTGGGTTGGAGATCAAAGCTGGTTACCAGGTGGAATTGCTTGTTCCCGACGCCGTTGCCTATACGCTCGAACCGGAAAATATTCCCATAGATATCGTGTATCAAGACGGGGATTTTGCCGTGATAAACAAAGCGCAAGGTATGACGGTGCACGTGGGGAACGGCAATGAAACGGGTACGCTCGTAAACGCGTTATTATATGCGCTTGACTCGCTCAGCGGTATCGGCGGCGTTTTACGGCCGGGGATCGTACACCGTATCGATAAGGATACCACGGGGTTGTTGGTCGTTGCAAAAAATGACAAAGCGCACGTTTCTTTGGCGGCGCAAATCGCGGAAAAAAGCTGTCATAGAACCTATTATGCGCTCCTTGAAGGGGAACTTAAATCTGCGCACGGCAGAGTGGTAACGGATATCGGTAGGTCGCCAAACGACCGTTTAAAAATGGCGGTGTTGCCCGACGGAAAGGGGAAAATTGCCATTACTGATTATGAAACGGTGGCGCATTTCGGAACGGAATTCACTTTGTGTAAATTCATTTTACAAACGGGTAGAACCCATCAAATCCGCGTGCATGCCAAGCATTTAGGGCACCCTGTCGTGGGAGATCCAACGTACGGATATAAAAAACAAAAATTCCCGTTAGACGGGCAGTTGTTGCACGCGCAAAAGCTGGAATTTGTACACCCGTCCACGGGAGAGAAAATGACGTTCAACGCGCCCCTGCCCCCTGTATTTTGTGAAATATTGCAAAAGCTTTGCCGTAAATTCGGCGTGGAATACGCAAACTTTGCAGACATTGTAAAAGGATCAATATGTTAAAAATTACCAAGGTAAAACGCAATTCCATAGCCAAAGAACTCGGTTTGGAGATCGGGGATGAAATCGTCGCGTTCGACGGACATCCTTGTGAAGACGAATACGATTATTTGTATTATACCGAAACGGACGGCTTTTCCATAACGGTGCGGGATAAACGCACGAAAACGGAAACGGTTATCGAAGTGGAAAAGGATGAGGGAGAGGATTTGGGCGTTGAGTTCGAAAAATCCAACGAAATCCGTACTTGTCATAACCGTTGCGTGTTTTGCTTCGTCGATCAAATGCCCAAAGGAATGCGGGAAAGTTTATACGTGAAAGACGACGATTACGGCATGAGCTTTTCTTGCGGAAACTTCGTTACGCTTACCAACCTTTCGGACGAGGGGTTGGATAGAATTGTGCGGTTAAAGCTCTCGCCGCTCTACGTTTCCGTGCATACAATGAACGGAGAATTGCGTAAAAAACTCCTGCGGAATAGGTTTGCGGATAAGATTGTTTCGCAAATCAAACGCCTGACGGAAGGCGGGATACGTTTGCATTGTCAGGCGGTACTCGTGCCCAACGAAAACGACGGGGAAGAGCTTGCTTATACCGCGCGGGAGCTGTTTAAATATTACCCTATGGTAGAAGATTTGGCTTGCGTGCCGACGGGCTTGACGAAATACCGCGAAGGGCTTTATCCCATTTTAGACGTGGATAAGGAATACAGCCGTAAATTATTAGCGCTTGTGGACGAGCTTAACAAAGAATTCGGCGTGAATTTTTTACAGCCAGCCGACGAATATTTCGTGAAGGCGGAATTGCCTTTTAAAGACGAAGCTTTTTACGGGGATTTTGAACAAATTGAAAACGGAATCGGCATGACGTCGAAATTTTTAGCGGAAACGAACGCGGCTTTGGCACAATGGCTCGAAAGCGGAAATACGGCGTTAAAAACGCCTAAAAAATCCCTACTGATTTGCGGCGTGAGTGCGGAACAGATTAACCGCGGCGTAGCGGAAAAAGCGGAGAATGCCGCGAAAGGCTTAAAGGTGGACGTGTTGCCTGTCGTGAACGAGTTTTTCGGACCTACAGTTACCTGTACGGGGCTTTTGACGGGACGGGATATTTGCGCGGCGGTAAAAGAATACGTTGACAACGGCGGCAGCTTTGACGAGCTGATTCTTGCAGGTAATACGTTGAAAGAATTTGAAGAAGTATTTTTGTGCGGAATGACGCTTGACGAGATGAAAAAGCAGTTGCAGTTTGAGAATATCCGCGTGAATTACGACGGGGGCTATGGTTTAATCGATATACTTTTGGGAGAGGAGAGAATATGCTTTTAACAAATTATCATATGCACACTTGTATGTCTGACGGAAAAAACACGGCGGAAGAAATGGTGCTGTGCGCGCTTGAAAAAGGCTTTCGCGCAATAGGGTTTTCCGACCATGGTTTCACTCGGTATGATGATAGCTATTGCATAAAAGACGAGCAGGCGTATATTGCGGAAATTACCCGATTGAAAGAGAAATATAAGAAGGATATTCAAATATATGTCGGCGTGGAAGAAGACGCGTTCGAGTTTGTGGACCATTCAAAATTCGATTATTTGCTCGGCTCTTGTCATTACATAAGACAGGACGAAAAATATCATTCTATTGATTTGAGTCGCGGGGATTTTGAAAAACTTTTACAGCTATTTTCAGGGGATACTTTGGCACTTGCGGAAAGCTATTATAAAGACTTTTGCGAGTATATTCTTCGTAGAAAGCCCGACATAGTCGGACATTTTGACTTGATTACCAAATACGACGAGCTGGACGGGCGGTTCCTTCATGATGAAAGGTATTTTGCGATTGCTGAAAAATACTTAAGTGAAGCGTTGAAAAGCGATTGTATCTTTGAAGTGAACACGGGCGCGATGGCACGGGGGTATAGAACTTCGCCCTATCCGCATGAACGGTTGTTATATGTATTGAAAAAGCGGGACGCGAAAATTTTGTTGAGTTCGGATGCACATATGGTCAAGAAATTGGATTTCGCGTTTGAAGAATCAAAACAGCTTTTGAAAGAGGTTGGTTTTTCTCACGTGTACGCCTTGTTGGACGGCGCGTGGAAAAAACAGGATTTATAAAGGAATACAAAAAGAGGAGGAGAGAGAATTATGGCAAATCCCTTGATAGCGTTGGTAGGTAGACCCAACGTAGGAAAGAGTACTTTTTTTAATAAAGTAGCAGGTAGAAAAATTTCCATTACCGAAGACAGACCCGGCGTTACGCGCGACCGCTTGTATACGGACGCGAGCTGGCGCGGGAAGCATTTCACGATGGTAGATACGGGCGGTATCGAGCTGAAATCGGAAGATATTATGTGGAAAGAAATTGCAAAACAAGCGGACGTTGCAATCGATACGGCGGACGTTATTTTGTTTTTCACCGACGGCAGAGAAGGCTTGCACACGTCCGATTACGACGTGGCGGATATTTTGCGGCGCAGTAAAAAGCCCGTGATTCTTGTCGTCAATAAAATCGACGATTATTCCCCTGAAAAGGTGTTTGAATTTTATTCCCTTGGCTTAGGAGAGCCGTACGCGGTTTCCGCGGAACATTCGCAAGGGATCGGGGACGTTTTGGACGAAGCGATCTCCCATTTCCCTGACGTTACGATCGAGCCTGTTCCGTCCTTGAAAATTGCGGTGGTGGGCAAGCCGAATGCAGGGAAATCGAGCTTGGTCAATAAATTGCTCGGCAGCGAACGGAGTATCGTAACCCCTATGGCGGGTACGACGCGCGACGCGATCGACACCCTTTTTTATCGCGGAGACAAGGCGTATACCATCATTGATACCGCAGGGATCAGAAAGAAGAAAAACGTGGACGACGACGTAGAATATTACAGCAATATGCGTGCGTTTGACGCGGTAAGAAGAAGCGACGTTTGTTTGCTTGTCGTGGATAGCGAAGAAGGCTTGACCGAGCAGGACGTTAAAATTATCGGCTACGTACACGAGCAGGGGAAACCGTCCGTAATCGTCATGAATAAGTGGGATCTTATCGAAAAGGATACCCATACGGTCAATCGTTTTGAAGAACAGCTGAAAGAAGATTTAAAATTTATGGATTATTATAAGTCCATTTATATTTCCGCAAAGACGGGGCAGCGCGTAGAAAAAATTCTCGCGGCGGCGGAAGAAGTGTATGCACACGCGTCCTTCCGTGTGCCTACGGGGGAACTCAACGATTTGATCGGGGATGCGGTACGTTTGCAAGAACCGCCTTCCTATCAGGGCAGAAGAATGCGGGTATTCTTCTCGTCGCAGGTTGCCGTTTGTCCGCCTTTGTTCGTGCTGCACGTCAACGACGAGGGGCTACTCCATTTCTCCTATCAGCGGTACTTGGAAAACACCATTCGCCGTGCGTACGATTTTTCGGGTACGCCCATTAAAATCGTCGTTCGTGAGAAAAAGGACGAGGAATAAGCTTTTCTTTGCTTGTATAAATAAGGAGTAGGTATGGAAATTTTTTATTTTTCCCAAGACTGGTGGCAGCTTGCCTTAATGGCGGTCGTTTGTTATTTGATCGGCTGTTTTAACTTTGCGTTGCTGATTTCCAAAATCAAACACCGCGACATTACCAAAATGGGTAGCGGTAACCCCGGCACTATGAATATGAGCCGCGAATTCGGGCTTAAAATCGGCGTAATTACCTTTTTTTGCGACGCGTTTAAGGGTGGAATTCCCGCATTGATCAGTTATTTTATCTATAAGGATCAAGTGTTTGCAGGGACAATGATTGCCGTTTCCGATTTCACGCGATATTTTTGCGGCGTGTTTGTCATTATCGGGCATATTTTCCCCGTTACCATGCATTTTAAAGGGGGAAAGGGGATTGCTTCTACGCTCGGTTTGTTCTGGGTGTGCTTGGCGTGCGAAAATCCTTGGTGGCTGCTTATCGGCTTTTTATTGCTCGTAGGGGTTGTGTTCTTTATTTTCTTTACCGAATGGGGGTCGCTCGGGTCTCTTCTTGGCGTAACGGGATTTAGTATCATTCAAGCGATTATGTTTGTCAGAAGATACTATTCTTTTCCCGTCAACGCGTACATGGTAGGCTTGTTTATGACGATTTTGGCGTTGAACATTTTGACGTGGTGCGCGCATCATAAGAATTTGAAACGGCTTTTTTCAGGGGAAGAACATCATACTTCGATTAAAAAGCTTGCCAAGAAAAAGAAGAATTAAAAAAGACAAAGCCGTGCGCTTTGCCTAATGAAAATTAAATAGGTTTGATAAAATCATGCGCTCCAAAAGTTGAAGACAACTTTTGGAGCGCATACGTTTATGCGTTATATTCGTAACAAGGAATCGGCTTTAACTTGAATGCATTGATGCGGTGTAAGCGGTCAATGCGCGCTTTCGTTTCTTCGTCTTCGCATACGCCCGTACGGATATACTTATCCAACACTGCATAGGTAAAGCCTAAATTGTCTTCGTCCGTCTTGCCTGAAAGCCCGTCGGAGGGTACTTTTTCCACGAGATTACTCGGCAAATTCAGGTATGCGCCGATGGCTTTTACTTCTTGTACGGTCAATTTTCCAAGCGGGGAAAAATCGCCTGCCGCGTCTCCATAGCGGGTGGAATATCCTACCCAGTCTTCCGAAAGGTTGCAGGTGTTTGCCACTCGCCCGTTTAACGATTGCGAGAAAGCGTAAAGGGTAGTCATGCGGATTCTCGGGGGGAGATTGATACGGCTTTGACGGCTCATTTCCACGCCACATTCTTTCATGGAATTTGCTACGCCGTCCACCGCTTCCTTCACGTTGCAAACGTAAAAAGGGATACCCAGGTACGCGACGAGTTGCTTTGAACAGTCAATATCGCTCTGCTCGCCATTGGGCATTAAAATGCCGAAAACCCGTTCTTTGCCAAGGGCTTTTACGCAAAGCGCTGCAACTACGCTAGAATCCTTTCCGCCGGAAATTCCAACGACGGCGTTACAGCCTTTGCCGTTTTCTTCAAACCAGTTTTTGATCCACGTAACGACTTCTTCCGTCGTCTTTTCTACGTTAAACATACTTACCTCTTTTTAATTGTTTCCAAACAGCAGTTCGCCATAAGTAGGGATAGGCCAGTAATCGGCAGAGACCGAAACTTCCAACTCGTCTACCGCGCGGCGCAATTCGTTCATAAGAGCCAAAATACAATCCTTGCAGAAAACCGAACGCGCAGTTACGTCGCAAATGGTTTTCTTTTCCGTTAAAGCTTTTTCCAACGCTTTTACCGTCGAGTACGCTCCGTTTAACAGCGCGGAAACCTTGGTAAGCATTTCTTCTTCGTAGGTGCAATCCAAGCTTGCACAAGCGGATTTTTTGGAAAGGATCGTGTTGGCAAGTACTTGGCTGTACTCGCTCACGGCAGGAAGAATATCTTTTTTTGCCATATCGAGCATGGTTTTACATTCAATATCGATGGTTTTACAATAATTGCCGAGCAGGATTTCATAGCGGGAACGCATTTCCCGTTCGGTATAAACTTTATGTTCGGAAAAAAGCCGTATATTCTTTTCGGAGATAAAAGCGGGCAAAGCGTCGGGGGTTGTTTTTAAATGCGTCAACCCACGTTTTTCCGCTTCGCGCAGCCATTGATCGTCGTAGCCGTTGCCGTTGAAAATGATGCGTTTGTGTTTGGAAATTACCCGTTTGATAAGCTCGTGCAAGGCGGTTTCAAAATTGTTCGCATTTTCCAGCTCGTCGGCAAATTCTTTTAAGGATTCCGCAACGGCGGTATTAAGCATGGTATTCGGACCTGAAACGGACGCGGAAGAACCAAGCATACGGAACTCGAATTTATTCCCAGTGAACGCAAAGGGAGAAGTGCGGTTTCTGTCCGTAGTATCCTTGGGGAACTTCGGCAAGGTATGCACGCCGACGCGCATGAGTTCTTTTTCCTTTGCGCCGTAAGGCACGTCCTTTTCAAGCGCTTCTAAAATTTCCGTCAGCTCGTCTCCAAGGAAGATAGAAACGACGGCAGGGGGAGCTTCGTTTGCGCCAAGACGGTGATCGTTCCCCGCCGTAGCGACGGATACGCGCAAAAGGTCTTGGTGGTCGTCTACCGCTTTCAGTACCGCGCAAAGGAAAAGTAAAAATTGCGCGTTTTCCGCAGGCGTGTCGCCCGGTTCTAATAAATTCACACCCGTGTTCGTGGAAATGGACCAGTTGTTATGTTTACCGCTTCCGTTTACCCCCTCAAACGGCTTTTCGTGCAACAGACATACCATATCGTGCTTTCTTGCAATCTTTTGCATGATTTCCATGGTAAGCTGGTTGTGATCCGCCGCAATATTCGTGGTGGCGTAGATGGGCGCAAGCTCGTGCTGGGAGGGTGCGGCTTCGTTATGCTCGGTTTTCGCAAGCACGCCGAGTTTCCAAAGTTCCTCATCCAAATCTTTCATGAACGCTTGCACGCGCGGTTTGATAACGCCGTAATAATGTCCTTCCAAATCCTGCCCTTTGGGGGGCTTTGCGCCGAACAGCGTTCTGCCTGTAAAAATCAGGTCTTTTCTACGGTTGAACAAATCTTTATCAATCAAGAAATATTCTTGCTCAGGTCCAACCGTGGTCTTTACCGAAGTTACGTCTTCGTTGCCAAACAGCTTTAAAACGCGCATGGCTTGACGATTGATCGCTTCCATAGAACGGAGCAGGGGAGTCTTTTTATCGAGCGCGTCGCCCCCATAGGAGCAAAACGCGGTGGGAATGCAAAGCACGCCGTCTTTGATGAAAGCGTACGAGGTTGCATCCCAAGCGGTATAGCCGCGCGCTTCAAACGTGGCGCGCAAACCGCCCGAAGGGAAAGAGGACGCGTCCGTTTCGCCGCGGACGAGCTCTTTGCCCGAAAATTCCATAATCACTTTACCGTCTTTATCAGGAGAGATAAAGCTGTCGTGCTTTTCCGCCGTAATACCCGTCATCGGTTGAAACCAGTGTGTATAATGGGTAGCGCCGAGAGAAACCGCCCATTCTTTCATGGCGGCGGCAACTTCGTTTGCGACGGAAAGATTTAAGCTTCTACCGTCTTTGATGGTGCGTTTTAAGGTCGCGTAGGTTTCTTCGGGGAGCATGGATTGCATGACGGAGTCGCCAAAGACCATGCAACCGAAATAGTCGGACACGAGTTTCATAAAATTCTCCTGCGTAAGTAAAGTAAAACGTAAAAAGGCAAAGGCAACAGGGGTGTACCCGTAGGCGCCTTTGCCATAATTATTTTAATTATAGCGTTTTTGAACGGGTTTGTCAACGATTTGACGGGCGTTGAAAGATAGAAACGTAAAAAAGTACCGTTCCAAGAAGAATGAAAAAGAGAAAGTAAGCAACTTAGAAAAAATTTTTGCTGTTTTTTGGGAATTTTGTTGTTTTTTCATTGAAAAAACACAAAAGTGTGTTATAATTGATATGTTAATATTACCAAAACGGACGGTAAACGTATGACGGGATTATTAGGTATAGACGTCGGCTCGACTACTGTAAAAGTAACCGTAACGGACGAAGAAACAGGTAAACTTTTGCACGCAGGCTACGAAAGACATTTTGCCAAAGTCAAGGAATGTGTGCTTGCGGAATTGAAAAAGGCGCGCGCCGCTTGCGGCGAGGGCTTGTTTAAGGTCGCAATCACGGGCAGCGCGGGGCTTGGGCTTGCGGAAAAAAGCGGTATTTGCTTTTCGCAGGAAGTACAGGCGGCGTACGGCGCGATTCGCCGTTATTATCCCGATGCGGACGTTGCGATTGAGCTTGGCGGGGAAGACGCGAAAATCATTTTTTTAACGGGCGGTGCGGAACAACGTATGAACGGTAGCTGTGCCGGCGGTACGGGCTCGTTTATCGATCAAATGGCAACGCTGTTAGACGTGAGCGTGAACGAGATGGACGAAATGGCGCTTTCTGCCGAAAAGACGTATCCCATCGCTTCCCGTTGCGGCGTATTTGCCAAATCGGACATTCAGCCGCTCATTAACCAAGGCGCGGCAAAAGCGGATATTGCGGCGTCCATTTTCCACGCCGTCGTCGATCAGACTGTTTCGGGGCTTGCCCAAGGCAGGCGGATCAAGGGCAAAGTGCTCTTTTTAGGCGGTCCGCTCTTTTTCTTGAAATCGTTGCGCAAAGCGTTTGTGGAAACGCTTGGGTTGGACGAAGAACATGCTATTTTTCCTGAAAACGCGCCTATTTTTATGTCGCTGGGGGCGGCGCTTGCGGCGAAAGGGGAAACCCCTAAAACCTTGGACGAGGTGATTGAAGCAATCGAGAATGCCAAGGCGTCCGACGAAGTCATGCGCGGCGAGCCGCTGTTCCGTTCGCACGAAGAATACAACGCGTTTGTTGCGCGGCATAAACAGAGCGATTTGGCGTTTGCGGATATTAGAACGTACGTCGGGGAGGCGTATTTGGGGATCGACAGCGGCTCTACGACGACAAAGCTGATGCTCATCACGCCCGATTTTCGTATTTTATATTCCCATTATCAAACGAACAATGGGCAACCGCTCGATATTGTTGCGGCAAAGGTAAAGGAGATATATTCCCTTTGTCGGGATCGGATTCAAATCCGCGCCGCTGCGGTAACCGGCTATGGCGAAGATATGATTAAGGCGGCTTTAAAGCTCGATTTCGGGATCGTGGAAACGGTGGCGCATTTCAAGGCGGCGGTTTATTTCAATCCCAAGGTCGATTTTATTATCGATATCGGCGGGCAGGATATTAAATGCTTCAAGGTCAAAAACGGCGCGATCGATTCGATTATGCTCAACGAAGCTTGTTCTTCTGGGTGCGGCTCGTTCATTCAAACGTTTGCCAAAGCCATGGATATGGGCGTGGAAGAATTTGCGCGGTTGGGGCTGTTTGCAAAACAACCGGTAGAGCTTGGCTCGCGTTGCACCGTCTTTATGAACAGCGCGGTAAAACAAGCGCAAAAGGAAGGGGCTTCCGTAGAAGATATTTCGGCTGGGCTTTCTTCGTCTATCGTAAAAAATGCGGTATATAAGGTCATCAGAGCGAAAACGCCCGACGAACTTGGGGAACATATCGTCGTGCAGGGCGGAACGTTTTTAAACGACGCGGTGTTGCGCTCGTTTGAAATGGAAACGGGCAAACAGGTGGTTCGTCCTGCGATTGCAGGGCTGATGGGTGCGTTCGGCGCGGCAATCTTCGCCAAAGAAAACGCCGCGGAAGACGGCTCTACCATGTTGACGAAAGAACAGCTTGACTGCTTTTCCTATACGTCCAAATGCGCGGTGTGCAAGGGCTGTACTTCCAAATGCAACGTCAATATTTTGACCTTTGAAGATGGGAGCCGCTTTGTTTCGGGAAATAAATGCGAACGGGGGGCAGGGCAAAAGCCCCGCGGCGACGAGTGGAATATCTACGAGTATAAATATCAGCGGTTGCTTTCCTGTGTTTCGGAAAACGACGGGGGCAGGTATGCGTTGAATAAGAAAAAGCGGGGCAAAGTTGGCTTGCCTTTCCAGCTTGCAACATTTGAACAGCTTCCCCTTTGGACGGCGTTTTTTAAGGCGCTTGGGTTTGAAGTTTCCGTCAGTGAAAAGAGCAGCCGCGCGCTGTATTTTAAAGGACAGCATACGGTAGCTAGCGATACCGTTTGTTATCCCGCAAAGCTGATGCACGGGCACGTGGAAAGCTTGCTCGATAGCGGCGTGGATTTTGTCTTTTATCCCAGCGAAAGCTACAATTTGGACGAACATGATTCCGCGAACCATTATAACTGCCCGATCGTGGCGTATTACGGGGAGCTTTTAAAGGCGAACAACGAACGCTTGACGAAAGAGAACTTTATTTCTCCGTACGTGGACTTGAACGAGCGGAAATCGGCGCTTGCGAACCTGCAAGCGGCGTTTGCTCCGAAATATAAGCTCGGTAAAAAGGAATTGAATTTTGCTTTGGACGAAGGTTTCAAGGCGCTGGAACGTTATCACGAAGACGTGAGAAAAAAAGGCAGGGAAATACTCTCGTCGGCGCGTGCGGCAGGGAAGCTTACCGTTGTTTTGGCAGGTAGACCGTATCATGCCGATCCTGAAATCAACCATGGAATCGCGAAGCTGTTAAACTCGCTTGATATTGCCGTTTTATCGGAAGATAGCGTCTTTGAACAAGCACCCATGGTCGAGGTGAACGTATTAAATCAATGGACGTACCACGCGCGTTTGTACCGCGCGGCACAATACGTTTGTACGCAAAAGGATATGCAGCTTGTACAGCTTGTTTCGTTCGGTTGCGGAATCGACGCGCTCACGACGGACGAAATGCGCACGATCATGGAAAGCAACGGGAAACTGTATACGCAGATTAAAATTGACGAAATCAATAATTTGGGCGTAGTGAAGATTCGTTTGCGGAGTATGATCGCCGCCGTTACCCAAAAATAAAGCGCGTTTGCAGGAGTGCCAAAAAGTATGGAAAAGGAAATACAACAAACGATCAGTTATAAGGAAGAAGTCCGTCCGTTTACGGAGGAGATGAAGCGGGAGTATACCATACTCGCGCCGAATATGCTGCCCTATCATTTCGAGATAATGAAAGGGATATTCGACAATCTTGGATATAACATTATCGTATTAAAAAACGAAGAGCGTTCGGTGATAGACGAGGGCTTAAAGCACGTGCATAACGATACCTGTTATCCTGCGCTGTGCGTAATCGGGCAACTGATCGACGCGTTGAAAAGCGGTCAATTCGACGTGGATAAAACGGCGGTCATGATCACGCAGTCGGGCGGGGGCTGCCGTGCGTCCAACTACGTACCGCTTTTGCGTAAGGCTTTGAAAGCGGAATTTCCGCAAGTGCCCGTGCTTTCGTTGAACTTTTCGGGGTTTGAAAAGGGGAACGGTTTTGAAATCGGGATAAAGACGCTTTTACAAATCGGATACGCAATTTTTTATGCGGACGGAATCATGAGCTTGTATAATCAATGCAAGCCCTATGCGGAAGATCCCAACGAAGCCGACCGCGTTTTGCGGGAAGCGGTAGAATACGCTAAAAAAGCGATTATTTCCAAGGGGTATACCAACTATAAAAAAATCATGCGCGAAGTGCTTGATCTTTTTACCGGAATAAAACGCCGCAAGGAAAAGCGGGTAAAAGTGGGTATCGTCGGGGAAATTTACGTCAAATACGCGCCACTTGCAAATTCGGGGTTGGAAAAATTCCTTTATGCGGAGGGTTGTGAACCTGTCGTACCTGCGTTGATGGATTTCGTTATGTATTGTATCGTCAATACCGTAAACGACGCGAAATTTTATAATCTTGGCAAGGGAAAAGCGATTGCGTACAAACTCATTTATAAATATTTATTGCATATTCAGCGCGGACTGATTAAGCTGTTTGAGAAATACGGCTTCGAGCCGCCGCACGATTTCGAGTGTTTACGCGAATGCGCGGACAGAGTCATTCATCAAGGCGTGAAGATGGGCGAAGGCTGGCTGATTCCTGCGGAAATGCTGGCGCTTTGCGAAAACGGTACGGAAAATATCGTTTGCGCGCAGCCGTTCGGGTGCTTGCCGAACCATATCGTAGGCAAAGGCGCGGCTCGCGCGGTGAAGGATTTGCATAAAGACGTAAATATCGTTGCAATCGATTACGACGCGTCGGCAACCAAGGTTAATCAGGAAAACCGCTTAAAATTGATGTTGGCAACCGCTCGGGAAAGACTTACAAAAGAATAAAAAGAAAATTTATGAGAGAATATACAGCTGCTTTATGAACGTTTTAAAGTATAAAAGAACAAAATTTGCGTGTTATGCCGCTTATTTTACCATGTCGTCGGTATTTTGTTTGCCACCCATTTTATTCGTTATTTTTCACGAGCGCTATGGAGTTTCGTGGACGCTGCTCGGTACGCTCGTTTTAACGAATTTTTGCACGCAGCTTTTTATTGATTTGGTCTTTACCGCCTTTTCAAAAAAATTCAACGTGAAATTGATTGTAAAAATCATGCCGCTTATCACTTCGTTGGGGTTGTTGATTTACGGGATTTTTCCGATACTTTTTCCCGAAAAGACCTACTTTGGGTTATTGATCGGTACGGTTATATTTTCCGTTTCCGCAGGGCTTTCGGAAGTGCTGTTAAGCCCGATTATCGCGGCGATTCCATCCGACAATCCGCAAGGCGATATGAGCTTTTTGCATTCGTTATATGCGTTTGGGGTATTCAGTGTGGTGGTCGTCGCTACGTTGTTTCTTAAATTTATCGGCGCAAAATACTGGATGTATTTGGTGATGTTTTTTGCGGCGTTGCCGATTATTGCGGCGGTGCTTTTTATGATTTCGCCTATCCCTGATATGAACGAAGGGGGAAGCTCGCAAAAAGTGCAAAAAAACAAACGCGGCAGGATAGGGCTTGCCCTTTGCGTAGGCTGTATTTTCTTGGGGAGCTGTGCGGAAACCGTAATGACGAACTGGATTTCTAGCTTTATGGACGCGGAATTGCACGTTGACAAAGCGCTTGGGGATATTCTCGGTGTGGCAACGTTTGCAATTTTGCTTGGTCTTGCAAGAATTTGCTATGCAAAATGGGGCAAAAATATCATAAGAGTTTTATTTTTGGGAATGCTCGGCGCGGCGGTTTGTTATCTTGTGGCAGGGCTTTCCAGCCATACGATCTCTGCGTTTATCGCATGCATTTTGACGGGTGTTTTTACGGGAATGCTTTGGCCGGGAACGTTGATTATGATGGAAGAAAAAATCCCCGGCGTGGGAGTTGCGGCATACGCGTTAATGGCGGCGAGCGGGGATCTCGGCGCGTCGGTTGCTCCGCAGCTTATGGGGATTGTAGCCGATCATGCGGGCTTGCAAACGGGTATGCTCGTAAGCGCGCTTTTCCCCATTTTAGGGGTAATATTGCTGGTTGTAATCATTCGCTTTTTCAAAACGCAGCCTACAAACGAGCTGCGTGAAGCGCTCGATGGAAAAATATAATATCGTTTTGTAATAAATATAGAAAAAAAATTCTTTTTTTAGTGGACGATTTTGCTTTTGGAAAGGTATATAGGATAGAAAGCAAAAGGAGTTGCCTATGAAAACGATTAAAATTTTATTTTTAACCCTGCTTACGGCGTTTTTGATTTGTCTTGGCGCGGCGTGCGAAAGCCATAGCAATCGCTACAAATTGACAGTAAACGATCCAAACGGTTATCTTTTGAGAGAGCTTAGCGACCTTGCGGAAGAATACGAGGCAGGGGAAGAAGTCAGCGTGAAAGTTGCAGGACTTTCAGGCGTCAGTCTATACGTTTATGTAAACGATAGAGAAATAACGGATAGAGAAACGGTAAATGCCGATGGTTGGTTTTACGAAACGTATACGTTCGTGATGCCAGCTAGGGATTCCGTTTTGACAATCGATATTCATACGATAGCACCGATAGTCATTGAAACGGCGGAGTTTACCGTAAACTACGATTACGGGCAGCATATACAAACCTCGGACGGACAAGGACTCGCTACGATTTTGTTAAACGGTTGCTCGCTCTTTTTTGATCCGTACGATTACGATATAGAAATGCCGCTTTTGGCAGGCGACGTTTTGACGGTATATTATACGGGAAAAATGCTGATACAAGAAACGTATCCCGCTACGGTCGTCATTCAAAACGGCTCGATAGAAAACGTGGAAAAAAGTAAGAAAGCCACTTTGGTTTCTCTTGAAACGCGAAACGGAGAGCTGTATACCCAAGACGGCGTTGTCGTTGCGGACATGCCGAAATATGCGCTCAATGCGGATAGAACCTATCTTTCCGTAGAAGAAGCGATTGAAAGCGGTAAAGCGGTGCACGGTTCGCTTGTCGATACGGTAACCGCGCCCTCGCAGCCGAATACGTCGGAGGGGGTTTTGGCAGGGGTAAAGCTTGCGGCTATCTATACCTACCACCCCGAATATACAGTGCAAATGCAGGACATTTTGCCGAAATTTAACGCGCTCAACGCGGAGAACTTTACCAAGCTTGAAAAAACCTTTTATAACGGGAGCGTCGGTCCGAACGGGCTTATTACGAAAGAATATACGACGAATCAAAAGGATATAGCCGCGTTTCTTGCGTATTTGCAAACTTTGACCTTTATGTGGATTCCGAATACCCAACAAATAGATGGCGGCGGAACGGTAATTTATACGTTATACACTGCGAATGGGAAAGTAGAATATACGACGTATGCTGGAAATTACTGCACAAAAGAATATACCTTCATTCCCGTAAGCGCGCCGCCTATCTTTGAGTGTCAGGAGCGCACCTACCGTTTCCAAACCTATTTAGATACGTGCGATTTGTATATTGACGGAGCGCACGCTTCCACTTTAGAGAATTTTTTAGGGGAGCTTGAATTTAAGCCTGTAAACGAATTCCCCGATTTTCCCACGAAAAAATACGTTTTGGCTTGGGAAGGGAAAAATTTATACTTAATCGACGAAACCCATTTTGCCATTGAAACGGGAACGAGTATGGGAACGGTTGTTTACAAAGTGGTAAGCGAGCAAACCTTTTCGCATATTTTTAACGGGTATATTTTAAGCGTGATCGGAGCAACCGATTGCTTAGTAAATTCTCTTTCTCCTGTTTATTTAGCGGGGGAAGAAATCACGGTTACAACTCACGTTTTAATGGACGCTTGTATCTTTCTGTATCTAAACGGGGAATCGCTCGGTATGGGAAACGACGTGGAAATCGATGGGGAATATTACTGGACGTTCACCTTTAAAATGCCGCCAAAAGACAGCGTTTTGTTCGTCAGCGTAGAGAACGGTTTTATTCCGCCCGAAGAATCGATTGCATTCACGCAAACCCACTATGCTTGGAATAATTTGGAAGCGGATAATCGGCATTTGCTTTGTACCGCGGACGAGCTTGCGGCGTATTTAGACGGGGATGATGCGAATGGCGATACGGCGGCGCATTTACTTGAAGAATACGGCGAAGAATATTTTAGCACGAGAAATTTGCTTGTCTTTTCGTACACGGTTACAAGCCCTTCTTTGACTGGGCAGGTTGATTCGATTGTTATTACCCACGACGGAAGAGGGGACGTAGTAACCGTCGTGATTGACGTAAAGGAATTAGGAGAAGGGGAAGAAGGGGATTGTGCTATGCAAATGTATAAAGTATTCATTGAAATACCGAAATATTACCGCATTAGAAAGAACAATATTACGGTAAAATTTATATAATTTCTATAAAGCATAAAAAGCCCGTCTATCGACCGATAGACGGGCTTTTTCTACAAATAAAAACTGCGCGATCCTTTTTTGCCGCAATTTACCGAAGTGGAAACGCCGTAGGTTACTCCTGCAAAGCTACCTTATGGCACACGCAAAAATCCGCTTAGAGCTGCTACATTCCTGTCCTGACACGGTTCACGGCATTACGTTGCATAAGACCTTACTATCAACATCCCTTGCGACGCGCAAACCTTCCATAAACTCCGTCGAGAAAGGCATTCAGCTCTGCTATAGCGGATTGCAGATACAGGGTGCCGCTAACTCCCCACCTACGCGCAGCCTTTATATTATACACTATTTTTACGGCGAAATCAACCGTTTTTATCCGTATTTTTTCTTCCTTTTAGGTAAATAAGCGGAACTTTTTGTCAAAAATACGGATATGCGCTTTTTTTGTCCGTCCATAGCGTTGACAAAAATTTCCAAAAGTCGTATAATAAAAAAGTTATAAGGAGAATGTACTATGTCTGAAAATTGCACGCACGATTGTTCGAGTTGTTCCTCTAACTGCTCTTCTCGGAAAACGGAAAGTATGTTAAAAGCGCCGCATAAAGAATCTTCGGTGAAAAAAATCATCGGGGTAGTCAGCGGAAAGGGTGGCGTTGGAAAATCGCTCACCACGTCCCTGCTTGCCGCATTTGCGCAAAAACAGGGGAAATCGGTAGGGATTATGGACGCGGATATTACAGGTCCGTCCATACCGCATATGTTCGGGGTAACCGAACGTGTAACGGGGGATGAAAACGGTATCAACACCGTGCTTTCGCCTTCGGGTATGCAACTTATGTCTATGAATTTATTGCTTGACGACGAAACCTCGCCTGTCATTTGGCGCGGAATGGTCATTTCGGGTACGGTCATGCAATTTTGGACGGACGTTATTTGGAAGGACGTAGATTTGCTGTTTATCGATATGCCCCCCGGAACGGGCGACGTACCTTTGACTGTCTTCCAAAGTATTCCCATTTCAGGGATCGTTATTGTAACTACGCCGCAGGACCTTGTAAAAATGGTCGTGGAAAAAGCGGTCAATATGGCGAGGATTATGAACGTGCCCGTGCTTGGCTTGGTCGAGAATATGAGCTATCTTTCCTGCCCCGATTGCGGCAAGAAAATCGAAATATTCGGCGCAAGCAAGGCGGCGAAAATCGCAAGCGAATATGGGATTCCGTCGATTGCGCGCATGCCGCTCGATCCGCAAATATCCACGCTTGCGGACGCTGGTAGAATAGAAGACGTTGACGCAGAACCGTTAAAAGAAATTTATCAACAAATAGAAAAAGCCGCAGAGCGAACTGCGGAATAAGGAAAAAGTATGGGATACAGAGCCGAAAAGCTGCAACGGGAAAAACAGAGAAAGGTATTCAAACGAATTTTCTTGTTAGTTGTTCTCGTTTTGTTGGTGGGGCTCTGTATTTTTTCTTTTTATATACCGCCGACGACTTGGAAATACTACGTCAATAAACCGAAAGTAGGGAAACGGAAAGCGGGAGAAATGCGCCTGCATTTTCTTGACGTAGGGCAAGGGGATTGTTCCTTAATCGAATTCCCCGACGGAAAAGTTATGCTCATTGACGGCGGCGACGATAAAGAGAGCACGAAAACGTCGATTATGCGGTATTTGAACGCGCTGAAAATCAAAACGATCGATTATTTGGTCGTAACGCATGCGGATGCGGATCATTGCGGCGGCTTGGATACCGTATTGAAATATAAAAAAGTCAAAAACGCTTTGATTCCCAACAGCATAGTATCGGTAGACAGTGAATATGCGGAATTTTACGCCGCGCTCATGAAAGAAAATTGCGCGTGGACGTACGCTTCGAGAAACGTATTAAGCGCGGAAACCGATGAGTATACTTTTGAAGTACTATATCCGTTGACGAGCGATATTTCAGGCGTTACGGGCGGCGCGCTTTTGGAAACGAACGACAATGCGACTTCGTCGGTCATTTGGGTGGATTATATGGGCGTGAGCGCGCTGTTTACGGGCGACGCTCCGACGAGCGTAGAAGGGATTTTGCTCCGTGATGATGAACTCGGTTTGTTGGACGGGCGGGTAAGCTTAACGGAAACGGAGATATTGAAAGTATCCCACCATGGTAGCGCGGATTCGACTTCGTTGGGGTTTT
The DNA here is from genome assembly GCA_045127595.1 of Candidatus Scatosoma sp. GTDB lineage: Bacteria > Bacillota > Clostridia > Christensenellales > Borkfalkiaceae > Scatosoma. The sequence continues at coordinate 100,527 of JBGVQS010000025.1, read as the reverse complement.
TAGAGTATTTAGGCGTTCAAACTGCGGTAATTTCCTGCGGCAAGGAGAACGTTTACGGACACCCGACGCAATCGGTGCTTACGGCGCTTAATGCGGCAAAGGCGGACGTGTACAGGACGGATTTGCAAGGGCATATTATCCTAACGATTTCCGCGGACGGTACGTATCGGGTAAAAACGGTAAAATAAGAAAAAAACTCGGCGGTTTTCACGAAAACCGCCGAGTTTAACATTATAAAAATGAAACAAAATACGTGCTACTGTCGTTAGATTATTCGTCCCAGTCCCATTCAAGGTCCACGCCGCTTTGCGAAGAATACGCGGGGGGCGCTTCGTTGTTAGACGATTCGGAATCTTTATTCCCAGCCAAAGCGCAAGCGGAAACCACCGCCGATATGGCGAAAATAGCGATGAAAGCGAAAAAACGGGTAATTTTATTTCGAAACAGTTGCATAAATAACCACCTTATTAGGAAAGTATATTTTTTCTTTTATTATATAATAAAAAAAGCGGCGTGTCAAGCTTTGCATAAAAAAATGCCGTAATATTTCCTATTACGGCAAGGGGATTTTTACGGTTTATTTTTTCTTTTTCGGTTCTTCTTTGCTCGCGAGCGTAAAGGTGTAATCAATGTTCGGATTTACCGCAAGCAAAGCGCGGATAAATTCTTCGTTCCAAGCGGGAGAGCTTGTAATCACAAAAAACTGTTCGCCCATATATACGGTCAGTTTATAGGTATCCGTATTCAATTCAAGGGTAGTAATATCCTTGATTTCAAATTTGCTTTTCACGAATCCGAATTGCGAAATGAGATATTTCCCATCTACGAGATAGCGCGAGCGAACGAGTACGGAAATAACCAGCGCGATACAAAAAACGGAAACCCCGATAAGCAAGGGGGATTTGAGCGCGTCGCTCCACGTTTCCACGCCGAATTTTACAAGCCGATAAACGCTGACGGCAATCCCTGCCGCGCAAAGTGCAAACACAAGGATACACAGCCCGATAATCAGGTTGGAGAAAACGATTTTATAACTTTTTGTCGGTTGAGAATTTTTATTTTTCATAGCTACATTATAACACGCCTGCTGTAAAAATGCAACACGAAACGCACGTTTTCTTTGGTGCGGTCGTGAAAAAATGATAAAATTTTTTTCTTTTTTGTCAAAATTCCTTATACAAGGTTGCAAAACACTTTTGAAAGGAGTATAATATTCTTTGTACGACTTTTAGGTGAAAAGATGAAAGAAAAAGCGGAAAGAAAGTATAAAGAATTAGACGAAAGCGCCGTTATCCAGCGCGAGAAAAAACAATTTCATAAAATGACGAAAACGCCCATTGCGCGGCTGATTATCGGCTTGGGGATTCCCACGACGCTGAGCATGATGGTAACTTCCCTTTATAATCTTGCGGATACCTATTTCGTATCTCTGATCGGGGACGATACGATTACGGCGGCGGTTAGCAATTTGCTTGCGCTGATGTCGATTATTCAGGCAATCGGTTTTACGTTCGGTATGGGCAGCGGTAGTTTGGTTTCGACTTTGCTTGGAAAACGCGATCGCGAGGGCGCGGATAAGGTGGCTTCTTCGGCATTTTTTATTGCCTGTATCAGCGGAACGCTGATTTTGGTGGCGGGATTTATCTTCCTAACGCCGATGCTAAAAATGATGGGTTCAAGAAACCCTGCTGTGTTAGAAAATTCCAAGGAATACGCGCGATATATTTTATTCACTGCACCATTCATGTGTATGTCGTTCGTTATGAACAACGTCTTACGTGCAGAGGGGAAAGCGGTACTGTCTATGATCGGGCTTATCGCGGGGGCGGTAATCAACGTCGCACTCGACCCTTTGTTGATTTTTGCCTTTGATATGGGAATAGCGGGCGCGGCTATCGCAACCTGCGTCAGTCAGGTAATCAGCTTTTCCATCCTGCTGTTTATGTTCCTTTCAGGAAAAACGATTGTGCGGATACGCTTTCGGGCGATTTCGCGCACCTTCAAAGTATACGCCGATATTATTACGACGGGTTTTCCGTCCTTTTGTCGGCAAATTTTGGCGAGCATCTGTTCAGTATTCTTAAATGGTGCTGCAGATCAATACGGTGGTGCGGCGGCACAAGCGGCGTTTGGCGTCGTGCAAAAGGTCTTTATGCTTGCTTTTTCCTTATCGCTTGGCATGGGGCAAGGGTATCAACCCGTTTTGGGGTACAACCACAGCGCGAAACGCTTTGACCGCGTGAAACAGGCATATACTTTTACGTTGCTTTTCTCTACGTCGATCATGCTGATATTTGCAGTCGTATGCGCCATTTTTGCCCCTTTTGTTATGAAGATGTTCAGCTTGTCCAAGGAAGCGACGGAGATCGGTAGTTTTGCCCTGCGGTTACAATGTATCGGTATGCCGCTATTGCCCCTAAATTTCATGGCGAGCATTACCTTCCAAACGGTAGGCAACAAAGGGGTGGCTTCGGTACTGTCCGTTTCCCGTCAAGGGCTGTTTTATATCCCTGCCGTATACGTAATGCCACGTTTTTGGGGCTTGCGCGGTGTGCAGAGTTGTCAGCTCGTTTCCGATATATGTTCTTTCTTGTTCGCGATTCCGTTTACCTTCTATTTCTTTTCGGGAATCAAGAAACTGCAAATGCAAGTACAAGCGGAAGAAATAGCAAAAGCAGGGGAGCAGGTACGAGTTGAATGATCAAATTCTCTCTGAAAAAAGAATTTTATGCGCAGTTTTAAAAAACTGCGCATTTTTCTACGCTGTTTCCGTAAAAAAATCAAAAAAAATACTTGAAAAGCATGGCAAAGTATGGTATACTAATTAAGATTGAAGTTTACAAAAGAGGGATACAGGGGTATGTTTAATCAGATTTTGCAAACGGTGCAAGCATATGACAGAATCATTATTCATAGACATTCCAGCCCTGACGGGGACGCTTTGGGCAGTCAAATCGGGCTGAAACATATCTTGCAGGATAATTTTCCGAACAAAGAAATATACGTCGTGGGGGACGAAGCCAAACGCTATGCGTTTATGGACGGTTCGGTCATGGACGAAATTCCCGACGAGTATTACGACGGCGCTCTTGCGTTTATTCTCGATTGCGGTTCGGCAAACTTGATCAGCGACGAGCGGTATAAACGTGCGGCAACAACCGTGCGGTTCGACCATCATATTTTCAGCGAAAAAATCGCGGAGTTGGAAGTGGTCGATACTTCCTACGAAAGCTGTTGCGGACTGGTTACCGAATTTGCCGTAGCTTGCGGGTTACGCCTTTCTCCCGCTTCCGCGAAAGCGTTGTACACGGGCATGGTAACCGATTCGGGGCGTTTCCGTTACGATTCCACGACGTCGAATACTTTCCGTCTTGCGTCAAAGCTTATGGAGCAAAAATTCGATACGGGAGAGATTTATTCTCAGCTCTATGCGGATGATTTCTTCTTCGTAAAGCTGCGCGCACAGTTTGTATTGAAAATTCAATTTACCGATTATAAGGTGGCGTACATTTATACGACGAAAGAAGAATTGCCCACTTACGGTGCGGACACGTTTACGATTTCCCGCGGTATGGTAAACACGATGGCGGATCTTCGCGGCGTGGATATTTGGGTGAATTTTACGGAAACGGAAGACAAGGTGCTTGTCGAAATTCGTTCCAACAAGTACACGGTGCAGCCGATTGCGGTAAAATACGGCGGCGGTGGACACGCAAAGGCGTGCGGCGCTTCCTTGAAAAACCGTGAAGAAGCTATGGCGCTTTTGGAAGATTTGAACGCTTTTAACAAGGAGAACGTATGATGAAAGAAGAGATGCAGAACGTTTTAAATAAAATCAAAGAATATCAAAAAATTTTTATTTTCCGTCATTTCCGTCCTGACGGGGACGCGGTCGGTTCAACGAAAGGTTTTGCTGAAATTTTGAAACAGACCTATCCGGAAAAGAAAATTTATTTGCAAAACGCGGACTTTTCCAACTATTTGGCGTTCCTTGGCGGCGAAGATGAAATTTTACCCGACGAAGAATACGCCGACTCGCTCGGTATCGTTTTGGATACGGCAACGCACGATCGGATTTCCAATAAAAAGTACACGCTTTGCAAGGAGCTTGTCAAAATTGACCATCATATTCCCGTAGAAACGTATGCGCCTACCGAATGGGTGGAAGAAGAACGCTCGTCCACGTGTGAAATGGTAGCGGCGTTTTACGAAGCATTCCAAGACGAACTGAAAATCAGCAAGGAAGCGGCAACCTATATTTATACGGGTATGGTAACCGATTCCGGCAGATTCCGTTTCCGCGACGTATCGGGGGAAACCATGCGCCTTGCTGGCTTAATTTTGAATCAGGGCGTCGACGTGGAAACGATTTATGCGAACTTGTATTTGAAAGATTTCAGCACGTTCAAATTCGAGGCGTATTTACACAAAAAAATGCAGATCAGCGAAAACGGCGTAGCTTCGCTGTATATCACGAAAGGCATGAAAAAGAAATTCAAGCTTTCGAACGAAGAAGCGAGTGCAACCGTTTCGTGCATGGATTCGATCAAAGGCTCGCTGATTTGGATTGCGTTTATTGAAAACGGCGACGGCTCTATTCGTGTACGGCTGCGTTCCCGTTTCGTGGCGATCAGCGATCTTGCAAGCCGTTATCACGGCGGCGGACACGCTTGCGCTTGCGGTGCGACTCTCCATTCCAAAGCGGAAGTAAAAGCGTTGCTTGCGGACGCAGATAAACTATTGAAAGAATACAAAGAAAGAAACGAAGGTTGGTTGTAATGAAAATTTTAATCACGAACGACGACGGCATTTCCAATAAGGGAATACGCCTGCTTGCACAATGGGCGAAAAAGTTGGGGGAAGTTACCATTGTAGCACCTAAAATAGAGCAGAGCGCAAAGAGCCATGCAATCGATATTGCGAACCCGATTGAAATCAAAAAAGTGCCGTTTATGGAGGGGGTAGAAGCGTATTCTATGGCTTCCACACCTGCCGATTGCGTGCGATATGGGGTGCTTGGCTTAAAGGAAAAATTCGATCTTGTATTATCGGGGATCAACTGCGGTATCAACGTGGGAATCGACGTAGTATATTCCGGTACGGTCGGCGCGGTATTTGAAGGGGCGCGCTTGGGGATAAACGGTATTGCGTTTTCTTCTTTCCCCGACGAACAGGAAGAAGCGGCGGCGTATTTGGACCAAGTGTACGAATATTTAACCAAGAACAATTTGTTTGCGGAAAATCCCATTTATAACGTGAATATTCCTAAAAACGCAAAGGACTTGCGTATGACATATCAGGGTTCTCCCTATTTTTCGGACGAGTTCGCGAAAGTGGAGGGCAAGGAAGACACCTACGTGCAAGTAGGCGAGCCGATTGCCGACGTATGCCCCGACGATTTCGATCGCGATACGGTGGCGGTTTGCGGCGGTATTATATCCGTAACGCCTTTGCTTGCTACGCGTACGAATATGGCGGTGTTTGAAAAATTCCGTACAAAAGGATAAAGACCGTTAAAAGGCTAAAATATGATAAAAACCGAGTTTCTCAAAGAGGAACTCGGTTTTATAATTGTCGTTGAAATTTAGGCGAAAGAAACGCTCGTGTGCGCTTGTGAGAGCAAGGAAAGCAAAGCCGCTTGCGGAGTATTTACTAGCGAAGCAAAGGTAACTTCGACGTAATCGGTGGGGTTATAATCGTTTTTACTCGATATAGTGCCGCCACCCGTAATATTACCGAACATTTCTCCCCAACCGCCGACGTAGTTAAGATATTCTTGGAAATCGTTGTAATGGTTATAGGTGTAAAAGACGTGGAATTCGCCTATTTCAAACACGCCGTCTTTGTCAAGATCGTTTTTCCCGTACACGATCCTTGCCGCGCCGCGGGTAATGCTGTTGCCGTTGTTATATATTTTTGCAACGTAGCCGGGATCGCAATCCGTGCCCGTCGTGCCGATATCCATTTCGTAATAGGTCAATGCTCCGCCGCAACCGCTGATGTTCGGGAGCTCAGGCTCGTAAGGATACTTGCTTGTATTACCTGAAAATTTGGTGTGATTGAGTCGTAAATATTCTCCCCAAATGCTATCGTTGGGATCGGTGTTTTTGGAAGTAGTATGGTTTGCGGGGTACGTTCCAAATGCGTATACGTATGCCGCAACTTCTTCCAAAGTGATATACGCGCCCGCTTTATAGACGGTAAAAGCCGCTTTTCCGTATGCGTCGACGACGGTGTACGCCGTTTTACTCTCGTCAAAAAGCATGGTTTCATTGCGGATATATTTGCCGTTTTGCGTGGGCTTGTAAGCTGAGTCCACAGGGGCTTGATCGGGCACGGTCAGCGTTCCCGACATAAAGCCGTGTAAGGAGCGGTAATAGGCGTCTTCGTTGCTCGTCGCAAGCGTATAATTTGCATAGAATGTACTTTTTGATACGTCCGCATAAGGGTCTTCAATGTCGGGCGGCGTAACGATTGTACCGCCGGAAGAAGTGATAAGCTGACAGCCTTCGTTAAATTCAATCGTGCCTTTGTAGTTTTTGAAATACCCTTCTACCGTAACCGTGTCGCCGATTGCAATATCCTTTATGCCGTCGCCTTGCAAGCGGTAGCAAAGAATCGGATAATCTTCTCTGCCTTTGATTTCGATTATGATGGAAACGTTTTGATAATAGCCGTTGTAGGGATCCTTGATGGTAACTACCGTTCCCGTTAAACGGTATAGCTCGAGCGTAAATTCATTCACGTCCAACGAATAGGCGAGATCGACAATAGCCGCTTGCTGTTCGTCAAAATCGGGCGCAGGGGGAGTTTCTTCGCTGCTTGTAGGCGGTTCGCTGTCAACGACGGAGTCGCTATCAGGCGCGGAATCGCTGTTCGTGATACTTTCCGAAGCGGAGATATTTTCGCTGCTGTCCTTTTCGGTAGAAGAATTCCCCGAGCATGCTGTTGCGGAAATTGCGAGCGAGAACGCGCAAATCAAGGAAATAAGTTTTTTCTTAAATGATTGCATACATTTGCCTTTGGTAAATAGTTTTTTATAGGGATATTATAGCATTTTATAAAGATAGTGTCAACAAAAAAGAACCGCTCCCGATAAGGGGAGCGGTTCAAATGTTTTACGATTGTATGAATTATGCGTAAATATAGATACAAATAGCTTTTTGAGAAGCTGAACCATAGCAAGCAAATAAAGAAAAGGATTGATTATATTGCATAGTGTTTCTAGAATTCGTACCTTGTGCAACAACGGTTGCTGTACCATCTGCAGCAATTGAAATCGTCCAAGAAGCGTTATCATTTAACTTATCTTGGGTTTTCAAGTAATTACTACTGGAAGATGCTGCATATAAATAACCGCCTTCTTCTACTTTGAATGCAAACGTACCGTCTTTAGTACCTGCACAAAGAGTCAAGACTTCAACAACGCTATCATCAAAAGTAAGGCTTCCGTCTGCTTTAGAAACTGCGGCTTGCGCACGGTTGTTTGAGTTTTGCGTATCACCGATAGCATAATTAGAATCTTTTGCTACAATAAGGATTTTTGCGCCTGCCTTCAATTGGTTTACATCGGTAACCATTTTCCAAGATGCCCCAGCAGAAGGTTTTGCTGTAATATTGAAAGTTTTAGAATCTGTAGTTTCACTATAAGAGAGATGAGCAACAACCGTTACGGTTAATTCGGTTTCAGGGTTGGTGATAACAAGTTTACCATCAACAATCGAAGCAATTTCTAAACCTGCGGTTAATTCCCATGTAATTGCAACTTCGTTGCGGAACGTACCGTTGGAAGGAAGAACAAAAGAGCCTTCACCATTGCAAACTTCGGGTAATACGAGAGCATTTTTTTCTACTACAAGTTTTTCGGCATCGGTTGCAGCAGTTAAAGTAATCAAATATGCATCTTTTAATTGTGCATTATTGCTAAATTTTCCAACAACGCCAAGAACTTTAACGGTATCGCCAACAATAGGCTTTGTTTCCATAGCATCGTAACGAGAACCTTTTGTACCATCTTCATTTTGAAGATATAAACCATAGATTAAAATGGAATCTGTGCCATCGGAAACAACCATATTGCCATATTGGGTATTTTGAACTTCAATAATTTCCCCCGTTACATAATACATTTCAGTTGTATAAGTATTATGTTCTTTTGTTGCACCAAGCTCTAATGCTTCTTTAATCGTAAGCGTGGTCGGTTCTACAGGTTCAACGGGGGTGTCGGGATCTTCACCACCAGCAGGAGGAGTAACTTCGCCGCCTTCAACCGTAGCCGACCAATTAATATCCCAAATCGTAACGCGGTCTTTGTTGGAATCAAGGTTGGAAGGGCAGTCGTTTACGAATACAATCGTGAATTCGCCGGAGATTGCCGTTTCAAGAACCCAAGTTTCTTCCGTTACAACGTACTTCGTTTTATCTGCATTATCTCTTGTGAAAGATTTGCTGACGGTCGTGCCGTCTGCTGCCGTAATGGTAACGGTGAAAGCAAACGCCGTATCCGTGAACATATTGGTATGTTTAAACTTTAATACGGCAATGCCGCCTGCAATCGTGGGGGAGGTGAGTTTACCAGCCGCGCTCGTTTTACCATTCAAGCAAACACCCTTACTGGAGTTGTCTGCACCAAGAACAGTAAAGTTGGGGTTCATATCTGTAGCACCACCAGCTTGGAGTGCAGAGTTTTCAGCAACCCAACCATTAACGGTGTTATAGGTTTGATATTTACTATTTGCCCCAATATTGGTGGTTGTTTCTTTCGTATCAAACGTTTCAAAGTCAGCTTTGTTCGTGTTTACAACAGGGGTGTCGGGTTCTTCACCACCAGCAGGAGGAGTAACTTCGCCGCCTTCGCCGCCAGCAGGAGGGGTAACTTCGCCTTCGGAGATAAGTTCATACGTGCCGCCGGTAAGTTGTCTATTGCCATTATAGGTAGCCATCGTACCACGTACTTTAATAACGTTGCCAACTTCTACGTTGCCGCTAAGTCTATAAAGATAGAGAACGTTGTTAGCTTCGTCTACGATATTAACGGAAATATTACCATATTGTTCGCTATATGCTGTTCCGATTTCAGAAACGGTACCAGTTACAATAACGTTCGTGCCGTCAGCAGCTGCAAGCGCTTCGGGAATCGTCATTTCTACATAAACGTAGCTATTGTCTTTACCGGTAATCTCAGCAGTTGCGCCTGCACCGATTTGTCTACCGTTATATGTAGCCATTTCACCTTTAATGGTAACGATATCGCCGAGTTCTACTTTCGTAGCCAATCTATAAACGTACAATTTATTGCCATCAGCATCCGTAATGGTAACGGTAATGTTGTTAAATTGATCGTTCCAAACAGTATTGATTTCGCAAACAGTACCGCTTACTTTAACCTTCGTGGTATCCGCCGCTTCAAGTGCTTGGGGAATGGTCATAGAAGCATATTCATCTTCTACGGGAGGAACAACGGGGGTGTCGGGATCTTCGCCGCCAGCAGGAGGGGTAACTTCGCCAGGAGTATACGAGTCAAGCGTACAGCCAGCATCGAATTCGATTTTGCCGTTGTAATTCTTCAAAATACCCGTAGCGGTAATTGTATCGCCAACCTTTAAAATGCTTGCGTCAGCCGCGCCGCTTTTCAAACGATAGCATTCGATTGCTTTATCGTTTACGGAAATCGTAACCGTGATATTGCTATATTCAGCGTCCCAAGCATTATTTACTTTCGTAATTTTACCCGTAAGAGTATAGCCTTCGCCAGGAAGAACTTCGCCTTCTGCAAGGTTGAATGCCGCCGCCAAAATAGCTTCCGCATTCGTCTTATCTTCGGGAGCAACGGTCTTAGGACCAAGCTCCAACGTGAATTCTTTCGTTGCCGTCGTTTCGCCGAGCGTAATGGTAGCCGTCAATTTTGCCGTAGTAGCGGTTTCGGGAATAACAAGCTTCAATCCTTCTGCCGTTACGGTAGCGCCTTTGCCTTCTTCAACTGCCCAAGCAATGGCAGCGTCAGGATAACGTTCGTCGCTTACAGGAAGTTCAACGGTTTTGTCAAGCGTGTGCTTGGTTACGACAGTCAAAGATTCTTTGATGTCAGCAACTTTAATGCTGTCGCCAAGTTCGCTCTTATCAACCATCGTAACGAGTCCGCCTACGTTACTGGTTGCTGCATAGCTAAGCTTAGACGCGCTGATCGTCATATGCGTACTGTAGTTACCAAGATAAAGAGTTTCTTGGCTGTCTTGTACTGCGCTTTGATCCGAATAGTTTGCTTCACTGCGACAAGGAACAGTCGTAATGATGGTTTTGTATTCAGTACTGTATACGAAAGAAGAAGGGGCAGTAGTATCATATACTACGTTAAACGTCCAATGACTGTTCTTGCTGTTCCAACCTTCCTGTACGCCGATGTATTGTTTGTTGCCATCAGCGTCGTTGAAATATACGTTAAATGCATCGCTATCCGAAAGATACTCAACGTAAAGGTCAACACCGTCGGTATAAACTTCGCTGGTTTTGTAATAGAAACCGCTCATCTCGCCCATAAAATAGCAATCAGCTTGTTGCGAACTCTGATAAACGTACAATTTGTAAGGCGTATTTTCAGCAGGTTTTTCCGTAATAGCAACGGGAACAAGCTGAGGTGCTTTTTCAACCACGCGGTCAAAGGAAAGGTTGACGGAACAACCGTCGCTGTCAGTAATCGTAGCCGTCAAAACGTAGGGGAGATCTTCATCCAACGTTTCGTCAACGTCAACGATATAGCAGTTGTCGCCTTCTTTGATCGTAACGCCTTCCGTAACATTAACAGACCAAGTAACCGCAAACGTTTCTTCTGCGTGGAAGGAATAAATCGAGTTCAATACTTGATAATCCGCTCTTACGCTAACGTTTTGGTTAATGAGCTGCTCAAGAAGGTTGTCCTTGGCTGCGTTTAATGCGGTAAGATGAGGATTCGTTTCTTCCGAACCAGAGTCAGGTGCGCTTTCAGAAGAAGATTCCGAGGAAACGGAGCTGTTTTCAGGCATCGAATCATCGTCTTTGTTTCCGCTGTTACATGCTGCAAATAAAGAACAACAGGTAAGCAACGCAAGGAAGCTAGTGATAAATTTTTTCATTTAAATTTCTCCTTTATATTATTTTTTAATTTTCACGTTTTTTAATCAATACAACCGTTGCCGCAAGCAAAGAAACTGCTGCGGAGAGTCCGATAATACCGCCGCAACCACCGCTCTTTTCAGTGGTTTCAGTCGTCGATTCGGTCGGTTCAATAGAATCTATCGATTCGTCAGGTTTTTGTTGAGATTGAATTTTGATACCGCCTAAGGACAATACCTTAATTTGATATTCACCGTTGAAACAGTCGATAACGCCCTGTACGTCAATGGTTTCGCCCTCGAACATATCTTGCGTTACTACGTTCCCCGAAGAATCTTTCAAAACGATCGTACGTACTTTTACCGTTTTTCCGCCAACTTCGCAAGTAAGGGTAATCGCGCCTTCGCTCGTCCCCGATTGCGTGGTATAGGCAGTCTTAACGAACAAATTCTTCATGCTGATGGAAGTATTCAACGCAAGTTCTGCATATTTATAGCTCTTAGTGGTTGTTTCTTCCGTTTCGGGGTTTGTAGTAGACACGGAAACATTTTTCTTGAAAGTGTCAACGGACGTTTCTACGTTTGCCGCAGCATAACCGCTTTCCAAAAGTTGAATATTGTTTGGATCTTTGGGTTTGAATGCATTGTACTTCAAATCGGATACTTGATAGGAATTACCTGCTTCGTAATATTGTACAACGCCTACGATACGAACTTTGTTGCCAATTGCAAGCAATTTTTGCCCCGAAGCATTGATAGAGGTAAAGCCGTAATATACATAGATTCCATAATACATTTGCGTTTCATCGTCAAAGCTTTCCACGTAAATGCCTTGATTTGCATAGTAGGCAACAACGCCTTCAAAAGCTACGCGAATTCCCGTATAATTTGCAATATTTAAACGGAGTTCTTTTAAGTCAAGCTCTACCGCTTCCCCATAATAAAATTCAGGGTCTTGTTCATTGGAATAAACGTGCAATTTCAATGCGGTAGCTTGCGCGATAGCGCTGATACAAAGTTCGCCGTAGCGGCTCGCGCCCGATTTTGAACCAAGCGCAAGACCTTCCTGCAACAATTCAAGGTTTAAATTGCGGTAAACGTTGGAATCGGGGGCTTTATACCAAACCCAAACGAGATAACGTTCGCCTGTGGAATCCGCTTCCCATTGCGAACCTTCCGATTCAAGCATAATAGAAGTAGCCGTTTCCAGCTTAGTACGGGTGAATCTTGCCGCTTTTTTGCCCCATTCTTCCAACTTACCCGTCGATTCGGGGGTGTTGACTGCCATATATCTTGCTTTTAATAAATTGTCTGCATTAAAGCCAGGGGCATTGAAATGGGTGGTATCGCCGTCGATAAACGTTTTTACGGAAACTTCCATCGTTTGGCTGTCCGCGGATAAATCCAATGTTGCTTGTCCGGCGTAGTCAATCGGTTCGCTTTCGGTAGAAACGATTTCTTGTGTTTCCGTTTCTGCCGCTGCGAAAAGAGTTTCATTGACGCCGACGCTTACTGCGCCGAACGCGCAGAAAAGCGTCAACAATAATGATAATAACGTTTTTTTCATAAATGTAATTACCTTAATTTTGTAATTTAATTACGTTCGTAGTCGTAACGAAGTTTTTCAAGAATTGCCTCAAATTCCGCTTTTACGAATTCAGCGTTCGTCTGATTTGCCGAAGGTGCGTTTACGAAGCAGTTTTGCATCAAAATACCTACTTGGTCGCGCGCGCCGGAAGAACCGAGGAATGCAGGGGATACGAACATGAAGTTTTCTTGTGCCAAACATTGCTTAACGCAAGAAGATTGCAAGTTTCCGTTGCCGTCTGCGCTTTCAAGAATATCTTTGTAAGCTTCATTTTTCTGATCAAGATTCTTGATAACGGGAGCGTAACCGGAGGTTGCCGAGAAGTTTGCTTGCAACAATTCGTTGGAAGTAAGGAACTTCATAAACAGCCAAGTAGCCGCCATTTCTTGCTTGTTCGCTTTCTTGAACATACAAAGGGAAGGACCCTGCGAAATTACCTTCGGGTTGTCGGGATCGATCTGCGGAGGAAGCGCAACGCCTACTTCGAAAGGATATGCTTCTTCGTTGTTTTCATTCATGAACTTATCGGGGCATTGATAGGACGCACCTGCCGACGAGCCGATGGTCATATACGATTTATCTTCGTTGGGATCCGTTTGCGTGAACAAATCGGACGTGTAGCTACCGTACGTTTCTTCCGTCGTTACCAAACGAAGTTGATACCACGTTCTCAATCTTTCAACGAAAGCGTTGTTTTGCGGAACGTCAAAAAGGAATCTCGAACCGTTTACAGGCGTTGCGGAAGTATAAGGAGTGCCGAGCTGTTCGCACATCGTGATGAACCAGTTCGCTTCGGAGTCGTATCCAAGGGGGGTACAGTTGGGATCGATTTCAACGATTTTTTGAAGAAGCGTTTCCATTTCGTCCCACGTGGTAGGAACTTCTAAATCATGTTCTTCAAAGAAGGTTTTGTTGTAATACAAAACTTCCGTGGATTTGGAATAAGGAAGGGTGTACATCAAACCGTCGCCGTATGCGCGACCTTCTTCATAATATCCTCTAACGAATTCGTTTACCTGCGCTTGTGAGAAGCCCATGGTTTCCGTTGTGCCGTCTTTGTGGGTTACAACCGCCGTACTTGCAATATAATCGTCCAAAGTAGCGACTGCGCCAGCCTTGTTGTAAAGAGCAACGTGGTCGGGATAGCAGTATGCAATATTAGGGGAATTGCCGCCGTTAAGCTCGGTCGTAATTGCGTCGCGAAGATCGGGATAGCCGCCTTGCGATTGATGTTCGATTTTAATGTTGGGGTACATTGCGTTGAATTCAGGGATCCAAGCGTCAAGAACTTCTCTCAACATTTGACCCATCGTGTGATAGAACGTAATGGTTACGTTGCTGCCGTCGTATGCGGGAACTTTCGTAGGGTCGCCGTTAATAACAATATCGCCGGTTTGATCGTTTCCGTTACCGCCGTTATTGCCGTCGCCTTCAACCGTTTCAGCTAAATCTTCCCAGAAACCCGGTTCAAGATCGCCTACGTAGCCGCCACCGCCCGTACCGCCGCATGCAACAATGTTCGTCGATAAAGCGAGAAGAGTGGTCAACGCAAAAATTTTTTTTGCAATTTTGTTCATAATATCTTTCTCCTATGCTATTATTTTTTTCTTTTATTAACCCTTGATACCGCTTCTCGATACGCCCTTCATAATATATTTACGAAGGAATACGAATACGAGGAACAACGGAATCGATACCATTGTAACCGCCGCCATTTGACGGGGATAATCAATACGGCCTTGGTTGCCGTCTTCCGAGAAGTCCATTTCACGTAAACCGTTGGTGATCAGTTTATGCATGTCGTCGTTTGCAACGAGCTTGGGCCACATGTACGAGTTCCAAGAACCCATCATTTTCAAAATCGTAATTGAAATAATCGTGGGCAAAGCAAGCGGGATCATAACCTTCAAAAGGTATTTAAAATCGCTTGTGCCGTCGATTTTGGCAGCCAAATACAGTTCGTTGGGAATTTGTTGGAAGTTTTGCTTCAATAAATAAATATAAAAGACACTGACCAAGAAAGGTATAATCAATACTTTATACGTCTGCATCCAACCGAAGTCGTTTACCGTGCGGTAATTGGTAATCGTGAAAAGCTCGCCCGGGATCATCATTGTTGCCAAAAGGAAAGCGAACAAAACGTTTTTGCCTTTGAATTCAAGTCTTGCAAATGCAAATGCGGCGAGAATGGTAATAACCAACGAAAGCAAGGTGGAAACAACGCCGACGTAGAGGGTATTTAAGAAAAGTCTACCCATCTTCGCGTCTTCGAAAGCGTTGGCATAGTTTTTCCAATGTACGTCGTGGGGATAGAAAGTAGGATTCTTCAGCTCGTATTCCGTTAAGGTTTTCAAGGAAGAAATAATCATCCAGTAGAACGGGAACAATACGACGAGCGCCATAAATCCAAGAAAGAGATACAAGCCAGCTTGTACGAGAATTTTCGTGATACGCTGTTTCGTAGATACGCTTTGCATGTTTTTTTCATGCATGATCGCTTGCGCTAAAATATCGTTTTCGCTTGACGTTTCAGGAGTTGTTTCAACGGATTCGTCGGAAGACAACATTTCGTTTGTTTCCATCGATTGATTTTTTAATTCATCCATTTTTCTACCTCCTTAATAATGCGTTTTCTTCTTGCTGACGTGCAAGTTGATCATGGTTACCACGAAGATAATTGCAAATAGAATCAATGCCGCAGCGCTGGCTCTTCCCGCCTTGTCGGCTTCCAAGGCCTTATAGACTAGACCGACCATGGTTTGCATACTGCCGACTTGTCCAACGGGACCCATTTTATCGCCGAAGACGCCGACGACACTCGTATACTCTTTAAAGCCGCCGATAAAGCCTGTAATGACTACGTACGCAATCATCGGGGAAAGAAGGGGAACAGTAACGCGGAAGAAAATGCGCGAGCGGGAAGCACCGTCGATTTTTGCCGCGTCATAATATTGTTTGTTAATGCCTTGCAAACCGCCTAAAAGGACGAGAATTTTAAAGGGCAATGCGTTCCATACGATATAGATAACCATTACCGTAAGTTTCGCACCATATGTTGAACCCGTGTCGATCCAGTTTACAGGATTTACGCCAAACCACCCGAGGATCGTATTCATAACCCCTGCGGTTCTAATATTAGGACGGATCGTACCAATACCCGTACCGACCATATCGAACATAACCGCAAATACCATACCGATGGCAAGAGAGTTTGTAACGTAGGGCAGGAAGAATATCGTTTGAAGAAGCTTCTTCAAAGGTTTGATCGCGTTCAAGCATACCGCGATAAGCAATGCGATTGCCGTCGAAAGAGGAACGGTAAGAACGCAAAGCAAAATCGTATTTTTGAGCGCCGTGGAAAATTCAGTGTCGTATTTAATGACGTCGACGAAATTTCCAAACCCGAATTTATAAGATTCGCCGCCGATATCCCCGAGGTTACTATATCCTTCTAAGAAAGAAATACGTACCGTATTAAAAATCGGCCATACGGTAAAGATTGCAATCAAAATGATTACGGGAAGGAGATATACCCAACCTTTCCATTTGTCAAAATGAAGTTTTTTGACAATAAGATCTTTCCAAAAAGCTTGATAGATCCAAGCTTGGAAAAAGGTTCTCCATACCCAATTAACGCAAAAGGTTTGCCAAATCGCTTTTACAAAAACGGTATGAAAGAAATTGCCTACTTTATCCATAGATTATACCTCGAAATAGATTCTTTCTTCCGTTTCCGCATTGAAAATAAACGTCTTGTGCGTTTTAAGATCAAAACGCACTTCTCTTGCGGTAACGTCGATTTTGTTGTCGGCGTCGATAATCGAACGAATCATGGGGTTAAGGGACGCCGCGTTTTTAGAAACGATGCTTACGTCGCGGCCCATAACTTCTACGTTCGACAATTCACAGGAAAGCGCACCGTTGTCGTTAAGTACGAAGCCTTCGGGACGAACGGCTACCGTAACGGGGCAATCTTCTACGCCCTTTACGCTCAAAACAGCTTGTTCGCCTATGTACAGCTTCCCGCTTGCTACTTTACCAGAGAATACGTTGATAGGGGGAGTACCAAGGAATTTTGCAACGAACAAGTTCTTCGGATCGTCATAAATTTCTTGGGGCTTACCTACTTGCTGAACTACGCCGAGTTTCATAACGACGATCATATCGGAAATACTCATGGCTTCTTCTTGGTCGTGCGTAACAAAAACGGTCGTAATGCCCGTTTCTTTTTGAATTCTTCTAATTTCTTCACGGGTTTGCAAACGCAAACGCGCGTCGAGGTTAGACAAAGGCTCGTCCAAAAGCAATACGCGGGGCATTTTAACAAGTGCGCGCGCGATAGCAACGCGTTGTTGCTGACCGCCCGAAAGCTCGCTGGGTTTTCTGTCCATCAGTTCGTCGATTTGAACCAGCTTTGCGGCTTCCAAAGCACGGTCGAGCATTTGTTGCTTTGTCATTTTATCTTTCCCCTTCAAGTTTTGCAAAGGGAAAAGAATATTTTGTCTTACCGTCATATGCGGATACAAAGCGTAGTTTTGGAATACAAGTCCGATGCCTCTGTTTTCCGGTGCAAGATCCGTAACGTCTTCGTCGCCGAAGAAGATCTTCCCTGCGGAAGGCTTTTGTAAGCCGCTAATCATATACAGCGTCGTGCTTTTCCCGCAACCGGAAGGGCCTAAAAGACCGACCAACTTACCATCAGGAATAGTAAAGGTGAAATTGTTGACTGCAACGACTTCTTCTCCCGATTTTTTATTGCGGCTCGGGAAAATTTTCGTCAAATTTTGCAATTCTACTTTCATATAACCTCCTATATAACGTATAACGTTTGTTTTTTTATTTATTTTTGAATGCGGTTATAATCCGCTTGTTCAACAGCTTTTGCGTGTTCTTCTTCTTGATAGGAAAGTAAATCTTCTTGCGTATCAAAAATTTGCTGGCTTGCATAATCCACTACCACCGTGTCGGTAAGCAAATCGTGTATAGAAGAGTTGGTTTGCGTAACAATAAGCATTGCGATTTGCAAAATGAGAAGCAGACCGATCGTAATCAATCCAACGATTCCCATCATATCAAACCAAATCATAATTAGTAAAGCAAGGGGCATCATGGTTTCAATGGCATATAGACCAACGATCGCACGAATAAAAAGTACGGGGTTTGAAACCTTTACGCAGTTGCTACGTACGACAGCAATGCCGAATATTTTCTTCCCCAGCGTTCGACCATACCCAAAAAATAAAGGGATGACAAAATACCAGAGCAGTATAGCAAGAAAATTGCCGCCGCCGAACATGAGCAAGGTTAGATAAAAAATATCCTGGTGTGCGTCTTGAAAACCCGAATCGTTATTTAACGCTTCATTGGCTTGGTCGTAATTCGCTTTCTCTTCCGCCGAGAGCTTTTCATATTCCTCTTCGCTGATATCAAAGTCAATCCCGTAAATTTCTTCGTAATAGGAGTAATAATTGTCTAGTTTTTCCGCCTTTTTATCGTATCCGCTGGCAACGTTAATCCCCGTAGCGAATGCAAGCGTGAGCATGATCGCTATGATAAAATCAAATAAATATGCGGAAATACGTTTCCAAAAGCTTGCTTTTTGCAAAGTAACCGACATAGTAGTAACTCCCATTAAATTTGTGTACGTAGATACGCGCATGTGTAGAATGCGCACAATAATACATTTAATATTATAACAAGACTTTCGACAAAAAGCAAACTTTTTTCACAAGATTTTTTAATTACAAACATATTTTTTTAAATCCTATCAAGAAAAGTGAACGCGGTGTACTTTTCAATCGAAAAGAATAATATAAATTGTGGATTTGTCAAGACATAAACGGTAAATTTTCGTTTGTCATAGAGCCAAAAAAGAAAATACTCTTGACAGATGGAAAAAAAAGGGATATAATAGACGGGAAATAAAATAAAAAACGGAGAAAACTATTATGGCAGACGTTAAAAATATTTTGTCGAAATGCGATCATACTTTGCTTGGTCAGGCTTCCACGTGGGCAGATATTAAAAAAATTTGCGACGAAGGAATGGAGTACGAAACGGCTTCGGTGTGTATTCCGCCTAGTTTTGTAAAACAGGCAAAGGAATACGTGGGGGAAAAACTTGCGATTTGTACGGTAATCGGGTTCCCCAACGGCTACAATACGACGGCGGTGAAAGTATTCGAAACGCAGGACGCGCTTACAAACGGCGCGGACGAGATCGATATGGTCATCAATATCGGCAAACTTCGCGAAGGCTTGTACGAAGAAGTTTGTGAAGAAATCCGCGCAATCAAACAAGCGTGCGGGGATAAGATTTTAAAAGTAATTATCGAAACCTGTTTGCTGACGGAAGAAGAAAAGGTAAAAATGTGCCAAATCGTTACGCAGGCGGGAGCGGATTATATCAAGACTTCCACGGGATTTTCCAAAGCGGGCGCGACGCTTGCAGACGTGCGGTTGATGCGCGCGAACGTTGGGGAGAAGGTGCTCGTGAAAGCGGCTGGCGGTATTTCGGGATTGGAAGACGCGCAAAACTTTTTGGACGAAGGCGCGTCAAGGCTTGGTACAAGCCGCGTTGTAAAAGCGGTACAAGGCATTGAAGGCAAAGGCTATTAAGCCGATTGACAAAGGAAAAAATTAACGAAAAAAAGGAGAATATTATGTCAGTTCCTACACCACATATTGCAGCGAAAATGGGGGATTTTGCAGAGACGGTTTTGATGCCGGGCGATCCTTTGCGCGCAAGATTTATTGCGGAAAACTATCTTGAAAACGCGGTGCTTGTAAACAACGTGCGCGGCGTACAGGGCTATACGGGGTTTTATAAAGGCAAAAGAGTATCCGTTATGGCTTCGGGCATGGGACAGCCCTCTATCGGGATCTATTCCTATGAATTGTTCAATTTCTACGGCGTGGAGAAAATCATTCGCGTCGGCTCTTGCGGCTCGTTTTCGCCTGAGCTCCACGTGCGCGATATCGTCGTAGCGATGGGCGCTTGCACGAACGGGAATTACGCTTCGCAGTATAACTTACCCGGTACGTTTGCGCCGATTGCCGATTTTGAACTCGTTCGCCGCGCCGTAGAAGAATGTCAAAAGAAAGGCGTGAATTACCGCGTAGGGAATATTTTGTCTTCGGATATGTTCTACGACGATGCAAATTCGGGTATGCAATGGTCGAAGATGGGCGTGCTCGGCGTTGAAATGGAATCGGCTGCGCTGTACTGCAACGCGGCGCGCGCAGGCAAGAAGGCGCTTTGCATTTGCACCGTGAGCGATTCTTTCATTTACCCCGAAGAAAATACGACGGCGGAAGAAAGACAAAATTCCTTTACGAAGATGATGGAGATCGCACTCGAAATTGCTTAATTTCAATAAGGAGAACGCTATGAAAAAACGCGCGTTTTTGATTGTGTTAGACAGCGTGGGCGTAGGCGCTATGCCCGACGCGAACGAGTGGGGGGACGAAGGCAGCCATACCTTGAACGCCATTCGTAATCACCCTGAATTTGTTTGCCCGAACTTGGAAAAGCTTGGGCTTTTTAACGTGGAAGGCGTAGGCGGCGGAGTGGCTTCACCTCGTACCTGCTATGCCCGAATGAACGAATCGTCGAAAGGGAAAGACACAACGATTGGGCATTGGGAAATCGCGGGCGTGTATTCTCCGAAGCCTTTCCCGACCTATCCCAACGGCTTCCCCAAAGAAGTATTGGACGAGTTTGAAAAACGTACGGGCAGGGGAGTGCTTTGCAATAAACCGTATTCGGGAACGGAAGTAATTAAAGACTACGGCGAAGAACATTTACGCACAGGGAAACTGATCGTATATACTTCCGCGGACAGCGTATTTCAAGTTGCCGCGCATGAAGAGCTTGTTCCCGTGGAAACCCTTTACAAGTACTGCGAAATTGCGAGAGAAATGTTACACGGCGAGCACGGCGTTGGACGAGTGATTGCTCGTCCTTTTGCGGGCGAATACCCTTTTACGCGTACCCCCCGTCGGCACGATTATTCCCTTGTACCCCCGATTCCGAACTTACCGTCCGTGATGAAAGAAAACGGCTTCGACGTGATTTCGGTTGGGAAAATTTTCGATATTTTTGCGGGGCAGGGATTCACCGAAAGTTATCCCACCGTCAACAATGAAGACGGCATGGATAAGACCATGGGTATCGCAAAACGTGATTTTAACGGACTTTGTTTTGTGAATTTGGTCGATTTTGATATGGTATACGGACACCGCAACGACGTGGCGGGTTATGCGCGCGCCATGACGGCATTTGACAAACGTCTTGGCGAGCTGTTGCCGACGTTGGGCGAAGAAGATATTTTAATCATAACCGCCGATCATGGTTGCGATCCGTTGACGCCGTCTACCGACCATTCCAGAGAATATACGCCGATGCTTGCATACGGTAAAAAGCTGAAACAGGGGCTTGATTTGGGTACGCGCGAAAGCTTTGCCGATATCGGCGCGACGTTGCTCGAATGGTTCGGCTTGCCTGCGGAAAAAATCTACGGAAAGAGCTTTTTAAAGGAGATTTTATGACGGAACGCGAACTGATGGAACTTGCTGTGGAAGCGAGAAAACGCTCCTATTCACCCTATTCCGATTTTCGTGTAGGTGCGGCGTTGCTTGGCAAAAGCGGTAAAATATATTTAGGTTGCAACGTGGAAAATGCGGCGTATACCCCGACGAACTGTGCGGAGAGAACGGCAGTTTTTAAAGCAGTCAGCGAAGGGGAACGGGAATTTTCCGCAATCGCGATCGTTGGCGGTAAAGGGGAAGAACTTGCGTTGGAATGTGCGCCTTGCGGCGTTTGTCGCCAAGTGCTTGCGGAGTTTTGCGACGGGGATTTTAAAATTTTACTGGGAACGCCCGAAACTTACCGCGTAACAACGCTTGCGGAATTGTTGCCCTATTCCTTTGGAAAACAGGATTTAAGCGAGAAATAAGCTATGAGAATGTATGATATAATTCAAAAGAAAAGAGACGGCGGCACGTTGAACCAAGCGGAGATCGAATGGTTCATTCAGGGCTATTCAAACGGAGAAATCCCCGATTATCAAGCGGCGGCGCTTTGTATGGCAATTTATTTCCGTGGCATGAATTTGGAAGAAACGGCGGCGCTCACATTTGCGGTGCGCGATTCGGGAGAACGGTTGAATTTTTCGGATATTCACGGCTTGCGCGTGGACAAGCATTCCACGGGCGGCGTGGGCGATAAAACGAGCTTGATCGTTGCTCCCGTCGTAGCGAGCCTTGGGGTAAAGGTAGCGAAAATGAGCGGTCGCGGACTCGGGCATACGGGCGGTACGATCGATAAGCTGGAATCGAGTGAAGGCTTTTGCACGGATATTCCCGTGGGAAAATTCAAGAAAATCGTCAACGAGATCGGTATTGCGATCGTTGGGCAAAACGCAACGCTTGCTCCTGCGGATAAGCTGTTGTATGCGCTCCGCGACGTTACGGCTACGGTGGACAGTCTTCCGTTGATCGTATCGAGCATTATGGGCAAAAAGCTTGCCGCGGACGACGATTGTATTGTTTTGGACGTCAAGACGGGCAGCGGTTCGTTTATGAAAACCCCTGAAAAGAGCAGGGAGCTTGCGGAATGGATGGTAGAAATCGGCAAGCGCGCAGGGAAACGTATGCGTGCATTGATCACGGATATGGATAGACCTTTGGGGAACGCCATCGGGAATGCCTTGGAAGTGGTGGAAGCGATTGAAACGTTGCAAGGGAAAGGCCCTGCCGATTTAACGGAGCTTTGTATAGCGTTGTCTGCGCATATATTAAACCTTGCGGAAAAAGGAAGCTATGCGGAGTGTGAACGCATGGCAAAAGAAGCGATTGAAAACGGTTCGGCGTTGCAAACGTTTGCAAAAATGGCGGCGGCGCAAGGGGGGAATGCGGAATGGGTTTTACACCCTGAGCTTTTCCCGAAAGCGAAATTTAGCGTAGAAGTAAAATCCCCCGTCAGCGGATATATCGTCGGCGTGGATACCGAAAGCTACGGCGTGGCGAGCTTACTACTCGGCGCAGGCAGGAACACGAAAGAGGATAAAATTGATATGGCGGCGGGGATTCGGCTTTGCAAAAAGACGGGAGATTACGTCAATGCAGGGGATACGCTTGCCGTACTCTATTCGGAAAAAGAAAGCGCGTTTGAAGTTGCAAAAGAGCGGTTGTTGCGCGCGACGAAAATTGAAACGCAACCGCCGAAAAACGAGCCTTTAATTTTGGATATTGTAGAATAAAAAAGTAAAAATGAATGGGGCAGGTATGCGTTGAACGAATAACTGCCCCTATTTTTTGAATAAAAGAAGAACCACGCCGATATTGAAGTGCACCCCAAAAGTTTGTCTAACTTTTGGGGTGCATATCACAAAGGTGTGTTTCCTATATTTAAGGCTTATTTTTTAAATCTTTCTCTTGCCGTATAGGTGGTATGAAGAAGTTCGTGCGCCTTATGGGAATTCGGCTTTTCAAGATAGTCTTCGTACAGCTTCGCGATTTGCGGATTCTTATGCGACATACGAAGGGCTTTCGCTTCGTCTTCGCGGTAAAGCGCCGCCGCTCTCTTTGTACGGAAGGTATCCAAAATATCCGCATCCTCGTTGGGCAAGAAGCAGGGCTGTACGTACGGTTGACCGCCGCCGGCTACGCAACCGCCAGGACAACCCATGATTTCAATGAAATGATACTTGCTCGTACCTGCGCGGATCTCGTCCAACAGCACTTTTGCATAACGCATACCGTGCGCAACCGCAACGTTGATTTCCTTGCCACCAAGTACGTAGGTTGCTTCTTTAATGCCTTTTTGACCGCGTACTTCCTGCAATTCAACCTTTGCAAGGTCTTCGCCCGTAAGCTTATACGCCGCCGTACGAAGCGCCGCTTCCATAACGCCGCCCGTCGTACCGAAGATAACGCCTGCGCCTGTGTATTCGCCTACTACGTCGTTGTCAAACGCCGCGTCGGGGAGTTTTGCAAAGTTAATGCCCGAACGCTTGATGAGCTTTCCAAGCTCACGCGTCGTCAATACCGCGTCTACGTCCTGCAAGCCGTTTACGGAAAGCTCGGGACGTTCTTTTTCGTATTTCTTTGCCGTGCAAGGCATAATGGAAACAACGAACATATCCTTGGGATCGATTCCGTTCTTTTCACAGTAATAGCTCTTTAAAATCGCGCCGAACATTTCGTGGGGGGATTTGCAAGAGGAAAGGTGGGGCAAAAGATCGCCGTAATTGTATTCGGCATAATTTACCCAACCGGGAGAGCAAGACGTGATCATGGGGAGCTTTCCGCCCGTTTGAATACGCGTCAACAGCTCGGTTGCTTCTTCCATAATGGTAAGATCCGCCGCAAAGTTGGTATCGAATACTTTCTTAAAGCCTAAGCGTTTGAGTGCTGCAACCATTTTTCCTGTTACAAGCGTACCGATCGGCATACCGAATTCTTCGCCAAGCGCCGCTCTTACCGCGGGCGCGGTTTGTACGACAACGTATTTTCCGTCGCGCATTGCTTGGTCAACTTTGCTGATTTCGGAAACTTCCATCAATGCACCCGTGGGGCAAACGCTTACGCATTGACCGCAAAGGATACAGGGGGAGTCCGCAAAGCTTCTGTTTTCCGCAGGCGCAACGATCGTGTTGAAGCCGCGCTTTTCAAAGCCGAGAATCCCAAGCCCGTGCGCGTTTTTACAACGTTCTACGCATCTGCCGCAAAGTACGCATTTAGAAGTATCTCTTACAATGGACGGCGTAAGGCGGTCGATCGTCGTCGGGGTTTGTTCCCCTTGATACATATCGTCTCTCGCGCCCGTGAGTTTTGCAACGTGCAAAAGCTCGCACTTGCCGTTCTTTTCGCATTGTTGACAGTTTTTATTGTGGTTGGAAAGAAGAAGCTCTACCGAAGTTCTTCTTGCTGCGGTTGCTTTCGGGGAAGAAATAGTAATTTCCATACCTTCCGAAACGGGGTATACGCAAGACGCTACAAGACCGCGCGCGCCCGTCGCTTCGACAAGACAAACACGGCAGGAGCCTTTGGAGCATTCGCCGTGGTTATATGCGCAAAGGGAAGGAATTTCAAAACCGCATTGTTTCGCCGCTTCGAGGATCGTCAAACCGGCGTCTACTTCAAAAGGAATGCCTTCAATTTTAATGTTTATTTTCGCCATGATGATACCTCCGCTTATTCCTTGATGATTGCCTTGAATTTACACGTTGCGATACACATACCGCACTTGATACATTTTTCCTGATCGATCGTGTAGGCAGGGAGTCGTTTCCCGGGTGCAACGTAATCGGTTTTTACAAATGCATTGACGGGGCAAGCTCTTGCGCAAACGCCGCAACCGAAGCATTTATCCTGCTCAATCTTATATTGCATTAAATTCTTACAAATATGCGCGGGACATTTTTTGTCTACGATATGCGCGATATATTCGTCGCGGAAATGCTTCAACGTGGAAAGGATAGGGTTGGGCGCGGTTTGTCCAAGTCCGCAAAGGGAATTGCTCTTGACGTTCTCCGCGAGTTCTTCAAGTTCTTCCAAATCTTTCATGGTTGCTTTGCCATCGGTAATTTTCGTAAGGAGTTCCAACATTCTCTTCGTACCGATACGGCAAGGCGTACATTTACCGCAGGATTCGTCGCAGATGAATTCCATATAGAATTTCGCAACGTCTACCATACAGTTGTCTTCGTCCATAACGATTGCGCCGCCCGAACCCATCATCGAGCCTTTCGCGACAAGGTTATCAAAGTCGATAGGCGTGTCGAGATCGGCTTCCGTCAAGCAACCACCCGAAGGACCGCCCGTTTGAATGGCTTTAAATTTTTTATCGCCCGGGATACCGCCGCCGATATCATAGATAAGCTCGCGTAAGGTCGTACCCATGGGGATTTCCACAAGCCCAACGTTGTTGATTTTTCCGCCGAGCGCGAATACTTTCGTGCCCTTGGATTTTTCCGTGCCGTATTTTGCGAACGCGTCCTTGCCCTCTCTTAAAATATAGGGAACGCAAGCAAGCGTTTCTACGTTATTGATGATGGTAGGTTTGCCCCAAAGCCCTTTTACCGCAGGGAAAGGGGGACGGTTGCGGGGCATACCGCGCTGACCTTCAATCGAGTTCAAAAGCGCCGTTTCTTCGCCGCAAACGAATGCGCCTGCACCAAGACGGATATGCACTCTGAACGAGAAATCCGTACCGAGAATGTTATCCCCGAGCAAGCCGAGTTCTTCCGCTTGTTTAATGGCAAGCGACAATCTGTTGACCGCGATGGGATATTCCGCACGAACGTAGAAATAGCCGTTTTGTGCGCCGATTGCGTACCCTGCAATCATCATACCTTCGATAACGGCAAGGGGATTTCCTTCAAGAATGGAACGGTCCATGAATGCGCCAGGGTCGCCCTCGTCGCCGTTACAAACGACGTATTTTTCTCCGTCCGGTTGCGCATAGGCAAACTGCCATTTTCTACCCGAAGGGAAACCGCCGCCGCCACGGCCGCGCAAGCCCGATTCGAGCACTTCTTTAATAACGTCCTCGCGGCTCATTTGCAAAGCGCGCGCAAGACCTTGGAATGCGCCTGCGCCAAGGCTTTCTTGGATATTTTCAGGATCAATGCTGCCGCAACCGTGCAGGGAGATACGCACTTGTTTTTTATAGAAAGTAATGTCTTCCTGTTTGGTGATTTTTTCTTCCGTAGCAGGATCGACGTACAAAAGACGTTCGATCGTTTCGCCGCCGATAATGTCCTTTTCCATGATTTCAGCTACGTCTTCGAGCTGTACGAGTCTGTAAAGGGTATCTTCGGGGTAAATTTTAACGAAAGGCCCTTGCGAACAGAAGCCGAAGCAACCTACTTGGTTGACGGTTACTTTATCCTGTAAATTTTTCTCTGCTACAAGTTTGTTGAATTCAGCGGTGATTTCGTCCGCGCGGGAGGAAAGACAGCCCGTACCGCCGCAAAGGACGATATGTCTTTTGCCGTCGCCGCCCGTGAATTTTGCGCTAAGGCAGGAGGCGCATTTCGCGCTCGTTTGTTTAAGTTCTTCAAAATTCTTAATCATTGGTTGTTCGCCTCCATTGCTTTATATTCTTCCACGATTTTGGGCACGGCGTCCACGGTAAGCTTGGGATAAACCTTTCCGTTGATGGTAACGGCAGGAGCGATCCCGCACGCGCCGATACAGCGGAGTGCGTCTAACGTGAACAATCCGTCTTGCGAGGTTTCGCCGGGCTTGATACCGATAATTTCAGAAAATTTATCAACGATTTGTTGCGCGCCTTTTACATAGCAAGCCGTACCAAGGCATACGCCGATCACGTATTTGCCTTTGGGTGCAAGCGAGAAGAAGGAATAAAAGGTAACGACGCCGTAAATTTCCGCAACGGAAATCCCCGTTTTTTGCGAAACGAGTTCTTGCACTTCGAGGGGAATATACCCGTATTCCTTTTGGATCGCGCTTAAAATCATCATAAGCGGAGTTTTTTCTTGGGCGTATCTGTCGCAAATCTCGGTGATTTGTTTCACAGCAGCCTCTTGTAAATGAGCCATAGTAGCCTCCTTGATATTATTCATACACAATAATTATAACATAATTATTTCATAAAACACAAGTTTTTGAAAAGCAATTAAGAGAATTTTTAATCGTTAAATCGATAAATTTTTATCTTTTTACATGGTTGACAAACGAAAGAAAGTATTGTATAATTGTATAACATAAAACAACGAAAGAAAAAGGGGAGAATATGGCAACGATTGATTTACAAGGGACGGAGTTTACTTTTTCCGTTTTGCCGTTGAAGCTGTTTTCAAGACGGCATTTTGTAAAAGCTGCGATTTCCGTGCGGAATGAATTTATACAGTATTCCGAAATCAATAAAAATATTTTGCGCGACGATTTGGAAGAATGGATATTTTGTATGTGCCGTCTTTTGGCGGGCGCGTATAAAAAGGAATACTCTCTTTCTTTTGCGCGTGCAGGGCTTGCGATTGATTTTTATCCGTATACCGACAACGGCAAGGAAGCTACCCGACAAGAGCGCCGTGAAAACGATTGCGTCATGCTCGTTCGTCTTTTGATGCGCTCTACCAAAAACAAGCAATTTTTAGGCGGCGTCAATTCGTTTATTTTTCATCGAAAAGACGTGGAGAAATTTACGGCGGATTTGCGAAAGGAATTTGACGCGATATATGCTCAACTCGTACCTGGTAGCGGCGAATTTATGTTTGTCGGCGTCAGTCCGCTTGGGTATCAAGGTTGTAATTATTGGTATTACGCACCCGAAAGAAACGTGGAAAAAGGGGAATACGTTTGGGTAACGATGGGTAGGCACAATTTGGAACAGATCGTCTACGTGGATTCCGTCCGCTATTTCGATAAGGACGGCGCACCGTACGATCCCGAAAGAGTAAAACAAATTCTTCGTAAAGCAACTCCAAGCGAAACGGAAAATATACTGCGTGAGCAATCAAAAAAATAGAGGTAAGCTATGATACAAAAAACGTATTCTTTTAAAATGGACGGAAAAGTGAACGACATTTATACCCTTTCGAATGCAAATGGTTATGAGGTCGATATTTTGACGTATGGCGGTCGCATCACGCGCATTTTTGCACCCGATAAAAACGGGCGTTTTGACGATTTGATCGTTGGGTGCGCAAAGCCCGAAGATTATTATGAAGAAAATCCCTATTTCGGTGCGACGATCGGCAGATACGGCAACCGAATCGAAGGGGCTAAATTTACGCTGAACGGTCAAGAGTATCACATAGAACAAAACGAAAAGGGGAACACCTTGCATGGGGGATATTCTTCTAATTTTGACCGAGTTATTTGGGCTGCGAAGATAGAAAACGGCGTTTTGGTGCTCTCGCACGTTTCTCCCGACGGTGCAGGGGGCTTCCCCGGAGAATTAACGGTAAAAGTTTGTTTTAGTCTCTCTGAAGACAACGAACTGAAAATCGAATATTTTGCAACTACGGATAAGGATACGGTTTGTAATTTGACGAATCATTCCTATTTCAATATCGGTGGACAAGAAACGGTTTTGGGACACGAATTGATGATAAAATCCCGCCGCATGACGAAGATAGACAAGGATTTGATTCCACACGGAGAATACGAAGAAATCGACGGAACTCCGTATTCGTTCTATACGCCGAAATTGCTTGGAAAAGATATGTTTGCGGACGCAGAAATGATCAAGCATTGTAACGGTTTCGACTTTAATTATTGCATTGAGCGCGAAACGGAACGCGACCTTGAGCTGTGCGCGCGTGTTTACGATTCCGAAACGGGGAGAAAAATGGAGTGCTATACGACGCTCCCCGGCGTACAGCTTTACACGGCTTGCGGTACGGGCGGTTTTAAAGGGAAGAAGGATTACGTTAATCATTGTGCGCTGTGTTTGGAAACGCAAGGGTATCCCAATTCTCCAAACTGTCCGCAATACCCGTCTACGGTATTAAAAGCAGGGGAAATCTATCACGAAATAACGGTTTATAAATTTTCAGTCGTTTGATAAAATTAAAAATTCGCAAATGAGCTTCGTGATATACGCGGCTCATTTTTTTTATAAAAACAAAAGGCGCAGGACTTACTCCTGCGCCTTTTGTTTGGCGACCCAGAACGGGCTCGAACCGTCGACCTCCAGCGTGACAGGCTGGCGCTCTAACCAACTGAGCTACTGGGCCGTATATATATAAATGTATATTTTTTTTGATTTGGTGGGCCTTCACGGATTCGAACCGCGGACCAATCGGTTATGAGCCGACAGCTCTGACCACTGAGCTAAAGGCCCGTTTTGTTTCGACAAAGAGTCAAGACACAACGCTTGTTAATAATAAACGATTTTTGGATAAATGTCAAGTAAAATTTCATACTATCCACAAAAAACTTTTCGACAAAATCAATTTTTTTCAGCAATTATTTTTCAAAATATTACTTTCGCTATCCCTTATAATTTTTTCATGAACGTTGAAAGGGGGAGATAGGGTATGAAAATTACCGCCGATTGCAGGAATAAAACCGTCTACGTGCGGCTTGTCGGGGAAATTGACGAACACAACGCCGCGCTTGCAAGAAGGCAGGCGGATAAGCTTGCGGAAGAATATGCAATCCGTTGCGAAAATGCGGTGTTCGATTTGCAAAACGTATCCTTTATGGATTCTACGGGCATAGGTTTTTTGATCGGTAGATATAAGAAATTTCGTAGCTGCGGCGTACCCGTGTACGTGATGAATCCGTCTTTGACTACGGATAAAATTCTTTCTATGAGCGGCGTGTATTCGCTGATGCCTAAAATTTAAGGAGTATTTTTATGGAAAATTATATGAAACTGGAAATAGCCGCAAAGAGCGTCAACGAAGGCTTTGCTCGCAGCGCGGTAGCCGCGTTTGCGCTTACGTTAAATCCCTCCTTGGACGAGCTTGGGGATATAAAAACCGCCGTATCCGAAGCGGTAACGAACTGTATCGTGCACGCGTATAAGGGCGCGGACTTTTCCAAAAAAGAGCAGGCGAAATTGCGGATTGAATGCCGAGCGGTCGAAACCTGCAACGGGGGAAAACTACATATCACCGTCGAGGACGAGGGCTGCGGAATCGAGGACGTAGAACAGGCGATTTTGCCTTTTTTTACTACGCTTGGGGACGAAGAGCGTTCGGGCATGGGCTTTACCATTATGCAAACGTTTATGGACGAGTTTTCCGTAACGAGCGAGCGGGGGAAGGGCACGCGCGTACAAATGGAAAAGCGTATCGGGGGTGTGAACGCGGAAAAGGAATTGATGAATGCTTGACGATAAAAGTACAATCGAATATATACGGCTTGCCAAAACGGGGGATTCCACCGCCAAAGAAACGCTGATAGAGCATAACGTTTCCTTGGTCAAATGTATCGTAAAGCGGTATTTGGGAAAGGGAGTGGATTACGACGATTTATTCCAAATCGCCTGCATGGGCTTTTTAAAGGCAATCGCAGGCTTTAACGAAGAATTCGGCGTGAAGTTTTCCACGTATGCCGTACCGATGATTGCAGGGGAAATCAAGCGGTTTATGCGGGACGACGGCGCGGTAAAGGTTTCTCGGACAATGAAACAAACGGCAAAGGAAATCAATCTTTTTATCGAAGAATATTCCTTGCAAAACGGGAAACAGCCCTCCGTTGCGCAAATTGCGGAGAAATTCCGTATGGACGAAGCGGAAACGGTGTTTGTTATGGGCTCGTCGAAAATGCCGCTTTCCTTGCAGAGCGGCACCGATTACAAGGACGGAAAAGAGCGGGAGTTGATTGAAACCTTGCCTGCGACGGATAATCAAGAGGATATGCTTGATAAAATGCTGTTGCAAGGCGCAATCGACGAATTGTGCGAACGGGATAAAAAAATTATCGTACTTCGGTATTTTCGGGATATGACGCAGAGCGAAGTTGCGAAAAAAATCGGCGTCAGTCAGGTACAGGTTTCCAGAATCGAAAGCCGAATTATTAAGGAGTTCCGAAGTAAATTGAGCGGTTGAAAAGCGCGGTAGGAGAAGAAAAATCTTCCCGACCGCTTTTTTTATCCGTTATTTTGTTGGCAAACGCGAAAAAACGTGGTATAATAAAGCTATGAAAGGTAATAACACACAAAAAAATACAAATTCATTTTTGGGCGTTCCCACCCCTGCGAAAGCGTCAGGGGGGATTTTTACGCTTGCGGCGATCGTGCCCATCTTCGTTTCCTTTGTCTTTATCATTCTAATCAGCGTTATGGGCTTGGCAAAAGAGGGATATGATAAAACGGACTGGTATTTATATGTAAGCTATTTGATGTCGCCTATTTCCATATTGATGATTGCAATCATATATTTTCGCTTTTTAAACAAGCCTATTGTTTCGGTTATAAAGCAGCAAAAATGCGCGGCAAAGTATTATATATGGGCGCTCGTTTTACAAGCGGGATTGATTTGCTTGTCCTTGCTGACAAGCTGGTTTTTGGCTTGGTTAGAGAAATTTGGGTATAAACTGAGAGTGCCGAATTTGCCGAATATGGACGGCTTTGGGTTTGTCGGCGCATTGTTTTGTATCGCGTTACTGCCTGCCATTTTTGAAGAATTGCTGTTTAGAGAAATGCTTTTAAAGGGAATGGGCTGTTTTGGAACGGTTGGCGCGGCGTTGTTTTGCGGCGGCTTGTTTGCGCTCTTTCATCAAAATCCTGCGCAGACGGTCTATCAGTTTTGCTGCGGTGTAGGCTTTGCGCTGCTTGCCATTCGCGCGCGGAGTATTTTGCCGACGGTCGTTTCGCATTTTATCAATAACGCGTTGATTATTACGCTTGAAAAATACAGGCTGACGGAGTTTTCTTTGCCCGTTACGCTGGCGGTTCTTTGCGTTTCCGCCGTTTGTTTGGCGCTTGCCGTTTGGTATCTCGTTTTTCGGGATAAAAATACCCCTTGGAAAGAAGAAACCTTGTCGGCGGCGGAAAAAGGCAAGGAACGCAAAACCTTTTGGTTGTTTGCGGCGGTGGGCGTTTTGATATGCTCGCTCGGCTTTGGAATGATGTTCGTAAAGGGTTTTTGATATGCAAAAGATTTATTTTACGGTCGTAGGAAAAATAAAAGAGAGCTTTTATCGGGAAGCTGTGGCGGAATACGTGAAGCGGCTTTCCCGTTTTGCCAAAGTAGAAATCAAAGAGCTCGCCGAAGGGATAAACCCCGAAGCGGAAGCGGACGATATTTTGCGCAATTTGAAAGGGTACGTAATCGCGCTTGCGGTGGAAGGAGAAAAGCTTTCCAGCGAAGGGCTTGCAAAGCGCCTTGGGCGGCTTGCGGACGAGGGGAAGGACGTAACGTTTGTGATCGGTTCGTCGTGCGGACTTTCCGAAAGAGTGAAACGGGCGGCGGATATGCGACTTTCCTTTTCGGATATGACCTTTCCCCACCAACTAATGCGCGTGATTCTTGCCGAGCAGGTTTACCGCGCGTTTATGATCAATGCAGGCTCTACCTATCATAAATAAGAAAAACAGGCAACAATCCGCGAAAATTTGCGTATATTAAAAGCGTGGATATTTATGAAGTTGTAACAAATTTTTACGAAAGCGTAAACGCGGAAAAAAGAATTATAGGAAAAAGTGTTTTTGGACGTAATCTTTACGCGGTAAAAGCGGGGGAAGGAACGCCCGTAGGAATAGCGCAGTACGCCATCCACGGCAGAGAATTTATCACGGCAAAGCTCGCGATCGAGCATTTTCACGTCGGCGTGGAAAAGGGGAGCGTATGGATATTGCCTTTGATGAATCCCGACGGAGCGTTGTTATGTCAAAAGGGCGTTTTAAGTATTCCGCCGGATAAGCGGGAAAAACTTCTTTTGCTCAATGAAAACAAGGACGATTTTTCCTTTTGGAAAGCAAACGGGCGGGGCGTGGATTTGAACGTAAATTTTGCCGCGGCTTGGGGTAAAGGAGTAAAAAACGTCAAAACGCCGTGTGCGGAAAACTGTATCGGCGCGTTTCCTTTTTCCGAGCCTGAAACGCTCGCTTTGAAGATTTTTAGCGAAGAAATCCGTCCGCAATACTCGGTCAGCTACCATACGAAGGGGGAAGAAATTTACTGGTATTTTTATCAGTCAATTCGTACCTGTCCCCGTGATAAGTATCTTGCGAGCGTACTTTCCAACTCGACAGGGTATCCGCTTTCGCAAGCGAAAGGCAGTGTCGGCGGCTATAAAGATTGGTGTATTGAAAAATTGAAAATTCCTGCTTTTACAATCGAAGCGGGGCTGGATAGCTTTTCGCATCCTTTGGGGGAAGAAGCTTTCAACGATTTGTTGAAGAAAAATAAACGTGCGCTGTACGATTTATCAGCGGCGTTTTAGAAAATTTAGGATAAAAGAATGAAACGTTTAACGAGAGAAGAAAAATTTATGCGCGCGGCGATCAAAGCGGCGAAAAGAGGACTTTCAGAGGGAGAAGTGCCCATTGGCGCGGTGGTCGTATATGAAGACAAGGTCGTTTCGCGCGGATATAACCGCCGTGCGAAATTGCAGCTTGCTTCGGCGCATGCGGAAATGATGGCAATCGACAAAGCCTGTAAAAAATTCGGCTCGTGGCGGTTGCCTGAAGGCTGCGAGCTATACGTTACGTTAGAGCCTTGCCCCATGTGCATGGGCGCAAGCTTGAACGCGCGCGTGGACAAGATCTTTTTCGGGGCGTATGAACAAAAAGGCAGGTCGTTGACAGCCGCGCTTGCGGACGCGAATTTACTCAATCACAAGACGGACGTTGTGGGCGGGGTACTTGAAGAAGAATGTTCGGCGTTGCTCAGCGGCTTTTTTATTGCGATGCGGCAAAAGCAAAAAGAAGAAAAGGAAAGGAAAAAAGCGGAACAGGAAGCCGCCGAGAAAAATATTTTCCCCGACGAAATTTAAAAATAGGGGTTCATTTGGTTGACTTGGTTTATAAAAATTTAGTATTATATGTATATAATAGTGTATATATAATCGCGTTTGCGCATGGATGTGTATAAGGGGAACGGTAAATCCGTATTGATGAGTTGTTAAGAAAATATCCGTTCGTTCTCGCCGTAGAAAAGCGGTTTGGACAAACGGTAAAAAAATTAAGGAAGGTTACACATGATAACGCACGGCAATGAAATTAAGTTATTTGCAGGTAATTCCAACCGCGCGCTGGCAGAAGCTATTGCGAAAAAGCTCAATACCGAGCTTGGCGAAATCGAAGTCAGCACGTTCTCCGACGGTGAAATTAACGTACATATCGCAGAAACTGTACGTGGTAGAGATTTGTTTATTATACAATCCACCTGTTCTCCCGTCAACGACAATTTGATGGAACTTCTCATTATGATCGACGCGGCGAAGCGTGCTTCGGCTGGTCGTATCACGGCGGTTATTCCGTATTTTGGGTATGCTCGTCAGGACAGAAAAGCGCGTTCGCGCGATCCCATTACGGCAAAGCTCGTCGCAAACCTTATCACGGCGGCAGGCGCTGACCGTATTCTCACTATGGATCTTCACGCGGAGCAAATCCAAGGGTTCTTTGATATTCCCGTGGATAATCTGCTCGGCGGTCCTACGTTATATAATTATTTTGCGCAACAGGGGAACATTGACGTAGTTGTTGCGCCCGATTTAGGGAGCGTAAAACGTTCGAGAAAGGTTGCCGAAAAGTTCGGCGTGCCCCTTGCGATTATCGACAAACGCCGTCCCAAGGCGAACGTGATGGAAGTTATGAGCATTATCGGCGACGTCAAAGGCAAAAGATGTCTTATGATCGACGATATGATCGACACTGCAGGGACGCTTTGCCAAGGCGCGCAAGCGATTAAAGACGCAGGCGCTACCGAAGTGTACGCAGGCTGTACGCACGCTGTTTTGAGCGGTCCTGCGCTGGAAAGATTGCAAAATTCTGCAATCACGAAGCTCGTGATGCTCGATACGGTACATCTTCCCGATGAAAAGAAGATTGATAAATTTGAAGTATTGTCCGTTGCGGAATTATTTGCCGCGGCAATCGAGAACGTATATCTTGACAAGCCTATGTCTAAGCTGTACGATTGATAGAAAAAGAACGAAAGAAAGCCGCCGCGAACAACGGCGGCTTTAAAAACGAAAAAGGATAAATGCTTATGTATTTGATCGTTGGTTTGGGGAATCCCGACAAACAATATGAAAAGACCTTTCATAATATGGGGTATATTGCCGTAGGGGACGCTGCGGAGTGTTTGGGTGCAAAATTCAAAAAGAAGGAATGTGAAGCGTCCGTTGCGGAAGCGTACGTTGGCGGAGAAAAGGTAATTCTTGCCCGTCCGCTTACCTATATGAACAATTCGGGCAGGGCGGTAAAACAGCTTATGTCCAAATATAAAATAACCGAAGACAAGTTGCTTGTGATTTACGACGATTACGATTTACCCAAAGGAAAAATCCGTATCAGGGCAAGCGGCAGCGCAGGTACGCACAACGGAATGCGCAGTATTATCGGGGAAACGGGCTTGAAGGATTTTGCGCGTATCCGTATCGGTATTCGCGACGAAGAAGTCAATATTCCCATCATCAATTACGTGCTTGCGGAAGTGCGCAAGGAAGATTACCCCACGTTTGCAGACGCCTGTCATAAAGCGGGAGAAGCCGCGGCAGAGTTTGTTAGGGGGGTGGGGATTGAAAGGGTGATGTCCCGATTTAACTGAAAAACGAAGAATCTACTACGCATTTCTACGTTGCGCTCCGCTTTTCTCGCTTGGGAACGACGGAGTGGATAACGAGCAACCGTAGGGCAGGCAGACTCTTGCCTGCCGTGTAAAAAGATATCTCAATAAACAATAAACGCAAACTCAAAAAAAGATCGAAAAAATGAAAAATACCTTTTTTACATTTGAACAAATCGGCGGGGAATATCCTGCCTATGCAAACGATCTACGCCGCGGCACGCCGACGGCGGTTTTTGGCGTTTCCGATTCCTTGAAATATCTTCTTGCAGGTATGTCGCCCTATCCCGTCGTCTATATCACCGCCGACGGCGTTTCAGCGCAAAAAGCCGCGCAAAATATCGCGGCGCTTTCGGGTAAACACGTCGAAACGCTTTCCGCAAAAGACGAAGTGCTACTTTACCGTAAAGCCATTTCCAAAGACGCTTTACATCGCCGTTTAAACGGCATTCATGCATTACGCTCGGGCGCGGACGTCATCACGGCGGAAATCGACGCGCTCATTCAGCTTTTCCCCAAAGCCTTGCCCCTAATCACGCTTACGGAAGGGGAAGATTTCGATTTCCTTTCCTTGCCCGCAAAATTGACGGAAATGGGCTACGTGCGCGCGTTTGAAGTGGAAACGAAAGGTGTATTTGCGTTACGCGGCGACATTTTAGACATCTATCCCGTCAACGCGAAAAACCCCGTTAGAATTGACTTTTTCGGGGATACCGTCGAGAAAATTAAACCCTATGATTTCGTTACGGGAGAACGCTTGCAAAGCCCTTCTTCTATCGAGATTTTATCGGCAACCGACGTGATTGAAGCGGCTGGGGATCGGGAGAATATCGAAAAACTTCTTTCCGAAGAACTCAAAGGCTATAAAACGTCTGAAAGCTATTCTCGCGCAAGGGAAATTGCAGGCGAATTGCTTGGCGGCGAGCGGTTAGAATCGGAGTTTTTACTGCCGCTTTTGCAAAACACTACCGATTTCTTTTCAATTTTGCCTGAAAATGCGGTGTTGATTTTTGACGAAGGGAAAACGCTTTGGGACAAATTCAACGCTTTATATCAAGAACATGAAGAACGCTTTCACCGTTTGGCAGCAGGCGGCGAAGCGTTTGGCTTTACCTTAAAGCAATATACGGATAAGGAAGACTTTTTATCCAAAATTTCGTCCGTGAGACGAGTCGCTATGCAGACGTTCACGGGCAATCCGTTCTTCTTTCAGCCCTTGAAAATTTATAATTTTTCCGCAACCCCCGTAACCCGTTATCTTAACGGGCTTCCTGCGCTTTTGACGGATATAAGCAACTGGAAAAAGGGCGGCTATCGGGTGCTTTTATACTGCGGCGATACCACGCGTGCGGTAAAGCTTTCCGAACAGCTTTCCGAAGAATATCTCTCCACGGTAAAGCTTGCGGATAGATTGCAAGATTTTAGCGGCGTTTGCATTTTGGAAGATAAGCTTGACAAGGGCTTTGTTTTACATGAATGTAAGCTTGCGGTCGTCGGCGTAAACGACTTATACACAAAAGCGCCCGATAACAAACGCTTGCGGCGTAAACGCGGGGATATGTTCTCCGCGCCCGAAGTGGGAGATTTCGTCGTGCATGAAACGCACGGGATCGGCAAAGCCGTCGGCATGAAAAAAATCGAAACGACGGACGGCACGAAGGAATACGTAGCGATTTCCTATAAAGACGGCGATATGCTCTACGTGCCTGCGGAGAGTATGGACGTACTCTCGAAATACGTCGGGGACGAAAATCCGTCGCTCAGCAAGATCGGCGGCGCGGATTTCGAGCGGGTAAAAGCGCGCGTAAAAGCCTCTTTGAAAAAGTTGGCGTTCGATTTGAAGCAGCTCTATGCCGAACGCGCGGAAAATAGGGGGTATAAATTCCCAGAAAACGAAGTCTTCATGCAGGAATTTGAAGACGCATTTCCCTATGACTTAACCCCCGACCAAGCAAGCTCCGTGCAGGAAATTAAGGAAGATATGTGCTCGGAAAAGGTAATGGACAGACTTCTTTGCGGAGACGTTGGGTTTGGGAAAACGGAAGTTGCGTTCCGTGCGATTTATCTTTGCGCTTTGGCGGGCAAGCAAGCGGCGCTGATGTGTCCGAGTACGGTGCTTTGCAGTCAGCATTTCAATACGGCTACGGCGCGTTTTTCCGATTTCGGCTTGCGCGTGGCGTGTTTGAACAGATTCAATACGCCCAAGGAACAGCAGCAGGTTTTGGAAGGGCTTGCAAACGGAAATATCGATTTGGTCGTTGGTACGCACAGATTGCTGTCGGCGGACGTAAAGTTTAAAAATTTAGGGCTTTTGGTGTTGGACGAAGAACAGCGGTTCGGGGTGGAGCATAAAGAGCGTATCAAACATATTCGTAAGGATATAGACTGTTTGACGATGACGGCTACGCCCATTCCAAGAACGTTGCACATGTCCCTATCGGGGATACGGGATATTTCTACCATTCAAACGCCTCCGGGGGAACGCTTGCCCGTGCAAACGTACGTGGTGGAAGAAACGGAAACGCTCATTCGCGACGCTTGCATACGGGAGCTTTCAAGACGTGGGCAAGTGTTCATACTTTATAATAAAGTAGAGAGTATTTTTACCTTTGCCGCGCGGATCAAGCAAATTTTGCCCGAAGCGGAAATTTCCGTTGCGCACGGAAGAATGGAAAAAAACACCCTCGAAAACGCCGTTTTGAATTTTTACAGCGGCAAATCGAACATACTGATTACGACGACGATTATTGAAAACGGAATCGACTTGCCAAATGCCAACACTTTGCTTGTAATCGACAGCGATCGGCTGGGGATTTCTCAACTGTATCAGCTCCGCGGACGGGTAGGCAGAGGCACGCGGCTTGCGCATGCGTATTTCACTTTTAAAGCGGAAAAGGTTATGACGGATAACGCGGCGGCGCGCTTGAAAGCGATTATGGAATTTACCGAGCTTGGCTCTGGGTATAAGCTTGCTATGCGGGATTTGGAAATTCGCGGCGCGGGAAACGTACTTGGTGCGGAACAGCACGGGCATATGGACAGGGTTGGTTACGAGCTGTACTCTAAGCTTTTAAAGGAAGAATTGACAGGGGAAAGGCAAACCGTTGCCGAGCTGGATATTCGTGCAAACGCCTACATTCCCGAAGGCTACGTGGAATCGTCGGCGGGCAGGCTCGATTCGTATAAACAAATTGCGGAAATCAATACGGTTGCCGATTATAAACGGGTTTACGCGTCCTTGCGCGATACGTACGGGGAGTTGCCCCGCGCGGTGGAAAACTTGCTTGTGATAGCGGTATTGAAAAGCTACGCGGCGAAATTCGGCGTCAAGAAAATCACGCTTATCAAGGGGGTTGGTTCGCTCGAATTTCCGTCCTTGGAATCGTTTGGCGACGAGAGAATACGCGCGGCGTTGGATAAATTTGGCGCGCAAGTGCGGTTGAATATGACGGAAGCGCCCGTAATCGAGTTTTTTGGAAAGCGCGAAGCGGCGGAATTGATGGCGGAAATGACAAAATTTTTAAAATTTGCGCTAACTTTCACAAGAATGTAAGTAAAAACGTTTGCACTTTATCGAAAAATCGGTTATAATATAGCTTGACGATATAATGCATAGGGGGTAGTGTGCCCTTTTTGGCATTGTCGGAAAGAATAGTAGGATAAAAAATCGGAGAGATTTTATGAGTAAAAAACACACAGTTAAAAAGACGGCTGCCTTATTGATGGGCTTGGCGCTCACCGTCGGCGCTACGGGTTGTAACTTTATTCTGACGGACGGACAAGCCGACCTTGAACAAGTGGTTGCACGCGTCAATATCAGCGAAACGTTGAAGACGGAAGCAAAGTACGAACCGTTGGCAGGCGACTTTGCGAAAATCATCAAAAACGGCGGCTTGAATACGGAAATCTACAAGCGCGATTTGTACGCGTATTTCCTTAGCAGCGGTTACAACTACGTGCAACAGGGTTACAGCTATAAGGATACTTTCAACATGTTGATGGATCAGCTCGTTGCCCGTCAAGTTTTGTCGCAGTACGCAGTGGCGTATTCCCTTTTGAAAAATGAGAAAAACGGCAAGATGGACAGAACGGACGACGGTATGGTAACCTCTGCCGACGTTAAGGATTACGTTGACTATAAAACGGAAAAAGCGGCGACCGAAGACGAAAAGGAACTTTACGAAGCGCATCCCGAAGTATTGACGATGAAATACTTCCTTACCGATAATGAAACGGATATGGAAGAATACAACCGCACGGTATATTCCTTGCAAAAATCGTTGAACACTTCGTTGGATTCTTTGGAAAAAGAATTTATCATTGCGGACGACGAAGAAGAACATACGCATGAAGAAAGCCGTACGCTTCCCACGAACGCGAATGCCGAAAACGTGGATTATTATCCCGTAAAGGCTGAAGGTACGTTGGATTATA
Organism: Candidatus Scatosoma sp.; assembly: GCA_045127595.1. Taxonomy (GTDB): domain Bacteria; phylum Bacillota; class Clostridia; order Christensenellales; family Borkfalkiaceae; genus Scatosoma. Next base: position 60,197 of record JBGVQS010000025.1, on the reverse strand, counting down.
ACGTTTACACGGGACGTAATACGTTGGATTCCTGCGGGGTTTACGAAGCAATCGACGGTTCTACGACCGCTACGAGAAAGAAAGCGTATAACTCTTTCCTTGCAAACTTGCAGGGGTACAACCTTATCAGCAATAAGGAAAATACCGCGGACGTTACGATGCTCGATTATTATTACGTGGAACTTTCTTCCGTACTCGGTCAAGCGCTCGTAAATAAATACTACGAAGAATTGCAGGAAGAAGCAAAGGCTAAGTTGACGCCTGAAAAAGCGGCGGATTTGTATACGAAAAACCTTGGGGAAGAAAAATTAGCGTATGAAGAAAACTTCTTAGGGTTCGAGTCGAAGATCGGCGCGCTTTCCGACAACTCTCTTGCGTTGTATGGTAAAGAAGGCTATGGGCTTGTATACAGCATCTTGATTCCTTTCTCCGATCAGCAAAAGATGGCGTACGACACGGCGAAGAACAACGGCTTGACGGAAACGAAGCTTTACGACGTACGTAAGCAGCTCTTGACGGAAGTTACGGCGAAGGATTTGCGCGATAGCTGGATTTGCACGGAAGAACACACCGCTTATCAGTACGAAGCGACGGGGGATTATTACAAAAACGAAAAGACTGCAAAGAACGATATCAATTATTTGTTCTTTGAAGGGAATATGACCGATTCGGGTAAAAACGGCAAGTATGAAAAGATTCGTCAGTTCGCAGGCGCGTATCCGTATAACGGCAAGGTAGTGCTTGAAGACGGCGAATACAAGTGCACGCCTAACGAATTGTATATCAGAGACTTTATCTTGGAAATGGAAAATTATATCCGCTATTACAGCGGCGCTACGGTTACGACGCTCAGCGATGCTACCTCGCTCAACGAGGCTACCTCGAACGTATATAATGATTCCACAGTTCCTTATAAAAATGCTGATGATACCGTTAATTACGAAAAGTTCATCTATTACGAAGGAAAAGTAAATCTTAATATCACGGATAATAATAAGAAAGCGTATGCAAGCAACTACTTCTATGAAGGAAGCAAGGAAACGAATGATTACAATCAAGGTTACGCAGTTGTTTCCGCGATCAACGATTTGCTCTTTGCGTACAGCACTGACCCCGGCAGCTTGAATACGTATATGGGTTACGTGGTTGAGCCTGACAAGACGAGCTTCGTTTCCGAATACGAATACGCTTCTTGGAAAGCGGTTGAAAACGGTATCGGTTCGTACGTTGTCTGTGCAAACGATTTCGGTTGGCATATCGTTTACTGCGGATTCATTTACAGCGAAGGGGAAGTATATAACTTCAACACTGGCGACGTAGAAAAAGAAGGTACGTTCTCGAATTTGTATTATGAATACTTGAAGTCCTCGCTTGCGCAGAACTTCACGAATGAAGAATACAGCCGTATCATCAACACCTATCAAGAAGAAAGCTCGAAACTTTATAAGTCTAAATATAAAGATTTGCTTGAACTTGATCAATAAGATAAAAATCCCTGTAAGTGGCGCGCATAAATGCGCGCCCCTTATTTTCATGTAAAAAAGATGAAAAACACATGGAAAAATTTTCCTGCGCATATTGACAAATAAACCGTTTTGGTATATAATGTATAATAAGTGGGAATTTGGAGCTTTTATAGGCTTTCTATAAGAAAAATGAGATGTTTTTTTTAAGAAAGACAGGAAAATATTTTTTTGCGTTACCGCTTTGGGCGGACGGAAAACCGTGGTATTTTTCCTAAAAAAACAGCATACTGTCAATAAGCGATAAAAGGATTTTCAAAGATATGAGAACGGACGAATTGATCAAATCTATTACGGAAACGGAAGAACAAGCAGCGCAGATGCGCCGCGTTGCCTTGGAAAAGGCTGCGGAGCTTATTTCGCAAGCGGAAAACCGTGGGCAAGAGCTTATTACCCGCTCGATAGAAGACGGCAAGCTCTACCGTGAAACGGAACAAAAAAAGGCGTTCAAAGACGCTGAAACGGAATATGCTTCCGCGATGAAAGCTGCGGAAGATTCAGCGAAAGAATATTGTCAAAAGGTTACTTCGTCCATAGAAACAGTCGTGCAAGAAATCGTTGGGAGAATCGTAAATGGCAATTGTTGAGATGCGAAAACTTCAACTCGTTGCCATGGCGTACGAAAAGGACGCGATTTTGAACGCGTTACACCGTACAGGCGCGGCGGAGATCACTTTCCATGCGCCCACGGAGCGTACGCAATCGGACGCGCTTGACGACGAGGAACTGAAAACCTATTCTGCCAAAATAGAAGCGGCACTTGCTTCTCTTTCGCATGCCGTAGAAAACGTGGAAAAGCAAACGGGAGAAAAATCAGGCGTTTTAAAGGACGGATTTGACGTTTCTTATTCAGAGTTTATGTCTGCGGAAAGCAAGAAAGAAGAAGTGGACGGTTTGGTGGAACAAATCGGCTCGCTTTGTGCGGAGGCGAATCTTTTAAAAGCGGAGCTTGTCAAAACGGTTCGTTTAAAGGAACAAGCGGAAATATACGAAGTGGTCAAGCAGTCCTTTTCAACCTTTAAGGACACTGCAAAAACACACGTGCGCTTGGGCGTTTTATCCGCAAACGTAAAGGAAAGCTGTTTAACGGCTTTGGACGGAGAAGAACTTTGCGCCTATGAAAAACTCAATGAAAGCGCGGAGAGCGTACTCCTTTGTATAGCCGCACATAAATCAGTTGCGGCGGAAATAGATTCCTTGCTTTCGGCGTACGGGTTTTCCGATTGTCCTTATAAGCAGGAGGAATCGGGTGCGGAAATTTATGCGCAGCTTGTAGAAAAAGAAAGTGCTTTGCTTGCGCAAATTTCTAAAAACGAGTATACCGTGTACGAGTTGAAGGATAAAATTCGCCTTTTAAAAATCTATTGCGAGTATTTAGATTTCACGATCGAAAAGGCGGAAACGGGAGAAAAGCTGCGCAAGACGGATTCTACCTTTTTATTGCAAGCTTACGTGCCTGCACCTGCGGAAGAAAGCGTAAAAGCGGAACTGCTTAGCGTATCGAGCGCAATCTTTTTGGAGTTTAGCGAACCGAGCGAAGAAGATGAACCGCCTATACTCTTAAAAAATAATGCGGTTGTTTCCAACTTTGAATCGATCACGAATACCTATTCTCCGCCGAACTATCGGGAATTTGATCCAAATGCGGTTATGTCCTTTTTTTACAGCTTGTTTATGGGCTTTATTATCGGGGATATGGGCTACGGGATACTCATGGCGCTTATCGGCGGTTGGCTTTGGTGGAAAAATCGGGCGCGGCCTACGGGTATGTCGAAGCTTGCCGGCGCGTTTGCAATCGGCGGTTTGTTTGCGATTTTCTGGGGCACGTTGTTCAATTCCTTTTTCGGGCTTGCCATATTCGGTGCAGAAAATACGATTATGCCGAATCCGCAGGAGGATATGTGGACGCTCGCGGGCGTTGCCGTACCGAGCGTATTGATCATCAGTATGATTATCGGGGTATTCCAGCTTTGCGTTGGGTACGTTTGCAAGGCGGTACAATGTTGGCGTAAAGGTCAATTTTGGGACGGGATCTTCGACGGAATCACTTGGACTGTGTTCTCCATCGGCGTTGCGCTTGCCATCGTTGGATTCGTGGACGAAGCGAAGCTGCCCGATCTTGCGTATATCGGCGGAATTACCGCAGGCGTTAGCTTACTGATTGCCATGGTTACGGCGGGAAGAAAAGAAAAATTCTTTGGGAAATTTACCAAAGGCTTTGGCGCGGTGTACGGCATTATCAACTACGCTTCGGATATTTTAAGCTACGCGCGTTTGTACGGCTTGATGCTTTCGGGGGCGGTTATCGCGTCGATAATTTCCGGGTACGGTATCGATTTCATTGTTGGCGGCAATATTGCGTTGGCGGTGCTCGGCGTGTTGATTCTTATCGTGGGACACGGTTTCAATCTCGTCATGAATTTGCTTGGCGCATACATTCACGATGCAAGATTGCAATACGTGGAATTTTACGGCAGGTTCTTTGAGGGGGAAGGCGAATTGTTCGCGCCGCTCGGCTCAAAGCGAAAGTATATTTATTTAACGGAAGCGCCGCTTGCTTTGAAAGCGTCTGAAACTTCCGCGTCTTAACCGATTAAAAACGGAAACGTTTTATATAAATTTAAAAAATTGAAAACATAATTTGGAGGATTTAATTATGTACGGTCAAACTATCGCTATGTTAGGTATTGCAGCTTGCGTTTTGCTTTGCGGTATCGGTTCTTGTGTTGGACTTTTTAAAACGAGCTCCGCGGCGGCGGGGGTTTTAGGCGAAGACCCTAAAAAGTTTGGTAAAGTCATGGTACTTGTATTGTTGCCTGCAACGCAGGGGATTTACGGGTTCATTATCGGTATCATTGCTTCGGGAACGATTACGAGTATTACGAGCAACGCACAAGGCTGGCTGATGTTCGGTGCAGTGTTGCCTATGACGATTTCAGGCTTTGTATCCGCATTTTTTCAAGGCAAATCTGCTTCGAACTGTATCTATACGGTAGGCAAGCAAGAATCGCTTTCTGGTAAACTTATCGTTTATCCCGGTATGATCGAATTCTACGCGATTCTCGGTTTGATTATTTCTATTATGCTTGTTGGGCAGGTTTAATTATCGGAACGTAAGCATATGGGAACGCAACAATTAGTGGAAAGAATACTTTCCGACGCGAAACAGGAAGCGGAAAATATCGTTGAAGCGGCGGAGCAAAAAGCGGCAAAAATTCTTGCCGACGCTTCTGCGCGCGTAGAAACGTTGAAAGCGGAAGCGGAAAAAGACGCGGCGGAAAAACGGCAAAGCATTTTAGAAAAGAATGCGGCGAGCGCACGGCTTGACAGCGCAAAACTTTTGCTTAAAGAAAAACGTAAGGTTTTAGATACCGTTTACGACGAAGCGCACAGCCGTTTATTATCGTTGAACAAGGAAGATTGCTTAAAATTATTTGCCGCGCTTTTGCAAAACTATGCGGAAGAAGGCGACGAGATTGTATTTTCCAAGAGCTTTGCCTATGAAGACGAAGTGAAGCTTTTTCCCGTTTTTAAGGAAAGAAACTTAAGAATCGCGCAAACGCGTGAAGAATTAGAGGGCGGAATGCGTTTAATCGGGGAAAAATCGGATAAAGATTTGACTTTTCCCGCATTGCTTGCGACCGACCGCGAAGAAAATCAGGCGCAAATTGCAAAAGAAATATTCAAATAACTCTATGGAGTCAATATGGGATTTTTGGATACCGCATATACGAACGGCGTAATTGCTGTGCGTGAAAAGAAACTACTCAAAGATAAATTAAAACGTCTTTGCGAATTGTCCGCAGAAGACGCTTTTCGCGCGCTGCTCGAAAGCGGTTTCGGCGGCGGAGCGGAAACAACCGCGTCCGTTTACGAATATGAAAAATTGATCGAGCGTGAAGAACGGGACGTAGATGAATTTATCAAAGAGTACGCGCCGTCGGAAACGGAAAAGATATTTTTACTTTCCGCGAGAGATTTTCACAACGCGAAAGCGTATATGAAAGCGGCATATTTAAATACGGAAGCGGAAAGATTTCTTGCGCCCGACGGCTTGATAGAAAAATCCTTTCTTTACGATTGCATTACGGAAAAGAATTATGCGGAGATAAAGGTGTTCAACGCGTACCTGGGTGGCGCGTGTGAGGAAGCGGATAGGTTATTGCAGGAAGAACCGTCAGGTGCAAAGCTTGGGGAAATTTTTGAAAAAGCCCTGTATCGTCATCTTGCCGCTACCGCGGGAAAGCGGACGGTTTTAAGAAAGCTTTTGCGCGCAAGAGCGGATATGACGAATATTTTGATTGCGCTCCGTTGCGGAGAAGAAGAACTTGCAAAAGAAAAATATTTACCCTGCGGCGCATTAAAGGAAGACGAGCTTGCAAAATTATTCGACGAAGATTACGATCGGGCGGTAAAAGCGTTTGCGAATACCGACTATGCGGAATTTGTCAAGAGCTGTTTTTTGGCAAAAGCGCAAAGGAAGCCGTTCACGCAAGCGGAACGAATGCTCGGTGGGCTGGACGTGGAATATTTTGACGTTAAAAAATACGATTTGAAGAAAAACGAGCCGTTTTTATATTACGTGTATCGAAGAAGAATTGAAAACGCAAACGTGCGGATTGTGTTTGCCTGCTTATTGGCGGGACAAAACGAGCACGATATTAAAAATCGGTTAAGAGGATTATAACGGGAAAAGCTATGACAGGAAAAACGGCAATCGTCGGCAGCGACGACGGAATTATGGTTTTTAAAGCGGCGGGCGTTGCGGCGTTCCCTGCGGAAGATGAAAAGAAAGCGCGTGAAATTTTGCGTAAAATAGCAAAAGAATATCAAATTATATTCCTTACCGAAGATTTGGCAAAACCGTTGACTGCGTTTTTAAAGCGTTTCGACGAAGCGCCGTATCCCGTAATCGTGAGTATTCCGTCGGGAGAGAGCGGCGGCTATGGTATGGAAGTATTAAAAACGGCAATGGAACGCGCGCTCGGCGTGGATATATTATTCAATCAATAATCGCGCGGCAATAAAGTAAAAACATTGAAAGACTGACAGAGGTAAATTATGGCAGGTAAGACAGTAAAAATTTCCGGACCTTTGATTATAGCGGAAGGCATGGCGGACGCGAAGCTTTACGACGTTGTGCGCGTGTCCGAAAAGGGCTTAATCGGGGAAATCATAGAACTTCGCGGGGATAAAGCGTCCATTCAGGTTTACGAAGAAACGGCTGGGCTTAAACCGGGCGAAGAAGTATTTTCTACGGGCGAACCCCTTTCCGCGGAACTCGCACCCGGCTTATTGACAGGGATTTTCGACGGAATTCAACGCCCTTTAACGACGTTATATCTTCGTTACGGTAGCCGCATTTCGCGCGGCGTGTCCGTAAACAATCTTAACCGTGAAAAGAAGTGGAAATTTATCCCGACGGCGAAAGTGGGCGACGAAGTTTCCGCAGGCGACGTTTTGGGGATTGTCAACGAAACGGAAATTGTCGAACATAAAATTCTTGTTCCGCACGGCTTGAATGGGAAAGTTGCCACCATTTCCGAAGGGGAATTTACCATTGAAGAAACGGTAGCGTTAATCGAAACGGAAACAGGGGAAAAGAAACCCGTTTGTATGCTCCGCAAATGGCCCGTGCGTAAGGGTAGACCGTATGCGGAAAAGCTTTCTCCTAACAAACCGATGGTTACGGGACAACGTGTTATTGATACGCTTTTCCCGATCGCAAAAGGGGGCGTTGCGGCTGTTCCCGGGCCCTTCGGCAGCGGTAAAACGGTCGTGCAGCACCAGCTTGCAAAATGGGCGGACGCGGATATTATCGTATACGTTGGTTGCGGCGAACGTGGCAACGAAATGACGGACGTTTTAAACGAATTTCCCGAACTTAAAGACCCGAAAACGGGCGAACCTTTGATGAAGAGAACGGTGTTGATTGCAAATACTTCCGATATGCCGGTTGCGGCGCGTGAAGCTTCGATTTATACGGGGATTACGATTGCGGAATATTTCCGTGATATGGGGTATAGCGTGGCGATTATGGCAGACTCGACTTCCCGTTGGGCGGAAGCGTTGCGTGAAATGAGCGGACGTTTGGAAGAAATGCCCGGGGACGAAGGGTATCCCGCGTACCTTGCTTCCCGTTTGGCGGAATTTTACGAAAGAGCGGGCATTGTCAAAGTGCTCGGTAAAGAAAATAAAGTGGGCGCGGTTACGGCGATCGGCGCGGTTTCTCCTCCCGGCGGGGACTTATCTGAACCGGTTGCACAGGCTACGCTCCGTATTGTAAAAGTGTTCTGGGGGCTGTCGTCGGCGCTTGCGTATAAACGGCATTTCCCTGCAATCGACTGGTTGATTAGCTATTCGCTGTATGCGGATAAGATCAAGGACTGGTACGACGAAAATATTGGCGTGGAATATTTCAAATACCGTCAATTTATGATGACGGTTTTGCAGGAAGAAGCCGCTTTGGATGAAATTGTGCGTTTGGTCGGTATGGACGCGCTTTCTTCCAAGGACCGCTTGACAATGGAAACGGCAAAAATTATTCGTGAGGACTACCTGCATCAAAACGCTTTCCACGAAGTAGATACCTATACTTCCATGCAAAAGCAATTTTTGATGCTGAAACTGATTTACGAATTCAACCGTCTTGCTATGGAAGCAATCGAGTCGTTCGCTTCTTTGGACGAAATCCTTGCATGCTCATGTAAGGAAGATATCGGTAGATCGAAATATATTCCGGAAGAAAACATGCAGGCGTTTGACGAGATTTTCAAGAAGATGAACGCGGAACTCAAAGCCGTCGCGGAAGGAGAAAGAGAAGATGTTTAAAGAATATAAAACCATTCGCGAAGTCGTCGGCCCATTGATGGTCGTCGAAGGGGTAGAGGGCGTTGCGTATAACGAGCTTGTCGATATTGTCAATTCCAACGGCGAGATTCGTCAAGGGAAAGTGTTGGAAATCAACCGTGATAAGGCGGTTGTACAGCTTTTTGAAAATTCGCAGGGGTTACAAATCCAAGGCGCGAAAGCGCGCTTTCTTGGGCACAGCCAAGAACTGTCGGTGTCGGAAGATATGCTTGGCCGCGTATTCGACGGTATGGGGAATCCTCGCGACGGCGGCGCGCCGATTATTCCTGAAAAGAAGCTGGATATCAACGGCGAACCTATCAACCCTGCCGCTCGCGATTATCCAAACGAATTTATTCAAACGGGCATTTCCGCAATCGACGGACTGAATACCCTTGTCCGCGGTCAAAAGCTGCCCGTGTTTTCCATGAGCGGTTTGCCACATGCCGAGCTTGCCGCACAGATTGCCCGTCAGGCAAAGGTTATCAGCGGCGAGTGTAAATTCGCGGTTGTATTTGCCGCGATCGGGATTACGTTTGAAGAAGCGCAATACTTTGTGGATGATTTCAAAAAGACGGGCGCGATTGAAAGAACGGTACTCTTTACCAACCTTGCAAACGATCCTGCGGTAGAACGTATTTCTACGCCCCGTATGGCGCTTACTTGCGCGGAATATCTCGCTTTTGAAAAGGGTATGCACGTGCTTGTTATTATGACGGATATTACGAACTACGCCGAAGCGTTGCGCGAAGTTTCCGCCGCACGTCGAGAAGTACCCGGCAGACGCGGTTATCCCGGTTATCTTTATACCGACCTTGCGAGCTTGTATGAACGCGCGGGGAGAATCCGTGGAAAAGAGGGTTCGATTACGCAAATTCCCATTTTGACGATGCCCGAAGATGATAAAACCCACCCCATTCCCGATTTGACGGGATATATCACGGAAGGGCAAATCATTCTTTCGCGTGATTTATATAAAAAGGGCATGAATCCCCCCGTAGACGTATTACCGTCGTTGTCCCGTTTGAAGGATAAGGGGATCGGTAAAAATAAAACGCGTGAAGACCACGCGGATATCATGAACCAGCTTTTTGCGGCGTATGCACGCGGTAAGGAATGTAAGGAGCTTTCCGCGATTTTGGGCGAAGCCGCGCTTTCGGACGTGGATAAACTGTACGCAAAATTTGCGGAAGAATTTGAAAAAGAATACGTCAACCAAGGCTTTACGACGGATAGAACGATTGCGCAAACGCTTGATTTGGGCTGGAAACTGTTGCGTATTTTACCCAAGCAAGAACTCAAACGTATTCGCGTAGAATATATCGAAAAATATATGGGCGAGGAGAATGATGGCGAGGCTTAACGTAAACCCTACCCGAATGGAGCTGAAAAAGCTGAAAGGCAGGCTTTCCACGGCGGTGCGCGGACATAAATTATTAAAGGATAAATCGGACGAAATGATACGACGCTTTACGGTAATTCTCCGTGAAGCGAAATCCGTGCGCGAAGAAGTGGAAACGGAGCTTTCGGAAGTTTTAAAGCAGTTCTCTATCGCACGATCGGTAACCCCTTCATTTGAAGCGGAAACGGCGTTTGCGATGCCTTCCGTTGCGGTAAAAGCCGTTTGTGAAACGGAAAGCGTCATGGGGGTAGACGTTCCTAAGGTCGAGCTTTTGCAGGAAAAGCGCGTGGACGGTCTGCCGTATGCGTATTCAGAAATTACGGGCGAAGCGGACTACTCGGTGAAAAAGGCAGGGGATTTGTTGCCGAAGATGGTAAAGCTTGCGCAAACGGAAAAAACGGTGCGTATGCTTGCCGAAGAAATCGAGCGCAACAAACGCCGTGTAAACGCGTTGGAATACGTTATGATTCCCCAGCTTGAAGAAACGATCAAGTATATCAAGGATAAATTGGACGAAAATGAACGCGCGGCTGTGGTGCGTTTGATGAAGGTAAAAAACAAGGAACAATCCTAAAACGGGTATACCGTGTACGAGATGAACAAAAAAAGCGGCTTTCAATCGAAAGCCGCTTTTCCTGTGTGTGGAAAGAATTATTTTTGTTTGGGATGCTTTACCGCATAATCGGATTTAAAGTTCCCGTACACTTCGTTGACCTTGCAGGAATAGGAGAAGGTAGAATCGTATTTTTTCAAAAGTTTTAAAAATTCCCCGATTTGGCGTTTGCGTACGATACAGATTAAAATGGATTTTTTGGAGTGGGTATACATACCCTCCGCACCGATCAAGGTAACGCCGCGGTGCAGCTTTTGCATCAAATCTGCCGCAAGCTCGTCAGCACGCTCGGTGATGATTTCAAATTTATAACCGTTGCGCAAACCTTGCAACATTTTATCTACCACAAGGTTAGAAATGAAGATGTTCGAAAGGGTGGAGATAACCGAATTGACTCCCGAACCATACACGAACAAGGCAAGAACGACTACGGAAGAATCAAGCGCAAAGGAAAGCCAAGCGATATTTTTTTCCGGTTTAAAATGTTTGATAAGCGCGGAGATTGCATACGTACCGCCTGACGCGCCAAACCTACGCAGCATTAAAGAAAAACCGAGTCCTGAAATAACGCCCACGCCGATTGCCGCAAAGACGACGTTGTTTCCTTGTTCGAAATGGGGGGTGTTTTCAAATGCCGAATAATAGGGAAGTTCAAATTTGGCGTTGAAATATTTAAACAGCATCAAAAGCCCCGATTGAAAAAGCAAATAGATAATGAGCATAATGCCTATCTTGCGTTTTGTGAAAACTGCCACCAAAATGAAGATGGGCAAATTAAAGGAAAACATCAAAATACTCATATTCAGCGTAACGTCGCCGACGCCTTTCGACGCGATCAATGATCCGACGATGGAAGCAAAACCGGTTACGCCGCCGGGGGCAAATTGATTGTAGTTCGAAAAGTAGTAAAGCGAGCCGGAAACCAACAACGCGGAAATAAAGCAAACGAACACGTCCGTTAAAACCGTCTTTGCGTTTTGGGTATGAAATGAATCGCCCATTGAAAAGTACTCCTTTGTGCATTTGCAAAACTCGTTATTATAATCATAATACATTTTGTAAAGGAAAACAAGCAAAAGAACGGACAATTTTTTAACATTAAAAAATTGAAAACAAAAGTCGAATCAATTAAAAATGCAAATAGCAAAAAAGAAAGGCAGGTTTGATTGATTTTTTCTTCATAAGAACGCAGAATTTCACCTTATTTTCATTGTATTCTTTGAAAAAATTTGCTATAATATTAACTGGTAGACTTTAACAACAATAAAGGAAAGGCAAAAATGGCGGCAATTCAATTCGACAACGTATGTTTTTCGTATGCGGATACGGCAACGGACGACGGGCTTTTTTCCGGTGAGCCGTCTTTTTGCTTGGAAAAGGTCAACTTGTCCGTAAAAGAAGGGGAGTTTGTTGCCATTCTCGGACATAACGGAAGCGGTAAATCGACGCTCGCACGGTTGACGAACGGCTTACTTTCTCCGTCTTCGGGGGAAATTACCGTGTTTGGATTAGACGCAAAGAACCCGAAAAACTTGTTTGATATTCGTAAACAAGTGGGGATTGTTTTTCAAAACCCCGACAATCAAACGGTGGCTTCTATCGTAGAGGACGATATTGCGTTTGGACCTGAAAATGTTGGTTTGCCCCGTGAAGAAATCAAAAAACGTATTGATTTTGCTTTAAAAGCCGTCGGTATGGAGAAGTACCGTCATTCCACACCCACACGTTTGTCGGGCGGTCAAAAACAGCGCATTGCGATTGCGGGCGTGCTTGCTTTAAAGCCCAAGGTAATGATTTTGGACGAATCGACGGCAATGCTTGATCCGCGTGGAAGAAAAGAAGTAATCGACGTTGTTTATAAACTGAATAAAGAAGAAGGAATCACGGTTATTTTGATTACACATTTCCCCGAAGAAGCGTTGCTTGCTGATCGCGCGATTGTGATGAGCAAGGGGAAAATCGTGATGGAAGGAACTCCTGCACAAATTTTTGAGCAAGGGGAAGAACTCAAACGCTATTCTCTTAATTTGCCGCGCCCTGTGGCTATTTGCCGCGCAATTTCTCAAAAGGGCTTGTTTGTATCGGAAGGAATGGACGAAAATACAGTTGCCAACAACCTGCTTTCCGCTATACAAAACGCAGGCAAGGAAACGCTTAAAAAAATTGATTTGACGGGGGCATGTACGGATTCAGCGGTAAAAATGCTTGAACCTGAAACGCAAACGGGGGGCGTAGATGTCGAGCGGCTTTCTTACGTATATAATGCCAAATCGCCTTTCGCAACGCCTGCGCTCAAAGACGTTTCTTTGAAAATTTCCGCAGGGGAATTTTTCGGGATTTTGGGGCACACGGGAAGCGGAAAATCCACGTTTGTACAGCATTTAAACGCCTTGATTAAGGTGGAAACTGCGGAAAAGAAATATAAAGAGAAGAAGCTCAAAAAAGGGGAAGCGCCTTTGCCGCGCGTTAAGCTCGTTGTCAACGGGTTTGATTTGACGGATAAAAAGACGGATTTCATGGCGCTTCGTAGCAAGGTCGGTATGGTCTTTCAATATCCCGAACAGCAGCTTTTTGCGGAAACGGTGTTCGACGACGTTGCTTTTGGGTTGAAGAATTTTAAAGTAGGCTTAACGGAAGAAGAAATTGATGCCGCTGTGCGTGAAGCAATTACTATGGTAGGGCTGGATTTCGAGCAAACCAAAAAACGTTCTCCGTTCGAGCTTTCAGGGGGTCAACGTCGTCGCGTTGCGATTGCCGGCGTTATCGTTACCAAACCGGAAATCCTTGTTTTGGACGAGCCTGCCGCAGGGCTTGATCCGCTTGGCAAGGAAGAAATTATGTCCCTTTTGCATAAGCTTCATAACGCATGGTGTAAAACGGTGATTATCGTTTCGCACGATATGGACGAAATTGCGGAAAATTGTACGTCGGCGGCAGTTTTTGCGGACGGTAAAATGCTTGTTTCCGATACGCCGAAGAAGATCTTTTCCGACGCGGAGACGTTGCAAGCGGTTGGCTTAGACTTACCCTTTACGGCAAAAATTTGTAACGCTTTGCGGGAAAAAGGCGTAGAGCTTGACTGCGATTATACCTGTGCGGATTTTGTGCAAAAATTGCTCGCTTTTGCGAAAACGAACGGGGCATGTACGAGTTCAACGGAAGGGGGTGGCATAAATGCGTGAAGCTACTTTCGGGCAGTATTACCCCTCTAATTCCTTTGTGCATAAATGCGATCCGCGCTTAAAAATACTCTTTTTAATCGTGTATATCGTGGCGGTATTTATCGGCAAAAACTTTTATGCGCTCGGCGCGTGTTTGGCGCTGTTTTTGCTAATTGCGATTTCTTCGGGCGTATCGTTTAAAAGCTTGCTTCGTTCGGTAAAAGGTATTTTATTTTTACTGCTATTTATGAGCATTTTAAATATCTTTTTCTATTCGGGCAAAACGGTTTTGTGGGAATGGAAGTTTTTAAAAATCACCAAAGAAGGTTTGTACTTTGCGGCTTTTTTGGCGGCTCGTCTCTTTCTTTTGGTGCTCGGTTCGACGTTGCTCACGCTGACGACAACGCCCGTATCTCTTGCGGACGGGCTCGAAAGCCTGCTCACGCCGCTTAAATGGATACGTTTCCCCGTGCACGAGCTTGCGTTGATTATGTCGATTGCTTTGCGGTTTATTCCCATACTTTCGGACGAAGCGTCGAGAATTATGAGCGCGCAAAAAGCGCGCGGCGCGGATTTTGAAACGGGTGGAATCATCAAGCGTGTAAAGGCGATTGTGCCTATTTTAATCCCGTTGTTGATTAGCGCGTTCCGTCGCGCGGAAGAGTTGGGGGATGCAATGGACGCGCGTTGCTATTCGGGCAGTAAGGTGCGGACAAAATATAAAAAATTGCATTTTGGCTGGCGGGATTTGATTGCCGCAATCCTTGGAATAGGCTTGCTTGTGGGCGTTATTTTGTTGAAACTATACACGGTGCCGCTTGTATAACGCTGTAAGCTCTTATAAAGCTTGTTTAACTTTTGGAGGTGCGTATGCGTTACGTATTAAAAATTGCATATGACGGTACGGCGTACGCAGGTTGGCAGCGGCAAAAAAACGCATTGACCGTGCAGGAAGCCTTGGAAGAAGCTTTGAAAGCGGCTTTGGGAATCTCGGTAAAAATCACGGGTAGCGGCAGAACGGACGCAGGAGTGCATGCGGCAGGGCAGGTTTGTCATTTTGACAGCGAGGACATTACTGTTCCTGCGGAGCGGTTGCCCGATTGTATCAACCGTTTTCTACCTGCGGATATTCGTGCGATAGACGGTTGGCAGGGTAAGGAAGATTTCGACAGCAACCGCAGCGCAAAACGCAAAACCTATTGTTACAGCTTGTACGTATCGCGCAGGGAAATGCCCTTAAAGGAACGTTTTTCCGTTCGCTTGGAAAATGCGGCGGCTTTGGACGAATTGCAAAAAGCGGCAAAGCTCTTTGAAGGCGAACATGATTTTAAAGCCTTTTGCGCTTCGGGCTCGACGGTAAAAACGACCGTTCGAACGGTGTACGAAGTGCGTGTGGAAGAAAGCGAAAGCTTTGGAAACCGCGATATAAAAATTTACGTTACGGGCAACGGATTTTTATATAATATGGTTCGGACAATGACGGGGGAGCTTTTGGATCTGGCGTCGGGAAAACGAACCGCGGATACTCTTTTACTCGCGTATCAAACGGGGGATAGAGAACTGCTTGGAAAGACAATGCCTGCAAAGGGCTTGACTCTTTTACAAGTGGAATATGAATAAGGATAAGAAAACAAGAAAATAAGAAAACGAGAAGAATTTTAAAGGATAGCCTATGTATATTTACGATTTTTATTACACAATAGTCGAATCGGTGCAAATCTTTTCCGAAAACGTAGACCGCGTATCTTTGCGTGTTTACAGCGCTATGATCAGCGCAGGACTTTGGGCGGTATTATTCCTGCTTATGGGGTTCGGCTTGTATCAAATGGCAAAAAGACGACATTTAAGAAACAAGTGGATGGCGTTCGTTCCGTTCCTGAATATTTATTATATCGGGAAGCTTACGGGGGACTGCGAAGTCTTCGGCAGAAAGATGAAACGGGCAGGCATGTACGCGATGATTGCGGAAATTGCCGCTACGGTTGCGTGTTTTTCTTTGATGGCGGCGGAGTTGTATCTCTATATCGAATGCGGTTCTCCCGTCAATGACGAAGGCGCGTATATATCCTTTTGGACGGGGTTGCAAGGTACACCGAAAACGGTAGCGAAATTTTATGAAATCATGAGCTTGATTTCGGATATTGTTATTTTGATCAGCTCGATTTTATTTATTATTTTGATTGTAGGTTTGTTCAAAAAATACTCGGTGCGCAACTATTTCGTGCTTGGGATTGTAGCGTTGCTGATTCCCGGCTCGCATTACGTAATCATCTTTATTCTTCGCAAAAATAAGGCGATCGATTATGCGGCGTACGTGCGTGCAAAGCGCGAAGCGTACATGCGTCAACAGCAGCAGTATTACAATCAGTACGGCAATCCGTATAACCGCAATCCGTACAACCAAAATCCCTACAACCAAAATCCCTATGGCGGAGCATACCAAAACGCGCCGAAGGACGAAGATCCGTTCTCGGAATTCCCCACGGATAATACGCAAAATAACGGAAACGGAAGCTCGTCTTCTAACAAAGGCAAAGACCCGTTAGATCCCGACGGATTTTTCGATTAAAGGAAAAATAAAAATCAAATAGACGAAAAGACGGAAGATAAGAAAAATTTATATTTTCCGTCTTTTTTTGCGCATTATAACCGTGAAACGTTTTACATAGTAAAAATACTGTGATATAATAGTGATAGATATAATTTCAGGTTATAAATAAAAGGGGAAATTTGCCCCGTAAAAGGAAGACGCTATGTTAGAAGAAAACGTTTCGGCAATCGCGACTGCACCGGGAAAAGGCGGCGTTGCAATTATCCGTATCAGCGGAAAAAATCCGCTTTCGATTGCGGCAAAAATGTTTACGCCCGTTGGAAAAATCAAGGTGGAGGATTTCGAGCCTTACCGCTTATATCCCGGCAAGATCGACGGCGGAAATTTTGTCGATTTTGGCTTGTGTGTCTATTTCAAAGCGCCTATGTCCTATACGGGGGAAGATATTATCGAATTTCATTGTCATGGAGGCGAAAATATTGCGCGTGGGATTTTGAAAACGACCTTCCGCCACGGCGCAAAAGCGGCTGGCAGAGGGGAATTTACCAAACGCGCCTTTTTAAACGGCAAGCTTTCGCTTTCTTCCGCGGAGGGCGTAGCTGATATGATCAACGGTGAATCGGACGCCGAAGTTAAAGCGGGCTACCTTTTATACAGCGAAAAATTGACGAACGCGGTAAAAGCTTTACAGGCAAAATTAAAGACCTTGCTTGCAGGGATCGACGTTTCGGTGGATTATCCCGAAGAAGACGTCGAAGAACAGCACGTCGAAGAACTTTCTCGCGATTTAAAACTGCTTTGCGGCGAGCTGGAAACTTTGCTTTCGGGCTATGCGGTCGGGAAAAAGATTAAATCGGGGGTAACGGTTGCGATTTGTGGCAAGCCCAACACGGGCAAAAGCTCCCTTTTGAATACTTTGTTAGGGTACGACAAAGCGATTGTATCCAACGTTGCAGGTACGACGCGCGACGCGGTAGAAGGGACGATTGAAATTGACGGTAGAAAATTCAATTTATACGATACGGCTGGGGTGCGCGAAAGCGGCGACGTGATTGAAAACGTGGGAATCCAACGCGCGGAAGCAATCATTCGTTCCGCGGACGTTGCGGTGTTTGTTGCGGATATGGCGGCTGGCTTGGACGAACAGGACGGGGCGGTACTCGATATGGTCAAGGGAAAACCGCTGATCAAGGTTTTCAATAAAATCGATCTCACAAAAGACGATACGCCTACCGACGCGGACGTTTTAACCTCGGCGGTAACGGGCGAAGGGATTGTCAAATTGAAAAGATTGATGTATGAAAAGAGCTTTGGCGATCGTGGAGAAGACGCGGCATTCTTGATTGAGGAGCGGCATTATGACGCGCTCCGTCGCGCGAAGGAGCGCTTGACAAAAGCGATTCTTGCCTGCGAAAACGCGCCGCTCGATCTAATCGGCATCGACGTAAAAGAAGCGTGGGACGCGCTTGGGGAGATTACGGGCGAAACGGCAACGGAAGCGATTATTCAGGAAATTTTTGAAAAATTCTGCGTAGGAAAATAAGCGGAAATGAACGTTGAAAATATGCAAATGATAGGGGCAGGTATGAGATTATGGTCAATTTAGAACTGTATCGTGTATTTTACACGGTAGCAAAATGCGGGAGTTTAACAAGGGCGGCGGAAGAACTGTACATTTCGCAACCTGCCGTTTCACAATCGATCAAGCAGCTGGAAAATCAGTTGGGGGTAATTCTCTTTAACAGAACGCACCGCGGTATGGAGCTTTCCGAACAAGGGGGCAAGGTAATCTTTGCGGAAGTGGAAAGCGCGTTGGGGCTTTTATGCGGCGCGGAAGCGCGCCTTGCGCAGATGAAAACGTCTGCGACGGGTACGATCCGTATCGGGGCGAGCGATACGATTTTTGAATATTTTTTGTCGGATAAAATCGTGGATTTTCACGAACGTTTCCCTGCGGTCAAAATTGAACTCATGGCGGATTTTACGCCTGATACCATTGAAAAATTAAAGGCAAACCGTTGCGACGTAGCGTTTGTCAACCTGCCCATTTCAGTCGATTCGGAAGAATTAGAGCTTCGCGGAAACTGTATGCGGCTCAACGATATTTTTATTGCGGGGGAGAAATTTAAGGAGCTTGCCGAGGGTACGGTTTCGATTTCTCAGCTTGAAAAATATCCCTTGATTTTGATGGATAAAAATACGGTTTCCCGCCGCTCGCTGGATAATTTCTTTGCTTCTTTGGGCGTGAATTTGCAGCCGTCTATCGAAGTGGGGAGTTGGGATTTGATGAAACGCCTTGTCGTTAGCGGTATGGGGATAGGGATTATTCCCAAACAGTATGCAAAACGTCGGCTTTCTAACGGGGAACTGTTCGAGATAAAAACCGATCCAACGTTACCCGTTCGCTCGGTGGGAATGCTTTTACCTAAGCACAAGCCCGCTTCTTTTGCTTTGCACAGCTTTATTGAATATTTCAATGAAAATCAACCGAAAATCTAATCGTTAAAACGGAAAAAGTTAGGAAAATATATGTCAAAACCGAACAACTTATTACGAAATTTTTGTATTATTGCACACATTGACCACGGCAAAAGCACCCTTGCGGACAGATTGATTGAACGCACGGGACAGGTTTCTTCGCGCGATATGGAAGAACAGCTTTTGGATAGCATGGATATTGAAAAGGAACGGGGCATCACGATCAAGCTCACGCCCGTTCGTATGTACTATACGGCAAAAGACGGTAAGGAATACGAGTATAATTTGATCGATACGCCGGGGCACGTGGACTTTACCTACGAAGTCAGCCGTTCCCTTGCCGCTTGCGAAGGCGCGATTTTGGTCGTAGACGCAACGCAGGGTGTAGAAGCGCAAACGCTTGCGAACGTATATCTTGCCATTGAAAACAATTTGGAAATTTTACCCGTCATCAATAAAATCGACTTGCCGAGCGCGCGTGTGGACGAAGTAAAAAAGGAAATCGAAGACGTGATCGGCTTGGATGCGGAAGGGATTCCCTGCGTATCGGCAAAGGAAGGCACGAATATCGAAGACTTGTTAGAAGCGATTTCCGTGTATTTCCCCGCGCCCGATGGAGATACCGAAAAACCGCTTAAAGCTTTGATTTTCGACAGCTATTACGATAATTATAAAGGGGTTATTTTGTTCGTGCGTATCGTGGACGGCGAAGTGCAGATCGGGGATAAAATTAAGACGTTTTTATCTTCGACGGTCTATGACGTAACCGAAGTAGGCGCGTTTGCGCCGGGGCTTTTTCCGAAAGACAAGTTAAAGGCGGGGGAAGTCGGGTATATTGCGGCTTCTATCAAATCCATTCAGGACGTAGCCGTAGGGGATACGGTAACGTCGGCGCTCAACCCCGCAAAAGAACCTTTGCCCGGTTATAAAAAGGTACAACCCGTGGTTTTCTGCGGGATCTATCCTTTGGATGGGAGCAAGTTTAACGACTTAAAAGAAGCGATTTTGAAATTGCAGCTCAATGACGCGTCGTTGATTTTCGAGCCGGATAATTCGGTCGCGCTTGGGTTTGGATTCCGTTGCGGCTTTTTGGGGCTTTTGCATATGGAGATCATTCAAGAACGTATCGAGCGTGAGTTTAATTTGGAGATCATCACGACTGCGCCTTCGGTAAGCTATCTTGTGCATAAGACGGACGGGGAAGAATTTTTCGTGGACAATCCCACCCATTTGCCCGATCCTTCCGATATTGAATATATGGAAGAACCGATCGTGAAAGCGGAAGTTTACACGCCCCCTGATTTTATGGGCTCGGTTATGGATCTTTGCAAGGAAAAGCGCGGCGTATTTAAAAATATGACCTATATGGACGAGCGCCGTGTGAAGCTGGAATACACGTTGCCGCTCAATGAAATCGTGTACGACTTTTTTGACGGCTTGAAATCGAGGACGCGCGGCTATGCGAGTTTCGATTACGAGCTTGCAGGGTATCAAAGATCCAAGCTCGTGAAGCTCGACATTTTATTGAACGGAGAAATTTGCGACGCGCTTTCGACAATCGTATTTGAATCGCGCGCATACGAACGCGGCCGTACTCTTTGCGAAAATTTAAAAGACGCGATTCCCCGTCAGCTTTTTGAAATCCCCGTGCAGGCGGCTGTAGGTGGGAAAGTCATTGCCCGTGAAACGGTCAAAGCGGTACGTAAAGACGTACTCGCGAAATGCTACGGCGGCGACATCACTCGTAAAAGAAAACTGCTTGAAAAGCAAAAAGAAGGGAAAAAGCGTATGCGCAAGGTTGGTAGCGTAGACGTGCCGAGTGAAGTCTTTATGGAGATTTTGAAAACCAACAAAGATTAAAAATAAAGAATCTACTTCGCATTTCAGCGTTGCGCTCCGCTTTTCTCGCTCGCGTACGTCCAAGTACGCTCCCGTCGAAAATGCTCGCGCGCCTTGAACTGCTCGCAGCTTGCTTTATTTTTATGGGAGATGTACTTCGCATTTCAGCGTTGCGCTCCGCTTTTCTTGGAAGAATCTACGCCGCATTTCGGTGTTACGCTTAAAAAATCTGCAACCAACAACTGTTAAAGGAGAATTATGGCAGGTATTTACATTCACGTTCCATTTTGCAGACACAAATGCTCCTATTGCGATTTTGTGTCCTTTCCCGATAAAATCGATTATGCCGAAGCCTATATGGCTTGCTTATACAAGGAATTAAAAATGCGCGGCGAAGAGCTCAAAGATTACGAGTTCGACACCGTATATTTTGGCGGCGGTACACCGTCGTATATTCCGCCGAAGCTGATTTTGGGGGCAATGAACCAAATTCGGAACTGTTTTAAACTGAAAGAAAACGCGGAAATCACGTTAGAGCTGAACCCGGGCACGATCGGAGAAGGGAAAGTGCAAACGTACTTGCAGGCAGGTATCAACCGTTTTTCAATCGGGTTGCAAACGGCGATCGACGAACAGCTTGCGGATCTTGGGAGAATCCATAATGCGCAGGATTACGTATACGCGACCAAGCTTTTAAAGGGGCAAAATTTCAGTACCGACGTGATGCTCGGTTTGAAAAATCAAACGAAAGAAGATGTGCGCAAAACGATCGAGCTTGCGGCGGCTTGCGGCTCAAATCACATATCCATGTACGCGTTGACAGTGGAAGACGGTACGCCTATCTATACCGATTACTTAAACGGAGAGCTCCCCGATTCCGACGAGGTTGCCGAGCTTTACGAATATGGTCGCGCGCTTTTGGAAGAAAAGGGCTATAAACGTTATGAAGTGTCCAATTTTGCCAAAGAAGGCTTTGAAAGTAAGCACAACCTGAATTACTGGCAACGCGGAGAATATATCGGCGTAGGCGTTTCGGCAAGCTCGTTTATGCGTGGAAAACGGTTTACTAACACGTTTGATTTGGACGAATATATGAAATGTATCATTTCGGGTTTCTATCCTGCGGTTACGAGCGAAGAAGTGGAGAAAAAGGACGCGAAATTTGAATTCGTCATGCTTGCGCTTCGGACGGTAAAAGGGCTTTCCATGGAAAGGTATAAGGAAAAATTTGGGGTAACGCTTGGGGAAGATTTCCCGAGTGCCTTAAAAAAGACGGTGAAGTACTTGGAATTAAACGGGGATTATTTGCGTATTAAAGACGAATATTTATACGTACAAAATTCCATTCTCGTCAACTTTTTAGAAGAGGAAAGCAAATGAGAATTTTGATTATTCGGCATGGCGATCCCGATTATAAAAACGATACTCTGACGCAAAAAGGGCATAGGGAAGCGGCTTTGCTTGCCGCGCGTTTGCAAAAGGAAAAAATCGATCATTTCTATTCTTCGCCGCTTGGCAGGGCAAGACATACCTGCGATTACGTGGCTCGCGCGCACGGCAAAGAAAAGGACGTTATCGAGAAAGACTGGCTGCAAGAGTTTGGCTGTCCGCTCGTTTTACCCTCGGGGAGAACGCGGAATATTCCTTGGGATATGCTTCCGCAGGAGTGGGCAGATAATCCGAAGATGTACGATAAAGACGGTTGGTATAAACAGGACTTTTTTGAAAAAGGGGAAATGGAAAGCCGCGTTCGTTACGTAACGGACGGCTTGGACGAGCTGTTAAAAAAGCACGGCTATACAAGAAACGGACACGTTTACCGCACGGAAAAGGGACATACGGAAACAATTGCGCTTTTTTGTCATTTTGGTTTGGAAACCTTGCTGTTATCCCATCTTTGCGATATATCCCCGATGCCGCTTTGGCATCATTTCGTAGCGTTGCCCACGTCGGTAACTACGCTCTATACGGAAGAACGCCGTGAAGGAACAGCCGTGTTCCGTTGTTGCGGTTTTGGGGATACGGGACATTTATATGCAGGGGAAGAAGAACCATCGTTTGCGGCAAGATTTTGCGAAATTTTCCATTCCGAAGATCGGCACGATTAAGGAAAGATAAATAAAAAAGACATAGGCAGGTATGCGTTGAAATGAAAAAACACGTGCAAGTAGCGGCAGCGTTACTCTTTCAAAACGGAAAGATTTTTGCGACGAAACGAGGGGATTCTCCCTATTCGTACGTAGCGCATAAATACGAATTCCCCGGCGGAAAAATTGAAGCGAACGAACGGGGCGAGGACGCTGTAAAACGAGAACTGAAAGAAGAACTTGATATGGAAGTTGCGGTCGGCAGCTTGTATGCTTGTCATACGTTTGAATATCCCGATTTTATCATTACGCTTTCTTTGTTTGAATGTGAAATGCAGTCCGATTTCATTTTAAAGGAACACGAAAGCTACGCATGGATTGCACCTGCGGATTTAAAGGAAGAAGAATGGGCGCCTGCCGACGCGGATATACTCGGTTCGTTAAAACGGGTTTTTGGAGAGTAACCATGAAGAAAAATATTATTTTAATCGGTATGCCCGGCTGCGGAAAGACAACGCTTGGGATAGAGCTTTCGGAAAAGATCGGATACGGCTATATCGACAGCGACAGCGTAATCGTCGCACGTGAAGGAAAGCCGCTCTCCGACATTATCGCGCAATACGGCACGGAAACTTTTTTGGATATTGAAGGAAAAGTCAATTCGGAACTTTGCGCAAGCCGTTGTGTGATTGCGACGGGTGGTAGCGTGATTTATCGCGATTACGCCATGAAAAAGCTCAAAGGAATGGGCACGGTCGTATTTTTGAAATTGCCGTATGCGGTCATTGAACATAGGCTTGGGGATTTAAAAAAGCGAGGCGTTGCACTCAAAGACGGATTTACGTTAAAGGATTTATACGAAGAACGTATGCCGCTTTATGAAAAATATGCCGACGTTACCGTGGAGCTGAAAGAACAATCCATCCAAGAATCATTAAAGCAAGTTGTCGAGGCGTTGAACGTATGAAAGCAAGTCAAGCAAGAATTGCCGTTTACGGGGCGGGCGCAATGGGAACGGTGCTTGGCGCGTGGCTGACGAAAAGCGGCTTAAAAGTAGATTTGATCACAAGAAACGAAGCGCATGTGCAAGGTATGCGACAAAAGGGCGCGACGATACGCTACGTGGCGGAAAACAAGGAAGAAACTATTGCAGTAAACGCGCTTTTACCGCAAGAGATGACGGAGAAATACGACGTTTTTTTCTTGATGACCAAGCAAAAAAATAATGCGGAAATTTTAGATTTTTTACAGGATTTTTTGCATGAAAATAGCGTGGTATGCACTACGCAAAACGGTTTACCCGAAGAAAGCGTTGCTCAAATGATCGGCACGCAGCGCACGTACGGAGGAGTAACTTCTTACGGCGCGACCTTTGTCGGCGGCGGTATAGTGGAAATGACTTCCGATTTTTCAGGAATGCGTATGCAAATCGGCGGTTATAAAAACGACGGTGCTAAATTGCCCTTGTTGCAGGAAATTTTATCAGGACTCGGAACGGAGAAAAACGACGCCTTTGTGTCCGTAACGGAGAATCTTATGGGCGCACGTTGGTCAAAGCTTGCGATAAACGCGGCGTTTTCGGGGCTTTCCGTGGTAACTGGATTGACGTTTGGGGAAGTTGCAAAAAAGAAAAAAACGCGTAAAATTGCGCTTGGCGTTCTTCGTGAATGTATGGACGTAGCAAATGCGTCGGGGGTAAAGCTTGAGCCGATGCAGGGGCACGATATGGAAAAATTGCTCGGCGGAAGAACCCCGATAAAGCGTTTCATCTCGTACATGGTACTCCCATTTGCGATGAAAAAACATAAAAAACTCCTTTCGGGTATGCTCAAAGACGTGCAAAACGGTAGAAAATGCGAAATAGATTTTATCAATGGCGTCGTAGTAAAGGAAGGAAATCGTGTAGGCATAGAAACACCTTTGTGCGAACAAATTGTCGAAATTGTGCACGGCATTGAAAACGGTCTGTATGAAATCGATTATAAAAACACCGATTTTTTCGGTGTGTAAGAGTTGACAACAAAGTTGTCAAAATGCTACAATAAACAGGAAAAAATAACAAAGAAGGTAAAAGATATGGATTTGAACAAACTTGCGGACGCGCTTATTCCCGACGAAAACGTAAAACCGCTTGATTATTACGAAGAAAGATACCCTTTGCGCAATCTTCCCGAAGGCGCGCAGGTAACCCGACTCGCTCCCAGCCCCACAGGCTTTATGCATTTGGGGAATTTATACGTTGCGCTTGCGAACGAACGTATTGCGCACCAAAGCGGCGGCGTGTTCTATTTGCGTATAGAAGACACCGACGAAAAGCGTAAGGTGGAAGGCGCGGTGGAAGTCATTCATCAATCGCTGAAATATTTCGGGGTAAACTTTGACGAAGGCGCGGACCTTTGCGGAGAATACGGCCCGTATTATCAACGTCAGCGCGCGGAAATCTATCATGCGTACGCAAAGGATTTGATTAAACGCGGTTTGGCGTATCCTTGTTTTTGTACGGAAGAAGATTTGGAAAAAACGCGCGAATATCAGACGGAAAATAAACTTCTCCCTGGGTACTACGGCGAATTTGCAAAATGCCGTAATTTGACGGAAGAAGAAATTTATGAAAATTTGAAAGCGGGCAAGCCTTACGTAATCCGTTTGAAATCGCAAGGGGACGTGGAAGTAAAGCACACCTTCCGCGACCAAGTCAAAGGGGATATTACCGTTACCGAAAACAATCAAGACGTTGTTATTTTGAAATCGGACGGGATTCCTACCTACCACTTCGCGCACGCGATCGACGACCATTTTATGCGCACGACGCTTGTGATCCGCGGGGAAGAATGGCTTTCGTCCTTGCCCATTCATATCGAGCTTTTTAAAGTGCTTGGCTTCAAGCTTCCGAAATACGGTCATAACTGCTCGATACAAAAAATTGACGGGGAAACGCGCAGAAAGCTTTCCAAGCGTAAAGACCCCGAAGCGTCGCTTACCTTTTACCGTGAACAGGGCTACCACCCTACGGCGGTTAGAACGTACATGATGACGTTGCTTAATTCGAATTTTGAAGAATGGCTTTTGAAAAATCCCGATAAGCCTTTGGATGAATTTAAATATTCCATCGGAAAAATGGGCAAAAGCGGCGCGCTTTTCGATATTTTGAAACTCAACGATATTTCCAAAACGTATATGGCTACGCTTTCCGCGGAAGAAATGCTCGTATTTTTACAGGAATGGACGGCAGAGTTCGGCACGGAAGAACAAAAAGCGTACTTTGCGGATAGCGAATATATGTTGAAAGTGCTTACCCTTTGTATGGGGATCGGCGGCAAAAAACGCAGAAAGGATTTTGTTTGCGCGAAACAAGCGATGGAAACGATTTCGTATTTCTTTGACGGCAGCTTTGCTCCTGTATACGAATACCGTTTTGACAGCGCGACGGTAAAAGCGGTGCTCGACGGCTTTAAAAAGGTATACGACAGCGCGGACGATAATTCCGCATGGTTTGAAAAGGTAAAAGGGGTAGCGGCTGAAAACGGTTTTGCAACGGATATGAAAGCGTATAAATTAGATCCGACGGCGTACCCTGGGAACGTTTCCGACGTAGCGGAAATGTTGCGTATTGCGACAACGGGACTTGCGAATACCCCCGACCTTTGCACAATTATGCAAATTTTGGGCGGAGAAAGAACCCTTGTACGCTTGGAAAAAGCGATTGCCGCTTTATAAATAGGCTTAAAAACCGCGCTTGGTTTCAAGGCTGAGCGCGGTTTTATTCTATAAAAAAGGACGCAACCGATAGAAACGGTTTCGTCCTTTTTTCTGCTTTTTATTGTAGGATTAAATTTTAATTTTCTTCCGCCAAAAGATCTTTCATCTCGTACATGCCTGCTTCTTTTTTGCGTAAGAACTTCGCCGCGCGAATCGCGCCGACTGCAAAAACTCGCTTGCTTCTTGCGCTGTGGGAAATGGTAATGATCTCGTCTTCGCCTGCAAACATGACTTCGTGTTCGCCGACAATCGTGCCGCCGCGTACGGCGTGCATACCGATTTCTGTTTTTTCTCTTGTGCCGACGATACCTGCTCTGCCGTTGATGATCCGTTTTTCGTTTTCAAACGCCTCGTTGATTGTATCTGCAAGCATCAACGCCGTGCCGCTCGGCGCGTCCTTTTTCAAGTTATGGTGTCGCTCGATAATTTCTACGTCGTAGGCATTTCCCAACACTTGCGCTGCCGTTTTAATCAGTGCTTGCATCAGATTAACCCCCAAAGACAGGTTTGCCGTTTTAAAAATAGCAACGTCTTTTGCGTAAGTGTTGATAAGCTCTAAATCCGCCGCGCTAAATCCTGTGGAGGCGAGAACGATACCAAGCTTATGCGCTTTTGCGTATTCCAAGCGTTCTACCAAACCGACAGGGGAAGAAAAATCGATAATAACGTCCGCGCTTTCTTGGATTTGTGAAAAATCCGTATAGACGGAAATACCGATCTCGCGGGGATATAAATCTACGCCGCAAACAGCCGTAGCGCTTTCGTCGTCGGCAAGTAAGGACAATACGTTGCCGCCCATTTTACCGCAAGCGCCGCAAAGAATGATTTTGATTTTTTCCATTATGCTTTACACTCCAAACCGAAATTTTTCATAGCGGTAAGTAACTTTTCACGGTTGCAAGCTTCAATCTTTGTCAAAGGCGCTCTGGGTACGCCTGCGTCAAAGCCGAGAATGTTCATTGCTTCCTTAACAGGGATCGGGTTGACTTCTACAAAACAAGCGTTGGCAAGGGGCAATAACTTATCGTTGAGCGTGATTGCTTCACTGGTTTTTCCCTCTTGGATAAGGGTGCAAAGCTTTTTCACTTCCGCAGGCACAACGTTAGAAAGTACCGAGATAACGCCCGCGCCGCCGCAAGCAAGAATGGGGAAATTCAACGCGTCTTCCCCTGAATACACGTCGCAAAGCTCGCGGACAAGACGGAAGGTTTCCATGGTTTTGCTCATGTTGCCGCCGGCGTCCTTGATGCCTGCAATATTCGGGATTTGCGCGATTTTCGCCATGGTAGCAGGCTGAATTTCCACGCCCGTGCGCCCGGGAACGTTATACGCGATTACGGGGATAGACACCGCTTGACAAATCGCTTTGTAATATTCCACCAACCCGTTTTGGGTGCATTTGTTATAATAAGGGGTAACCGCGAGCAAGCCGTCCGCGCCGTAGGCTTCCGCTTTTTTAGCGGTCATTACAGCGTCTGCGGTATTGTTGCTACCACAACCGAAGATGACTTTCGCCCTGCCGTTGACCTTTTCAACGACGAATTTCATCAAAAGTTCTTCTTCTTCAAAAGACATGGTAGAGGGTTCGCCCGTCGTACCGAGTACCACCAAAGCGTCCGTACCGCCTGCGATTTGATATTCGAGCATTTCCCCCATAACGTCGAAATTGATTTGCCCGTCTTTAAAGGGGGTAATCATTGCCGTTGCACTACCCTTAAAAAATCCTTTCATAACTGTTTTTTTTCTCCCTATATTTAATCTATTCTTCCAAAATTCTTTTTATTAATCCATATAGCCTTTTGCCGCCAAAAGCTCCGCAAGAAGTACCGCGCCGCCCGCAGCTCCGCGCAAGGTGTTGTGCGAAAGCCCGACGAACTTATAATCAAAAAGGGTATCTTCGCGCAGTCTTCCGACCGTAACGCTCATACCGTTGCCCGCCATTCTGTCAAGCTTTGCTTGGGGACGATTGTCTTCTTCGAAATAGCAAAGGAACTGTTTGGGTGCGGAAGGCAGGTTGCGTTCTTGCGGTTCGCCTAAAAAGCTTGCCCAAGCGGAAAGAATTTCTTCTTTCGTTGGTTTGTTTTCAAAGCTTACGAACACCGCCGCGGTATGTCCGTCGGAAACGGGTACGCGCAAGCACTGCGCCGTGATGACGGGTGCGGTTGCGGAAAGGATTTCTCCGTTTTGCACTTTGCCCCAAATTTTTAAAGGTTCTTTTTCGCTCTTTTCTTCTTCGCCGCCGATATATGGAATGACGTTATCGAGAATTTCTGGCATTGTGGTAAAGGTTTTTCCTGCGCCGGAAATCGCCTGATAGGTGCAAACCGCGGCTTCCTTGATCCCGAATTTTTTCAAGGGATGCAAAAGGGGAACGTAGGATTGCAAAGAGCAGTTAGATTTTACCGCGATAAAGCCGCGTTTCGTACCAAGGCGTTCCTTTTGCGCCGAAATGACCTCTAAATGTTCAGGGTTGACTTCGGGAATGATCATGGGAACGTCGGGGGTAAAGCGGTGTGCGGAATTGTTGGAAACAACGGGGATTTCCGCCTGCGCGTAGCGTTCTTCAAGCGCGCGTATTTTCGCTTTGTCCATATTGACCGCGCAAAAAACGAAATCGACGAGCGAAGCGATTTTTTCAAGATCGGCTTCCGCGTCTAAAACGGTCATATTTGCGTATTTTTCAGGCATTTCACAATCGAAAGCCCATTTTTCGCCAACGGCTTCTTTATAGGTTTTTCCTGCGGAACGGGAAGACGCCGCAAGAGCGGTTACGTTGAACCAGGGATGATTTTCAAGCAACAGCATAAAACGTTGCCCAACCATACCGGTAGCGCCGATAACGCCTACGTTAAAGTGCTTCATATTGATACTCCTTATTTGTTTCATTGTAAAGAAAAAGACGGGGCGTACCCGTCGTGAAAGCCTTGTGGATTTGCCGAAGACGTCCAAAGGCGTATTCGGTAAACGTAAATAGCACTTCACGTGGGGTGACAGTCATACGGGTATTCTCCCGCATGCCCAGCGCAAATGGACCTGTTGCGCTTCGGCGGAGATACCCTTTCACAAACCGACCTAAAACGCCTTTGTCCAAAAGACGAGTAATCGGCGGTTACTTTTGTTCATCCGCTCCTCTATTTAACGGATTTATTTTAACACATACGACGGGAAAAGTCAAAGATTTTTTGCGTTTTTTGGTAAGTTTATAAGAAGTTGCGAATTTTATTTAAAATAATTTCAAAAATTTTCCGAAAATTCCTTGAAATAATCATAATTTTGTAGTAAAATAGATAAGTACTGTATGCGCACGCATAGGCGCGTATAAGAATCAAATTTTGACGGAGTATTTATGGCACAGCAAAAGAAAGGGCTTATCACCCGACTTTTAGAAGGAAAAGAAAAAAGTGAGGAATATGCAAGAAGTACGTTGCCTACCAACCGTTGGCAGCTTTTTTGGGATATATTCAAGGGAAATTTTGGGAAAATTGTAAAAGTCAATTTATTGACGATACTCTTTTTTATTCCGTTGTTCGCGGTGATTATCCTCGGCGGCATGATGCGCGAAGCGAGCGGCGTTTCCGAACCGTTCGGCGGTGCATGGGGGATCGGGTATCCGAACTATCCCAGTCAGCTTGGGCTTTCCGAAAGCTTGACGCTTTCCAGTCAGTTATATACAAATATCGGTATCGTTTTGGCGACGTTGATCGCGGCGGTAGGCTTATCGGGCGGTATGTACGTTATTCGTAACATGGTTTGGACGGAAGGTATTTTCGTTACCAGCGATTTTTGGCGCGGGGTAAAGCTCAATTACAAAAACGCTTTGCAGACGGGGCTCTTTTTCAGCATTATCCTTTTGCTTTGTAATGCGTTGATCAATTTCAGCAACTTCACGTTGGCGGTCGGTTCTCTTTCGGGCGCGCAACGCGGTTGGATGAAATTCTCGCAGGCAACCAGCTACGTGTTGATTACCATTGCGGGCATGGTTTCCGTTTGGATGATCGCGCTTGGGGTAAACTATAAAATGAAGTTTTTCCAACTGATCCGCAACGGGTTCTTGATGGCGATCGGTACGTTGCCCCAAACGGTATTTTTCGGCGCGCTTGCGTTGCTGCCTTTCTTGCTTTTGACGTTTACCGGTGGGTTCTTTATGATGCTCGGCTTGATGCTCGTACTCATTTTTGGGCTTGCGTATGCGTTGCTCGTATGGCTCGATTTCGCACAATGGGTATTCGATAAATATATCAATCCCAAGCTCGACGGCGCAAAAGTTGGCAGGGGTATCTACAACAAGGACGGATCTTCTTCCGCACCGAACGACAGCGAAGCCGCTTTGGAATATCAGCGCGTTATTCTTTCGCACGGTAGATCCCGCTTGGTTGCTAGACCGATTAAGCCGATCGACGACTCGTTACAGGTTTACGAATTGCCCACGTCGTTCAATCGTGAAGACTTACAGCGTTTACGTGAAAGTAAGCAAAATATTATAGAAGATACCGAAGCGTACGCCGAAGAACATAAGAACGATTTCCGTTACGTTGAATACAACAAGCAGTTTGACGAACGTGAAAAGGCTTTGCAGGAAGACGAAGAAAATAAGGGGAAGAAACGCGGTAAAAAGCTGAAACCCCCGAAAGGCGAATAAAAGATGAACAGACAAACGGCATATACAAATCTTGCCAAATGGTTTGAATATCTAAATGATGACTGCGACTATGAAAATTGGTCGCAGTATTTAATTTTGAAACTGCGGGGATACTCGCTTGCTTGCGGCGTAGATATCGGTTGCGGCGGCGGTTGGTTCACGCGCGCGTTTACCAAATGCGGCTATATAATGACGGGTTTGGATATTTCTTCGCAAATGCTCGATTACGCGCAGGAGCAGGCGTTTAAAGCAGGCTTGCGCGGAGAATATCTGCTTGGAGATATCACCAAGACGAAATTGCCCTGTCGCTTCGATTTTGCTACGGCGATCAACGACTGCGTGAATTATATCCCGAAAGATAAACTTTCGGCGGCGTTTAAAAACGTCCGCGGCGGGCTGAAAAAAGGGGGAATCTTCCTTTTCGATATTAGCTCGGAAAGGAAATTTAGAAAGAAAATTGCGAATACTGTAAGCGTTGACGATCGCGACGAAGTAACTTATCTTTCCTTTAATAGAGAAGAAACGGACGGCGTAACGATGGAAGTAACGCTCTTTTCAAAGACGGGCGACGGAAAATATATCCGTCAGGATGAAACGCACAGGCAGTATATCTACACGATAGAAGAAATCCGCAGCGCGCTCGAAGAAAACGGTTTTACGTTGCTGGAAGCGGAAGGGCATTTGGGCGAATCGCTTGAAAAGAGCGATCGAATTACTTTTTTGGCGCAAAAGACGAGGTAATAGTTATGAAAAACGTATTGCGTACGCTCGTGTGCGACGGTCAAGTATCTTTGACGGTTGCCGATACGACGGAAATTGTCAAGGA
Source organism: Candidatus Scatosoma sp. (assembly GCA_045127595.1). Classification (GTDB taxonomy): domain Bacteria; phylum Bacillota; class Clostridia; order Christensenellales; family Borkfalkiaceae; genus Scatosoma. The sequence goes on along the minus strand of JBGVQS010000025.1, from coordinate 28,470 downwards.
AAGTATACAATTACACAAGCTTTCCGTATCGTCGGCAGAAACGCTCGGTCGGGCGCTTTCGGCAATGACGTTTATGAGCGCTTGCTTAAAAGGAGAGCGCGGGGAAATTTCTCTGTCCGTCAAAAGCGACGGACTTGGCGGAGATATCGGCGTTTCAGGAAACCGAGCTTTAAAGCTGCGCGGATATATTCATAATCAAAAGGTTACGGAAGGCGCGGACGCTTGTTGGGGAAAAGAGGGCGCGTTGACGATCATTCGCGATGACGGGTACAGCCGTCCGTTTGTCGGCGCTTGCGCGTTTCCTACGGTAGGCGGGCTTGACGGCGCGTTTGAAGAATATTTCCGTATCAGCGAACAGCTTCCCACCCGTATCGCTACTTGCGTACAAATGCAGGGGAACGAATGTATTTTTGCGGGCGTGGTTGCGTTGCAGCCCCTGCCGTTTGCCGATCAAGCGGCTTTGACCGCGGTGGAAGATTGCTCTATTTACGATTTGCTTTCAAGCGTGCAAAAACAGGGGATTGAAAATGCCGCGAAATCCTATTTTACGGTAGACGAGAGCGTATACGAGCTGCGTGAAGCGGTGTATAAATGCAACTGCTCCAGGGAATATTTGCTGGGCGTTTTGGCGTCGCTCGGGGAAAGGCAAATGCGGCAAATCATCAAGGAAGACGGGGCTGTCAAAGTGCATTGTCATTATTGCAGCCGTGATTACGAATTTACGGATAAAGACGCGGATACTCTTTTTCATCAAGGTTAAGAAGGTATGGATAAAAAGGTAAAACAAATCGATTTCAGTCGGAAACGGCTTGCAAATCTTGCGGATAAATATTATAACGAAGGGAAATTTTTAGCGGCGCTTCGTCCTGCGTATAAGGAGCTGGAAATATACGGCGGGGACGGAGACGTTTACGCGCGTCTTTCGGATATTTACGAGGGCATGGGCTTGCACGGTTCTGCGCTGAACTGGTGGTTTCGTTTTCTCGACGTCGCGGACGAGCAAGATCTTCCCGACGTATACGAAGGCTTGGCGGTCAATTTTCTGAACATGGGCAACGAAAGCGCGTCGGCGTATTATTACAACCGCTTGATTGACGCGGACGACAGCTTGCCCGACGAAACGAAGCTCGATATTGTAGAAGCGTTTTCCAGCAAAAAGCAATCGAAGCTTCGCTTTATATATCCGCCTGAACGGGTGGATTATTCCAAGGAAATCGGTATCGGCTCGAAAGCCTTGAAGGCGGGGGATTGCCAACGCGCGATTGCGGAATTTTCCAAGGTGGAAAAGGGAGCGAAGGAATACGCGCAAGCCAAAGAAATGCAAGCGGTGGCGTACCTGCTTGCAGGGAAAGCGGACGAAGCGGAAAAAACCTGCAAGGAGTTGTTGGAGGTTTCTCCAAACGAGGTTCGTGTGCAGGCGACGCTTGCGGCGGTGTATTTGGAGCAGGGCAAACATGCGGAAAGTAAGGCGATGGCGCTTGAACTTTCCGATAAGGAAGTTTCCGATCCCGACGATTTATACAAGGTAGCGACCGTCTGTTGTGAAAACGGCTTGGATCAGCAGGCGTATGAAAAATTTTGCGTTTTGGAAAAGAAGCTTCCTTTTGACGGAAGAATGTTGTATTTCAAGGGCGTAGCTGCGTACAAAAGCGGTATTTTAGACGAAGCGGAAAAGGCTTTTGACGAGCTTTGCACCGTCTATCCCGACGCGGAAGTGGCAAAATATTATTTAAAACGTATCCGCGCATACAAAAACGGCGAAGAGAAAAAACCGGAACTTACCTATTTTTATCACCTTCCGCAAGAAGAACGGGACGCGCGGTGTCATGCGCTTATACAGCTTAGCAAAGCGCCGAAAGACGAAGCGGAAATTTTCGGTTTGCTTGCGTTGCACGACGGTTCGTTACGTTGGTGCTTTGACGAAATGGACGGGGGAGATCACGACTTGCAATATCTTGCGCTGGTAACGGCGGCGCACGTGCGCGCGGATGATTTTTTGCAGGACGTATTGCTTGATTTTGAAGTAGCGGACGTTTTAAAAATTGAAATTTTGCGTATGCTCTTTGAACGCAACGAGGATATGGACGTGGGGTTGGTGCTTTGCTGTATTTACCGCCGCGTACCCCTGCACAGCATCAAAGTGGGCAGGAAGCGCAAAAAACGTTTCGTGGAAAGTTACGCGAAAGTAGCGTCTAAATTCGTCATTATTCGCGACGAATACAGCGAGAAATTAAAAAAGGCGGCGGAAGAACTGTACGCGGCTTTGGCAAAGAACGAAAGCTTGGACTTGGTGGATAGCACGGACGATTGTGCTTGCGCAATATTCTTGCTGTCGGGATTAAAGGACTTGGGCAATAATATCGATTCGATTGCAGGCGCGTTCGACGCGAACCCGGATAGGGTAAAGGTGCTTTTATCGCAAGCAATGTCCGCACGCTTTGGCGTGGAACAACACTCGGAGGAGAAAAAGAATGAAATTGATTGATTTTGATGGGCTTTTTGACGAAAAGCTCACGCAATATATGGAGGAAAATAAAAAGAAATATACGGAAAAACAATGGGAGGACGTCATTCCCAAGCTCTATAAAAAATTCGGGGATACGTACGTATCGAAAATCAAATGCACCCCGAAAGAATATTATGCGAAAATGACGAATGAGGAGCTTGTAGAAACGCTGTGCGCGCACTTGCGGGAAGACGTTCCCGTGCCTGAATTTTTATGCGGAGAGCTTGAAACGCGCGGCGAAGCGGAAACGCTGTTGCCGTTGCTTGCGACGGACGACGCGCAAACGGTTTCCTATGCGGTCAATTTGATCGGGGATAACGAAAAGGCGTTCGAGGCGTATTTTTCCATTTTGACGGAGAACCGTTTGGACGAAGAAATTCGAAGCGATATTGCGGATATTTTCCGCTTGCACGCGGACGAGATAAAAACGCGCGCGCTCGATACTTATAAAAAAGGCATTGCCAAGGAATACATGCTGGAAATTCTTTCGAGAGTCAAGGAAAAATCGGACGACGTATACGAAACGCTGCTTTCCGCGTTTTTATCGGGGGAAGAAACGCCCATGCGCGCGAGTTATCTTGCCGCGTACGGCGACGAACGTGCGTTGCCTATTTTACTGGAAAGGATTGAAGATACGACGATCGGGTTCGTGGAGTTCCAAGAACTGAAATACGCGATCGAAGCGTTGGGCGGAGAGTACACAAAGCCGCGCGATTTTACGGAAGATAAGGACTATTTAGCGATTGAAGCGGCGGCGGTTAAGGGCGGCAATTCGGGATTGGAAGAAAGCTTACAAAGTTAAAGAAAATCCGCAAAAAAGCACATAAAGAAAAATTTCCCTGCATATAGTAAAGCGTAAGGTTTGCTCGCAGGGATTTTTTACGACTTTTTCCGCGTAAAGGACCTGCGTAGGTAACGATGGGAGGTCGCGGATGGAAAATTACAGCGTATACGAAGACATTAAAAGCCGCACGGGCGGCGATATTTACATTGGCGTAGTCGGTCCTGTTCGGACGGGAAAATCCACTTTTATCAAGCGGTTTATGGAAACGCTCGTGATTCCATCCGCAAACGAAAAGGATCGTGCGGTGATGACGGACGAACTGCCGCAATCTTCGGCAGGGAAAACGGTCATGACGACCGAGCCGAAGTTTGTGCCTGCAAAAGCGGCGAAAATCACTCTTTCAAAAGGCGCGGAAGTATCCGTGCGGCTTGTCGATTGCGTCGGGTTTGCGGTGGAGGGGGCAAGCGGTTTTGACGAAGACGGTACACCGCGGCTCGTGAAAACGCCTTGGCAGGAAGCGCCTATGCCCTTCGAGCAGGCTGCGGCACTCGGTACGGAAAAGGTCATCAAGGAACATTCCACGATCGGCGTGTTGGTAACGACCGACGGAAGTATTACCGAACTGCCCCGCTCGGCGTACGTAGAAGCGGAAGAACGCGCCGTAGCCGAATTAAAAGCGCTTAATAAACCGTTTATTATCCTTTTAAATTGCAAAAAACCGAACAGTCAAAACGCGCTGAAAAAATCGCTTGAAGAAAAATATGGCGTACCCGTGGTCGCGTTGAACGCGGAAACTATGACGGAAAACGATATTTTAGGGGTGCTTGGCGCGGCACTTTTCGAGTTCCCCGTAACAAGTATCGACGTGCGTTTTCCTAAGTGGCTGCAATCGCTCCCCGAAAGCAACGAACGGGTGGCAAATTTGTTGTGTGAAATTAAAAAAGCGGCGGAAAATATCGTTAAAATGCGCGATTGTTTTGCGCTTGAAAGCTTGTTTTCGGACGATAGCGATTTTATCAATCCCGATGAAATTAAAATGGATTTGGGCAAAGGAAAAGTAGAGCTCACAATCGGCGCAAAAGAAACGCTTTTCTATCGCGTGTTGAGCGAAGAAAGCGGGGAAACGCTCTGCGGAGATTTGGAGTTAATGCGCTACGTGCGGTCTTTGGCGGGTGTAAAACGCTCCTATGAACGGGTACAGGAAGCGTTGCAGGAAGCGGAGGAAAAGGGGTACGGGATCGTATTGCCAAACGAAGGGGAATACGAGCTTGAAAAACCGCAGCTCACGAAAAAAGGCGCAAGCTACGGCGTGCAATTTAAAGCGACTGCAACGAGCTACCATATCGTAAAAGTGAACGTGGCGGGATCAGTGAATCCGATTATCGGTACGAAACAGCAGGGGGAAGAATTTGTTGCGGATACCCTGAAAAATTACGAAGAGGGCGCGGAAAAGGTATGGGAAACGAATATTTTTGGCAAGAGCTTACGCACGCTCGTCGGGGAAGCGTTGTCGGGGAAGACGGGCGCAATGCCGCCTGAATTGCGTAAAAAATTACGCCGCACGATGACGAGAATTGTCAATGACGGTAAAGGGAACTTTATTTGTATTTTGTTTTAAAAGCGTATAGAATATGAAAAAGATAGACATACTTTTATAAAGTTCTATCGGAGGATTTTTGATATGAGCAAATCGTCCAAAAAGAAAGGAAAAGTACCCAAGATCAGCGAAGCGGAATACGCGGAATATATCGCTTCTTTGAAAAGAATTACGCCATCGGAAATAAAAAATGGCGGTAGCAGGTACGAGATGAAAGAGAATTAAAGGCAAGGACGAACGGTACGAGAAAGCGCGGTCGGAAAACCCGACCGCGCTTTCAGCGTGTGTATTTATGAAAGTACGTTTTGTAATATTAAACGATTCCGTGTGCCATCATGGCTTCGGCTACCTTTTCAAAGCCTGCGATATTTGCGCCCATAACGTAATTGCCTGCAAAGCCGTAGCGTTTTGCCGCGCTGTCGATATTGCGGTAAATATTAATCATAATGTTTTTTAATTTTGCGTCAACTTCTTCCGCGGACCAGTACAATCTTCCCGAAGATTGCGCCATTTCCAACGCCGAAGTGGCTACGCCGCCTGCGTTTGCCGCTTTCGCAGGGAGAAATACAACGTTGCTTGCTTTTTGGAAGACTTCGATCGCTTCCAAGGTGGAGGGCATATTCGCGCCCTCGGCAACGTATTGCACACCGTTCTTGACAAGAATTTCCGCGCTTTCTTTATCGATTTCATTTTGCGTAGCGCAAGGCAAAGCCACGTCGCAGGGGATCGTCCAAATACCTTTGCAGCCTTCTACGTATTTCGCGGTAGGAACTCTGTTAGCGTATTCTTTTATACGCGCGCGTTCTACTTCTTTGATTTGTTTGATAACGTCGATTTGGATACCGTTTGGATCGTAAATATAGCCGTTAGAATCGTACATGGCTACCACGTTTGCCCCAAGCTGCTGCGCTTTTTCACAAGCGTAAATGGCTACGTTGCCGCTGCCCGAAACAAGTACGGTTTTGCCCTTGAAAGTATCGTTGCGTAAACGCATCGCTTCTTCGGTGATATAGACAAGCCCGTAGCCTGTCGCTTCCTTTCTCATCAACGAACCGCCGTAGGAAAGTCCGCGACCCGTGAAGACGCCGACGTGCTCGTCGCGCAAACGCTTATACTGCCCGAAAAGATACCCAACTTCACGCGCGCCTACGCCGATATCGCCCGCAGGAACGTCCGTATCCGCGCCGATATGACGGAATAATTCGTTCATAAAGCTTTGGCAAAACGCCATAATTTCTCTATCCGATTTTCCTTTGGGATCGAAATCCGAACCGCCTTTACCGCCGCCGATGGGAAGCCCCGTCAAGCTGTTTTTTAAAATTTGTTCCAAACCAAGGAATTTGATAACCGAAAGGTTGACGGAGGGGTGGAAACGAAGTCCGCCCTTGTAAGGTCCGATTGCGCTGTTAAACTGTACGCGATAGCCTTTGTTGACGTGTACTTTTCCATTGTCGTCCACCCAAGGCACGCGAAACAAAACGGTGCGTTCGGGTTCGGTAAAGCGTTCCAAAAGCGCCCATTCTTCGTATTCGGGGTGCGCGTTGATAACAGGCTCTAACGTCAACAGTATTTCCGTTGCTGCTTGATGAAATTCCTTTTCGCCGGGATTTCTCTTTTTTAAATCTTCCAAAACTCTTTCTACGTACGTCATGATTTATCTCCTAAATATTGATTAAATATATTCCTTTAATCGATTTTCTTAATGCGGATATATCATATCACTTTTAAAAATAATTTGCAAGGATTTTATAGGTAAAAATCATAAAAAGTATAAAAAATATTTGCTTTTTTTATAAAAAAGTAGTATAATAATAAAGCTAATTTATACAGACCATAAGCACAGCTTATATTTCAGTAAAAATCTTTCTATAAGCTTCCGTAGTGAAATGGATATAGCAAGTCCCAGTCTAAGGGGTAATGATGTGTTCGCGCGAGCAATCTTTGATTGCGCTGCCCTGAGCGAAGCGAAGATACTCGTCGGGATAAAAAATAAATAAGCTTCCGTAGTTAAATGGATATAACAGCCCCCTCCTAAGGGGCAATTATGAGTTCGATTCTCGTCGGGAGTACCAAAAAATCGACAAGTTTCGACAAGAAACTTGTCGATTTTTATTCAAGCCGAAAGGCTTGGCATGTAATCACGGCTTGCCGTGTATGGAATTGCCGTCAGGTGTATGTCATTTCGGCTTGATGCCATGCAATTCTATCGAATTGATTGCATACCGCTTTGCGGATTACATACACGCAACAGCGTGATTAAACACGAGAGTTCAACTCACCCCTTAAAATTAAGTATGGGTGTAAATTGTCCACTCTGCACAGCTGTTTTTTAGCGGCAAAAAAAACGAAAAAATGGAGGTGATTGAAATGAAAAAACTTCTTTTTAAACTCATGAACCTTACAAGCGTCTTGTAAAAGCAAAGGCGCTCACAGCAACGTTTTCCTCCGTTCGCGGAGGTTTTTTTGTATACAAAAAATGGAAATCGGGAATAGTATATATAAACGGAAAGGAGGATTTCCCGATGAACCCATTTAAAGAACGACCGAGAAGTATTGAAAAGGCATTACAAAATTGGCAACAAATGTATCCGAAACCCTATAACAAACGCGAAGTTGATCCCTATACCAAAACGCGAATTATCCTGATGAATGGTACGGAATTTGAAGCGAATTGGTTTTCGCATCAATTTGCTCGCCACGTATGCGACAATGATTTGCGTAGGGATTTGGCTTTGACCAGAGCGGTAGAGAAACAACAGCAATTAAAAATTTCTTTGCTCAAACCGGAAAACGAAAGTATTTTGGAACACACCATCGGCTATGAACAGCTCGCGGTGGATTTGACGGCGGAGCTTGCCAAGCGCGAGCTTGATTGCAACGTAAAAACGGCGTTAGATTTTGCACTTTTAGAAGATTTTGATCACTTGTACAGGTATGCAAATTTATTGGAAATGCAGCAGGGCGTAGCGGCGGAATGGCTGGTTGGAAGATATACGGAAATTATGCCCGGCCGTCCGACGATTGCCCATCACCGTTTCCCGAAAGACAACGTAAAACGCAGTATTATCGCGAAAAATTCCGAAGTGCAAACGGTGCTTGCTACCATGATTATTACCGCCGCGGAACAGCAAACGATGAACTATTATATGAACGTTACCAACTTTGCTTGCGGGGATATGGGACGGAAGCTTTATCAGGAAATCGCGCTCGTGGAAGAAGAACACGTTACGCAATACGAATCGTTGATGGATCCAAATGCGACTTGGTTGGAAATGCTCCTTTGGCACGAGTATTGCGAATGCTATTTGTACTGGTCCTGCTATATGACGGAAACGGACGCATATATCAAAATGCTTTGGGAGGAGTGTTTCCAAGCGGAAGTTTCCCACTTGCACAAAGCTGCCGAGCTATTGAAAAAATACGAGGGGAAGGACTGGGAAGAAGTCATTCCTTGCGGCGATTTCCCCGAGCCGTTATCCCTGCACGAAAATATCGAATACGTGCGGAAAATTCTTGGGGAAACGGTACAGTATACTTCTTTAAAAGAAGATTACGTGCGCGTGCGCGACTTGCCTGACGACGCGGACTTCTTCCGTTATCAAACGTTTCTGAACGGCAAGGAGCAAACGGTACCCTCTCATTGCGTTATCGAGAATTTTATTGCAAAACGCGGGGCAGATTACCGTTTCCAAGTAGCGCCGAGTCCTATCCCCGAGCTTCGTAACCGCCGCAAAGATAATACGTCCGTTGGTAGAGAACCCAACGCGGCGGAATCAAGCGACTTTTTCTGTAACAAAGAATAATTTAATACAATCGGTAGACAAAACGGGGGCGTTTAAAAACGCTCCTGTTATTTTTTATCCAAAAAGCGAAAGTCGTTAATATGACGACGAGCAATTTGGGCTATTATGACGAAACGCACTATGCGTTGCACGGTTCGCTTGTTAATATGGGCAACAATGCAACCGTACTTTCGGGCGAATTTATTGCAAGAGCGTACGTAGCGGTTACCATTGACGGAGTAACCGAATATTATGACGCAGAGTACGTAAGCGGCGATCCTATGACCAACGTACGTTCTATGGCGTACATTGCACAACGCACGATTGAAGCGAGTGCGATGGATAACAGTAAATTGGAATTTTTGAAAAAGAGTTACGTTGAGCCTATCACGGAAGCGGGCATAATCGCGGAATTTACCGTACAGCACAACAAGATTTTAAGCGACGGCACGAAGTTGACGGAAACTTCGGTTGAAAACGGCGTTATCGGGGCTACGGTTACGGTGGAAGCAAAGGAATATCTCGGTTTCACGTTGGCAAATCCAGAAGATTGCAATTTCGTAGTACTTGCGAACGGCAAGGGCGTATTGAATTTGAATTATTACGAAAAAGAAACGGATGGTAAGAGGATATGGAGCGCAGGCACGCGTGCAAGAAAATGGGTGTAAAAAAGTGTTTTTTTGTTCTTCCTTGCAAGAAAGAGAATTTTTCGGCGTTATTCATAAAATATTTACGCGAATCATAAGAAATCAAGCATATTTTTTGTGTAGTATAACAATTTTTGTTATAATATAAGAAAAAAAATTAAAAAATTTTTCTGGTTGGTGTAGTTTTTGTTGTAGTTGCTATTATATAATAAATTCGAACAAAACGTAAACGTATCAATTTCACCTATGCAAAATCACAAAATGGTAAGAGAGAAGGAGACAAATTTATGCCTAAAAAAACCTTTGACCAAGCATCGAGAGATTTCAATGAAAATTTCCAAGTTCAAATTTCCATTGACGAAATTGAACGCGTAAAAAATGAATATGCAGGCTTGAATAGTATTTTTCTTAACAAGAAGGATAGAAAAACTCCGCGTGCGCAGTTCGTTAGCTTGCTTATGAAAACGTTGGAGATTTACTGGAACACCCATACGAAGATAAGTGCAACCGGTGCATACGATTTGAGCCAAAAGAGCCTTACGGAATTTATTTATCAATTCGACGAAATGATGCAAGCAAGATATGAAAGTCGCTTGCCTGAAGGTCAAGAATCCACCCGTAGAGCTTACGAAGGTATCAAGTTTGAAAAGCTCTTGGGTCATGTTGCACAATACGCGCAACACTACAACAAAACTTTGCCTACCATTTGGGCGGAAAACGTGCTTGACAAAGTTACGAGCATGGAATCCATGAAAGAAATCACGAATAACGCTTATAGCTATCTTACGAAGGAAGTGAAATTCGTGGGTAGTGCGGAATCGGTAACCGGCCCCGTAGAAATCGATAAACTTATGAACGTAGTCGGCGCACTTCAAGCAATGGAAAAGGTGCACAAGAGCAGGTGGTTTCTTTGGAAGCTTTTCTGGCGTTCCGATAACAAAGCGGAAAAGGAATATATCGCAACCCTTAAAGAGCAGGTGCAAAACCTTTCGAATATGGGTTATCCCACGCACACGGTAAACGAAAAGTTGGCAGCCAACCTTTTGGATCAATCGATTGCAAAGGCAAACGACATGCTTTCCCACAAACGCCATCAGCAAAAGCAAGCGAACAACGAAAAAACAACGGAAGAACAAGCGTCGGAAAAAAAGATCGTGTTGGTTTCCGAAAAATTAAACGAACCGCTTGAGAACATTACCTTCCAACAGCAATATTCGAGAACGCTTGGTGAAGCCCTTCCCGAAGGCGGCTTCGGTGCGGCGAAAATGGGCATGATTGAATCTTCGATGAGGAGTTTGGTAGCAACGTTAAAGGATACGAATGAACTCTATGATAGTAAAAGAATGAGCGGTGTAAGCGAAGAAGAAGCGATGCAATTCTACGTGAAGCAAGTCTTCTACAAGACCTTCGAAATGACGGATATGCTTGGCTACTATCAATTGAAGGATAGAGTGTTGGCGGCGCAAAACATGACGGATTTAATCATGAAGGATCTTTCCCCCGTTAGCTTGGCAAAAGACGAGCTTGCGCCATATGCAAACGGTTATATCTTGAATAACCCCGATATTATTATGGAAGGGCTTGCGCAAGATTCTAGACTTCCCCAAGAGAGTTTGGAAAAGGCGTTTGACGGTGCAAAGAAAGAATACGAACGTGTGAAAGTGAATGTTTACGAAGCAAACCACGAAATAGAGATAGTCAAAGCACCCCAAGTACACGCAGCTCCACAGCTTGACAATCTCGTAAAGAAAAACTAAAACGAGCGGTTGGCGGCAACGCCAAGGAGATAAAAAAGATGCGTAAACCGAAATTTGAAACGTTATTGAATGATTTTAACAAGAGATCTTCGATGAATGAATTCACGAACAACGCGAACGAAATCGCACCCCAAGTGAAACAGCAGTTGAATTATGGGCAACCCCAAAAGAGACCTTAACAAGAGAGTAGGAGAAAAAATATATGCCGACTTTGAAAGAAAAAATCAATCAGTTTTTTGATACCTATCACGCCATTATTGATTTTGAAGAACTTGAATTGAGATCAAATCAATTCCTTAATTTGGATGGTTTCCTTTTGGATAAAGAGGCAACCGACAAAAAAGCGCTTGCTTATTTAAGGGGCTTGGCGCTTACCTACGTGCAAGCGCTCGACAATACGGCAAAAATGCGTTTGGACGGTACGTATGATTTCCCTTCGTTGGATATCCTTCAATTCGTGCGCGATTTCGAAGCTCTCATGCAAGCGAAGCATGAAGATTCGAAAGCTTTGGAAGCACGCACTCCTTACGGCGGCGCAAGCTTCACAAAAGCGGTGAATCGAATCATTGAAGAAACGACGGAAACCTACAACAAACCTTTGCACGAAATTTGGGCGAAAAACGTACTCGCAGAAAAATACACGGTGTACGAGATGAAGGTGGTTGCGGAAGCGTCCATACAAGCCCTTCAAAACGTGGGGGCAAGAGAGGTTGGCTACGAAGAATCCAAGCACCTTCTCAACGTCTTGAGATCGAAGGGGGCGATGGAAAAAATCCGTGAAAACCGCGGTCGTTTTTGGAGAATGCGCCACCCTATCGACAATTATAGAGAAAAAAAGTTTTTAAGAACGCTTAAGAATACGGTTAAAGAATATGGGCGCAGAGGATACCCGATGGAGTTGGTGATGAATGCCAACAACAAATCGATCATGGAAAGCGCGTTTGCAAGCGTTAAAAGCTATAAGCAAAGACAAAGGATGAAGAACGCGGGGATTCCTAAGTCTCAATCCCAAGAAGTGAAGCAAGGCGTTTCCCAAAAAGTGAATGTAGTAGAAAACAATAACGTGATTGTAGAGAGTAAGCCAAAAGCGCCCATCATTTCCAAAGTAGGGGAAAAAATGAAGCACGCGACGATGAACGAAACGGCGCTTGCCTTAAAGCTTGAGGAATCCTTCCCCAAAGGCGGCATATATAGAGGGCCGATATTAAAAACCATGACGAAAGGGATAGCAGAGCGATTGCTCTTAGAAGTGCAAACGGCGAATAATAAGTACGATTTGGAAATCATGAACGGCAAGGAGCAAAGACTCGCCATGATCGATCACGTAAAGCACGTATTTAAAACGGCGTTTGAATTATCGCAAATGCTCTACGGTTACGAAAAAGACAAGTATGCACTTCGACTTTTCGCCGCACAAAGGATGACGGATATCGTGATGAAGAACTATTCTCCCGTGTATTTCGAACAAGAAAAACTCGCGGAGTTCGCAAAGTGCTACCCGTTAAACCATCTGAGCCACTGCGCGGATTCGGTTGACATGGTTAGAAATGATCCCGTTTTCAAAGAAGCGAAGGAAATGTACGATAACGATTTGCGTGAAGATATGTCCGTGCTGATCAATGACTTCGACGATGAGTTGGTAAAACCTATCGAAAACGTACCTATGGAAAATCAAATCCGCATCAATCAAAAATAAGCAAAGTACAAGTGTTTAGGAGAAAAAATATGCCCGGAAATGCATTAGATGACAAAATTACAGAGTTTAATAATGAGCACGAAGCAACGCTAACGAGAGCATTGCTTGAAACTCCGCCTAAAAAGTTTAAAGGGCTTGACTTGCATTTTTTTCAAAAGCAAAAAAAGAAGGCGCAACGAGCAATCCTTTATCATAGAACTGTGGCAACCGCGCTTATCCAAACGGTTAAGAACGGCTTGAAAATCAACGAAACGGGCTACTACTCGTTGCCCGAATTGAATATCCCGAAATTCCTTCAAGACTTTGAAGAAATTATGGTGTTTCGCAAGGAAGAAACGGAATATGATCGAAAACGCAAACCTTTCGAAGGGATTCACCAAGAGAAACTTTTGAATCACTTAGTTGACCTTACGAAGAGATTTGATCGCGATTTATCCGCAATTTGGGCGGAAAGCATTATCAACGAAGAACTCTCGATTGCGGAAATGGAGAGAATTACGAATCATGCGTATAATAGTTTCAGCACCGTAGAGGACCCGCAAAACCTTGGATATGCAGAAAGAAAAAAGCTCGGTACCTTTGTTACGGCGGCGACCACGATGACATTGGTGCGTGAAAAGAGAGGTTTTTGGTGGAGAGTGCGTCACCCCTTCTTAAATAGCGACGAAAAGGCCTACTATAATCAAATGATGGAGAGATTTGCGAATCTTACCATGCGTGGTTTCCCCGTATCGGAAGTGCTTGCTGAGCACGATAAGTCGCTTATGACGAACGTGTATAAAACCGTAGAACTTGTTCGCAAAAGAAAGAACATGGACGAAATGGAAAAACAGCATGCGCAGGAAGAAGAAAAACGCCGTGAGATTTCGAACGTACACGAAACATTGCAGCCGATTGCTTCGAGCAAGGTTGAGCAAGAAAAGATGATCGACGAGATCGTGAAAGAACTTCCCCGTTGCAGATGGGAAAAGTCGTTGCAACGGAACATGATTTCTTCGATTATTCTCAAATTGATGATTAAAACCGCGCAACAGGCGAACGAAAGATTTGACGAGGGCGTTTCAGACGGTAGAAGCCCGGAAAAGCAAATGATCGAGAACGTAAAGCAGGTGTTCAAGCAAGCCTATTCGAACGTGGCGTCGCTTGGTTATATGGATCCCAGCGCGCAACTCGTAGCGGCGCAAGTAATGACGGACGTAATGATGAAGAGACTTTCTCCCGCAGCCATCGATCCGAAAAAGTACGAAGAATTTACGAACGGCTACGTATTGAAGAATGCGGAAGCATTTGCGGACATTACCGGCATGGACGGCACGGAGCCCGTCTTTACGGAAGCAAAGAAGAGCTACGAAGAAATGCAGCCACAAAAAATCAACGTAAACGAAGTGAACGTTATTCCCGAAAATAACGTCGTAGTTGAACCCGTTGAGAACCTTCCCAAGGTGGAAGTTTCCAAAATTAAAACAAATTAAAGAATAAAAAAAGGAGAAAAAATATTATGCCTAAAAATAGACTTCAAACAATTGAAGAATTGCGCGAATGGAGAAAGAAAATTTCGACGATCAACAACATTCCTATGAATGAGCACTATGAATATAAGGATTCTAACAATATCTACGAACGCTTGACTGCGTACGTGAAGGGTTTTGTGGAAAACGTATTCGGCAAATACACCGACGCAGAAGGCAACCTTCAATCTTTGGGAGAAGAAAAGAATACGTGGAGTAAGGGCTTGACGGACTTGAAGGAAGATTGGTGGACGGTTGCCTTGAAGGGCGCGAAGGAAGGCAGCAATCCATTGCCTTTCCTTGAAAACGTAAAACCGCCCGTAGAAGATAAAATCGATCCCGCGCTCAAAGAAATGAGAGACGAAGTGGAAGAACATTTATTCTCTGCGTACCGTACCTTGAAGGACAGCTATAATAATCGTTCGATTTTCGAGTGGTTCTATAATCACAAGCAGTACACCGCGGAACGCGACGCAGTGAAGGTACTTGAAAATCTTATCACGTCTATTGGCGGCTATTCGAAAGACGAATTGAAAGAGCATTTGAGAAAACATACGGTACTCTACAGCAAAAAGGATATTACGGAAACAAAAGTAATCCCCGAATCGGAGCCGTACGTGGAAAAGAAATTGACGTCGGCGGAAAAATTTGAACAATTCCGCACGGAAGCAAACGTCGAGATGTTGGTGGATAAATTCGTGGAAGCGATTGAAAATAGCACGGTGGATGTGAGCAAAGAAAAAGTGTCGGTTTTGCATTACGTAGACGCACCTTTGAGAAAGCTTGCGAAAGAAACGTGCGAAACTTACGATATCGTTATGTCGAACGCGGAAAACGGTCAATTAAAAGAAACGGATAAGACGGTGATTGATAAGATCATGGTAAAAGCGACGCAAGATATGTTCCGTACGGCGTTCAATGCGTTGGAATCAACCGCTAAACAAACGGGTGCTCCCGTATTCGGCATGAAGACGTTGAAGGATCAAATCATTTCCGCGCAAAAGCTCGCAGACGTTGCGTTGACTCAAATGACCCCCGTTGGTTTTAATAAACAAAAATACGGTCAATACGGTAGGGGCTACGCCGTTTTGGAAAGCGAAAAGAAAGTGCTTGAATTCTTGAACGCAAAGAGCGGCGGCAAATATACGGCGGAAGAAGTACAAAAAGCTTTCGCAGAAGCGCAAAAGGAATTTAGAATTTTGTACCGCGGCGAATTGAGAGAACTTCCCCAAGTTTATAAAATCGGCTATCGTCCGAGCAAGGATCGTGCCGTTTTGAAGGAAGAAGGAAAAGTGCTTACCGATATGCAACGTTTGATAGCTCCGGATAAGCAAGGCAACGCGCAAATTAACAATACGGCGGTTTCGAAGGTTATCAACGAAAACGTGCGTAGATGGAAGGCAGTGTATAATAACATTACAAAGGGAGTCCCTTTAAATTCTGCCGCAGAAGAAAATCTTTGCCGTAAGATGGACAAAGAATTCGAAGAGAAATTCCCGAATTATAACCCGGAAAGCAGAGACGATATGTTGAAGATGCCCAACGATAAGAAAGAACCCGCGATAAATGCCCCTGACGTCGATTTGGAAAATAACAAGAACGCTCCCATTGTCGCACCCGTGGTAGAAAACGTAGTTGTGAATAGCGAAGCGCAAATTAAAAAGTAAATTATATGAGGAAAGGCTAAGAAGTATGAAAAAAACACTTATGGATAAAGCGATTGAATTAAAGAATTGGGAAACCTTCATTTCCAACATGGGCACTATCCAAATGAATGAAAAATATCAATATAGTAATCCAAAAAACACATACTATTTATTCACCGATCACATCAAGTGCTGGATTCAAGGCTTGATGGGATCCCGTCAAAACGACTCTGGTGATTTCCTCTATTTGGGAAGCGATGATATGACCGAAGAAGAAAAAACGTGGGGAATCGTGCGCTTTAACTCGACGAGTTTTGATACGGATTGGTGGAAGGTAGCCTTGAACGGGCAGGGAAAGAAGGATTCACCGTTGCCTCGGATTAAGGCCTCTGTGAGCGAAGAAGATGCAAAGATGGCAAAAGACCAAATTTATGCTACCCTTTTGCCCGTGTACCGTGCGTTGGAGGAAGCGCACGCGAAGCGTTGGTTTTTAGAATGGTTCTATAATCACCGTCAGTATACCGCTGAACGCGATACGATGAAGGTGCTTAAAAACTTGATGATGTCTATGACGGGCGATTCGAAGGAAACTTTTGCTGAAAGATGCGGTGCGTATAAGGACGACCTGCCGAGTTCGGATATCGCGCAAATGCAACAAATTCAAGAGGAAAGAGCGAGAGCGGCGCAAAATTTGCGCGAAAATATGGCGTTAGGGCAAGCAGAACGCGAAGCCGAAGATAAACTCTTGGAATATGAACAACAAAAGAAAAATCAACAGCAAGAAGAAGTCGAGCAAGCGAAGAATAAAGCAGAAGACAATCTTACCATGAAAGAACAATGGACACTTCTTAATGCACAAGAGAATTTCAAAGGTGAAGTGGTAAACGCGTTCATGGAAGTGGTTAACAAGGATGCGCCCAACCAAAGATTGGGAATGACGCGTAAGCTTATGCTCCCTGCACAAGCCTATACGCCTATGATGGAAGAAGCGAAAAAGATTTGCGAGCTTTGCGACGAATGGGAAGATTCCAACGTGTACAACGATGAAGTGGAAAAGATTATTAAGGATGGCGTGAAAACGATATTCAAGGCGGCATTCCAAGCGGCGAAGAACCTTCGTATCACCGATTTGAAGCAACAAATTATCGTAGCGCAAAAATTTACGGATATTATCTTGAACCGCGCTACGCCCGTTGCCTTTAACGAAAACCAACTTGGCGATTACGGCAAAGGCTATATCGTTATGCAAAACGCCGACGTAATCCGCGAACTAGTGAAAGGGGACGAAGGCGCAATGAACGACGCAATCAAAGGTGCGCAAGAAGAATTTGGTAAATTGTACCCCGAAATCAAGGTGCATGAAAGCGAACAGCTCAATATCATCTTGAATGAAGAAAACGATATGAACGTCGTTCCGCCCATAGAATATAAAGCGGATAGCAACGAAAAAACTCTTTCGAGCTTAAAGTAAAAAAAATTAAAAATAGGGGATAACAATGAAAAAGAACACAACTTTGTATATTTATGGTATCTTACTTTTGGTAGTGGCAGTTGTTGATGTAATTACCCTTATCGTGAGTGCGGCAACCGGCGAAATCGCAATGATCGTGCACGAAAAAGAGTTTGTAGAAAAGCTTGCAAACCTTGTGATTATCGGCGTTGTAGCGTGCATTAGTATTTCTGTGCTTATCAACGCATACTTGGGTATTAAGGGTATTAAAGAAGCAACGAAACCCAGCGGCGGCAAATTACATATCATTCTTGCAAAAATCATTTTGATTATAAACTGCTTGATGGCGCTCGTTGTAGTGGTTGCACTCTTCAAGTCCGATAGCGTGTGGAATGATATTAGCACCCTTTGCTCCTGTCTTGTGGATGCAAGCATTATGTTCTTCTATGCAAGTGAATGCAAGAAGATTAACAAGAGCTTAAAAAAATAAAATGACGAGATTCCCCGAGTGCAATCGGGGATATTGTCGTATTATTCATACTTGAAAAAAAGTAGCGTTTCCCGCTGTTTTTGATGCACTTAACGCGATAAAGGAGAATTCATCATGAAACACTTTTGGAAAAAATTGATAAGGACAATAAAGAAATTGCCCCTTGGGCTAATCGGTTGTCTTTTATTTATCGCAATATGTGCGGTGTCGTTGGGGGTCATCTCGACAAATACGTCCGTTTCAAAAGGCGCAAGTTTGCTTTCTGCGAAATTTAGCGGGCAATACAAGATAGAAGACGGCGATTGGAAACCCATTCCCGAAGACGGACATATTAGTGCTACGAGTGGGGACGTAACGTTGCGCGGGAAATTTATTTTCACGACGCCCGATGGGGAAGTTTATACCGATAATGTTTCGGGCTATACGTTGAATTTTTACTGTAACCATATCTCCGTGGGAATTCGACTTGGAGAAGGAAAGGTACTTTTCGATGCGGAAAATCCTCATATCGGCGTAGATGCGTGCGGGGCGTTTTGGTCGGCGTTCACCTTCCCTGAAATGGCGGACGGGGTGGTGGAAATTGTGATTTCTAACCCACACGATCACGGAAACGAATTGGCAATTGATCAATTTTTAGAAAACGTACGCACGGAAACTCCTACGTTGCTTGGAAAAACGCTGAAAAAAGATTACGACGCCTACCGATATATCGGTTTTGCTTTCGTCGCAATTGGGTTGGGCGTATTCATTTTGACATTCGTGGCATTCTTTGCGAAGTTGCGGATTGCGCATTTGCTTTGGGTTATCGGTTTTTGGGCTTTTTTCACTGGCGGTTTTTATATTTTAGACGTAGTGGACGTATTCTTATGGAATGAGCATGCGCCATTTAACACGACAGCGCTTTGTTTTTGTCAAATTCTATCCCATTTCTTCTTGGGGGTATTTGCGACGTGCTGTTTGTCGGGGAAAAAGAAGAAGATTTCCTCTATGCTTCAAATCGGTTTGGGGGCAACCACAATCACCTTTGCCGTACTTGCCGCGCGGAAGGTTGTGCGTATATTTGATATTGTCTTCTACTGGCATATCGTATATGCCGTAATCGTGGCGATACTCTTTGTTTTCTGCATTCAAGAAATGCGTTCCATAAGGAAGGGCGTACGCGTCGTGCTGGTGAGCAGTTTGGTGAGTATGCTTTGCGTTTTGGTGGACTATTTCGGCGCAAGATTTGCGCTTTGGGGCGGGTTGTACCTTTCAAAATCAGTGTTTATCGGTATGCTCGTAGTTGCCATTTTGTTTGGTATTTATACAATCATTTTGAATTATAAAATGTCGATTCGTACGAAGGAAATGGAAACGGAATTAAAGAACAAGAGCATTGCTGTAATGATCTCGCAAATTCAACCGCATTTCTTATACAATTCGCTCAATAGCATCGCCGAGCTTTGCGTGGTTGATCCCAAGCGTGCGGAAAAGGCGACGATTGATTTCTCGCGGTATTTGCGGGGGAATATGGGAGCCTTGAACGAGAGAAAGACGATTGAGTTTGAAGACGAGCTTCATCATTTGAGCCACTATATCGAGCTTGAAAAGCTCCGCTACGGCGATGATTTGCAATTTGAATACGATATTCAAGCGACGGATTTCACGTTGCCTGCATTGACGGTGCAGCCGTTGGTGGAAAACGCTGTAAATCACGGGATTCGTTATCATAAGGCAAAAGGGAAAGTGAAGATTTCAAGCTTTTCCGACGAAGACAACGATTACGTTACGATCGAGGACGACGGGGTGGGCTTTGATCCTGCCGCACCGATGTCCGACGGGCGTAAACATATTGGCATTGAAAACGTGAAGTACCGCTTGGACGTTATGTGCGGCGGCAGTGTAGATATTAAGAGCGAAAAGGACAAGGGTACGCTTGTAACGATTCGAATTCCAAAGGAGAAATAAAATGAATTTTTTTGTGGTTGACGATGAGAAATTTGCTTTGGATAGAATGGTGCGCGAATTGAAGATAGCCGAGCCCGAAGCGAATGTTTTTGCCTTTTCCGATCCTTATCAACTGTTAGAATGTGCAATGAGAACCCCCTGCGACGTGGCGTTTTTGGACGTGCGTATGGGGAGTACGACGGGCGTGGAATTGGCGAAAAAATTGAAAGAATTTATGCCCAAGCTCAATATCATTTTCGTAACAGGCTATGACGAATACGCCAACGAAGCCATGAAAATGCATGCAAGCGGGTATTTGATGAAGCCGGTAACGGCAGAAGATATCAAAGGGGAATTGCAAGAGCTTCGCTATCCACTTGCGGAAAAGAAACAGTATCTTTTATCCTTCCGCTGCTTCGGTTCATTCGAAGTGCTTAGCCAAAACGGGGACATTGTTTCTTTTGAAAGAAAAAAAGCCAAGGAAATTCTTGCGTATTTGCTTTATCGAAAAGGAAAAATGTGCTCGAATCAAGAGTTGTATGATATTCTTTTCGAGGATGGGGAATACGACGTCGACGTGCGACAGCGTATGTACCAAACGCTTGTTTCTTCCTTAAATTCTACCTTGAAAGCGCTCGGTGTAGAATCGGTGTTGCAAAGAAATTACGGCACGATTAAGCTAGACGTAAGCAAGGTTTCGTGCGATTGGTACGATTATTTGCTGAACAAGGATATTAAAAAGTCCGGCTATCGAGGCGAATTTATGAAACAATATAGCTGGGCAGAAGTGGAAAACGGGAATTTATCCAAGGAATATTACTACGGCAATAAATAATTTTGAAAAAAAATCTTCGCCCTTGCATTTTGAAGAAGTAAGGGGAAGTTTGGATGTGAATATGAAGCGAATTAAAAAAATATGCCTTACCATACTTTTAAGTTTATTCGGTCTCTTTCTTTTTACGGCTTGTACGAGCAAAGAGAACGTTGAAAGCATATCGTTAAACGGATATTCCGAAGAAATGCCTTTGCAACTGCGCGTGGGCAAGTTTTCTTATGACGAGTATACGTTGACGGTGGCGTATGACGATGGCAGTACGAAAGAGATTGCTTTGCAAGAAGATATGATTTCCGAAACGGATAAATTGAAATTTTTCCAAGAAGGGAAAAGTGAAATTTCCATTTCCTATCAAGGTGCAGTAACGACCGTTTGGATCGACGTTGCGAGAAACGTATTTCCCGAGAACGTGCAATTTAAGAGCGTAACGATTCCGTACACGGGTGAAGACTTTACCGTGGAAGTGGAAGGGGATATTCCTATCAACACGAAGATACTCTATCCGCAAGGCAACACCTTTAAGGAGGTTGGCAAATACGATAGGACGGCAATCTTACAATGTGAGGGGTACGTAACGAAAATTCTTTCGGCGACCATTGTAGTGGAGAGGGCAATGTATGATGTGTCTACCGCCACGTTCAAGGATATGGATTTGGATACAGATGCGCATGCGACCTTTATTTACGATAAGGAAGCGCATGGGATTAAATTGCAAGGGAAAGAAATTCAGGATGCGAATGGCACTACGGTTGCCTACGAACCAGCAAGTTTTCCTCAAGGCATATGGGTAAACTATACGATTACGAAAATCATAGAAGGGGACGAGGTTACGGTAATCCCCCCCGAGAAGCAAAAAACCTCAAACGGCTACCAAGCGATTGATGCTGGCACGTATATAATTTGTGCGCAATTTGAAGGGGAGGACGAGCGTAATTATCATCCTATTCCCGATGCGATTGCAAGACTCACAATCGAGCGTGGCGAGTATGATATGTCCGACGTTACGCTCAAGGACGCAACCTTCGTCTATACGGGAGAAACCTATTCGCTTACCGTAGAAACGAACGGCAAAACTCTTTCGGATGTGAAGATTGACTACCAAATTAAAATGGTACAAAACAGCAAGGGTGAAGACGTTACGGAGGAATACGAGGATGGAAATTCGCGGCAAGACGCAGGGGTATATTCCGTGAAGGCAATTTTCACCATAGAGGGTAAGAATGCCGTGAATTATGAAACCAATCCTTGCGAGATAGAAGGGCAACTCACCATTCTTCGCGCGGAATACGATTCGCAAATGCAAAAGCTCTATTTAGATTCACAATGGCAGGAATTTCAAGAGAGAAAAGAGTACGTGGTGTGGTTGTCGGGCGATTTGCCTGCGGGCATTGAACCCCACTTCACTTTGACGAATGAAGCGGGGGAAGAAATCATAGGAAAAATGGAGAAGGTGTCGTCTGAAAATTTCGATGGTAGCGAATCCATTGTCAATCCAATCTATAAATACGTATTTACGGTACCAGAAGAAGGCCATTATGCTTGCGTAGTTACTTTTACGCATACCAATGAAAATTATAAGGATATTCAATTAAAATTAGAAGCTTGGATTTTTATCGATAGCAATCAATAAGCTTCTTCCGCTTAAGAGAGGAATTCTTTATGTTAAAGAAAATAAAATTTTTCGGAATTATACAAATCGTCTGCATTATCTTGGCTGCGTTGCTTTCGATGCTCGTATTACGCGCAAACGATATGCTGACTTTATCAAAATGGTTGCAATGGCTAATCTTTTGGTATATTATGCTTCTAATTCTATCCAACGTATTTTTTGCGCATAAAATTGCGCAGGGCAAGGTGCAAGAAGTACTGTTTCTTGTGAGTACCTTTATTTGTGTTTCGAATATCGTAGGGTTTATTCTTTATTCGCTTTTGCAATGCAATTTCAATTTTGCGCGTTTGGATTGGTTGGGGTTTTTGGATAACATAGTCGCGTTCGACGCCAAATTCTACGGAATTGCGCTCGTTATTTTTGCTTGCTGTTTATTTATCTATTGCAAGTTTATCGATCCCAAAATCTTGCGCTTTATGAAGGGCGGCTTACGCGGAAAGGGGAAATTGAAACAAATTGAAAGCAATTTGGAAAACTCCCGTTGGATGACCGATTCGGAACGCAATCAACTCTTCAAAAAGCACAAATTTAGTATGCTTGGCGAAGTGAAAAAAGACGGTATTCCCGTATGCGCAAAGCTCATCAACAAGGGCTCGGATATGGAAGTAGTCTTCAATTCGCCCTGCCATAGCTTGATAATCGGTAGTACGGGTTCGGGTAAAACGACGACTTTCGTAAGCCCGATGATTCAATTGCTCGGCGCGTCGGCGGCAGGATCGTCTATGGTTGTTACCGACCCGAAAGGGGAATTGTTCTCTTTGCATTCCAAGCATTTAAAGGAACGTGGCTACGACGTGAAGGTAATCGATCTTCGAGATACCTACGCTTCCTATCGCTGGAATCCTTTGGATATGATTTGGGACAATTATCAAAAATTTCTCAACGCCCACACCGAAGCGTATGCCCGTCGTGGTGCGCCCGAAGAAAGCGGATTGACGTTGATGCAATCCTTAGAAGCATTCCAAGGCAAGGAAAAGTGGTACGAATTCGACGGCAAGGGCTATGCGGATTACAACCGCTTGGTGGAAGCCATCAAGGTTTATAAGAAAAAGATTTTCGACGAAGTGTACGAAGATTTGAACGACCTCGTTTCCGTACTCGTGCCCGTGGAAAATGAAAAAGATCCCATGTGGGAAAAGGGCGCAAGAAGTATTACGCTTGCCACATTGCTCGCTATGCTTGAAGATAGCGCGGACGAACGCTTGGGGATGACGAAAGAGAAATTCAATTTCTTCAACCTTGCGAAAATTTTGCAAAATTCGTCGCAAGATTATTTGGAATTGCGCAACTATTTTGCAGGAAGAAGCGTTTTGTCGAAAGCCTATTCCTTGTCTAAGCAGGTGTGTGATGCGGCGGAACAAACGCGTGCGTCCTATATGTCGATTGTATATGAAAAATTGACGATGTTCAACGACGCAGGTATCTGTGCTTTGACGGCTTCGTCCGATTTCTCGTCTGAACAGCTGGCGCATAAGCCGACGGCGTTATTCTTAAAGATTCCCGACGAAAAGGATACACGGCACAATTTGGCGGCGATCTTCATTTTGAATATTTATAAGACGCTTATCAAGGTAGCGTCCGCGACGGAAGAATTGACGTTGGAACGCAACGTATATTTCATTATGGACGAGTTCGGTAATATGCCGAAAATTGAAAAGTTCGATAAGTTTATCACGGTAGGCCGTTCGAGAAAGATTTGGTTCACCATGATCGTGCAATCCTACGCACAGCTCAATAACGTGTACGGCGAAACGGTTGCCGACATCGTCAAGGGGAACTGCGGTATTAAGATGTTCATTGGCTCGAACGATATGAACACGTGCAAAGAATATTCCGAGCTTTGCGGGAATATTACGGTCGTCGTTAGCTCGCAGAGTGGCTCGATACATAGCGACGATATAAATCTTTCCACGCAAACGCAGGTGCGCCCGCTGATTTATCCGAGCGAATTACAGCGCTTGAATAAGCCTGGGGATATCGGACATTCCATTATCGTTACGTTCGGAAATTATCCTTTGAAGACCTATTTCACGCCGAGTTTCAAAGTGCCCCTTTATAAGATAGGAAAGATGGATACGGGCGAGCTTCTCGATCGTTTCTTTGACGAGAACGAAGTATTCTATAGCGCAGATAAGCGCAATAAAATTGTCTTTAGCGAAGCGGAAACGACGAAGGAAACAGAAGCTATGGACGAGAAGAAAGAAAACGAAGAGAACAAAGAAGAAACGAAGGACCAAACGAAGGAACAAACAGGCGAAAATGAAAGCTTAATCGACGTAGCCGAATTGGAGCAGGAAGAAGAAAGAGAAGCGTTGATTAACGAATTTGCAAGTTTCAAGGAAAAAGAACCGAACGGCACGTTGCAAGATTTCTATGCATATCTTGCGGAGAAAATTAACCAGGAGGAAGTAAATGGTGAAGCGTAAAGGAATTAAAAAAATATTTTCCATGCTCGTCATGCTTGTATTTTTGCTTGCTTCCTTCTTGATGCCAGTTTCGAAGGAAAAGCCGAAATTTGCAAAGGCAGACGCCAGCGGTGAAACGCCTATTTACGCTTTCGCATCTGCGCATAACAAGGCGAACGGCAACGGTAAAATCTACGTGGATATTGGGCTTTCCCTCGATATGTTAGACGACGGGAAAATTACGCGCAACGACGCTACGGCGACGGTGGAAGCGAGATTGAAAACCTTTGAAAGCGCGACGATATATTATCGCACGAGAAACCTCTCGGCAATCGCGGAAGAAGGGGATTATGAAGCAATCAATCAATCGGTCAATGTACGGTGGAACTCGCCGTATAAAACGGTGTCGGTGTACATAAATGGCGCTTCCGATTTGCAAATCGGTGAGGCTACCCGTCAATTCTACGTGGAAGTTTATAAAGTGGAAATTAACGGCGAGCAAGAAGGCTATAAGTTTAAAGCCCCGAATGAAACGCCGCAATATAGCATAGAAACCATATCGATTGATTCCGAGCTTTCGTTAAAGAAAACGAAAGAAAAGGCCGTGGACGGCGGTACGCTGGAATTTATGGACGAGTTTGGCGTTTTGAAAACGAACTTGGACGGGACGAAGTGCGATGATACTTGGAATACAAGCTCCTTCAAGAATGCGAAAGTGAATTTAGCAAGCTTTGGAGACGATTGGTACAGGAAGTTAAAATATTTGTCCGATCGGGATATGTTAAAGCTTGGCGTGCAAGTAACGGGGTTAGTGGAACAAACGACCTTTGCGTGGTTGTACACAGACGACGCTTACGTTGGAATACAGCTTTTTGTAGGGGACTCTGCGGTTGTTGGTGCGCCCGATTTGCCGAATATCCCTAAAAAGAACATTTATTGGAACGATTCTTCCGTTGAAGAATATGCAAGCTGGTATATTAAGATTGAAGAGGACGCGCAAGAAAGTATTAACGTAACGAACGCATTCAACGGTACGTTTTTAGATCTTACGGTAAGCTCGAAATTCAAAAAAGAAATTTTGCTCGCGAACGGTGTCTATCAGAAAACCGACGGCTCGGGTGGTTATTACGACGAAAATACGGGTGCGGTGGATAAAAATATCTTTGTGATTGACGATTTGGACGGGCTTTTGAAGGGGCAAACGGTACTTTCGGCAAGAGGTTGGTCGTACGAGTCCAGCGAAGTGTTAGAATTTATAAATTTTAACGCAAACTACGCTCCCATCAATTATCGCGCAAAGAAGGAAAGCGCAACGTTGGGCACTTTGCGCTACGATGAAAACGGCAATGCAAAAATCGGGCTTTCCGTTCGTTTTAGCGAGCCGGTACAGCTCAAAAAGAATACTGGTAGCACAAACTTGCCGTATATTGAAGCACAGGCGAACGGATTTTCGGATACGCCCTTGCAATTCGTATATGTTGCAGGGGACGGTACGGACACCTTTTATTTCGAAGCGGATGCCTCCCAAATAAACACGAAAATTAGCTCGATTGTATGGCAGTCGGCGAATAATTTCGATCTTATTTACGATTTTGCGCCTTGGACGGAAGGGATTCTTGACGGTAATCAGGCTTTGAATATGATATTGCCCTCGAAACTCGTGAATGGCTGGGTGAATATTCTTGAAGAAGAAGTGGACTGCTCGTATGATTTGAGAGTACCCGTTTTAGTAGGGCCTAAATCCGATAAGATATCAAAAATTCCCAAAACGTCCCATGCGGTAACGATTGAAACGCCGACTATTAGCGAAACGGGTACGCTTTATTATGGCTGGAGCGTGGACAAGACAGTCGTGCCGTTAAATCTTTCTAAAATGCCTACTACCGTGCAAGGCTATCAAACGGTTTATTCGCCTTCGAATATTTCGGGTACAAGATATTTGTATGCGTATGCAGTTTCCGAAGCGGATAAAAAAAGTGAGCCGATCTGGGTAGGTCCATATTATTTTGATAACGACGCGCCGAATATAGACGTAAAAGTGCCGTCCGAATCGGATGGTTATAAAGAAAAGATTTTCAATCTGACTATCACAAATAAATCGGGGAATATAGAATCCTTTATCAAGCATGCAAGTTTGAGCAAAACGGTGTCGGTGATCGTTTCAACCGATTATCAAGGGGAAGAAGTTCTTGATATTAAGCCCAGTTCGGTTACGCTTACGGACGATCAGCTGGCGGAGCTTGCGGAAAAAGGAGAAATCACGTTGAGCTTTTCCCTAAAAGCGACTGCGCTTGGTTTAGAGGAAGGGGGAGAGCGGGAATTTGGAACGTATTACGTTTTCTTCTCGGCGAGTGATGATTTGGGGAATCAAGGCATAAGTGAACCCACTGCCTGCTATTTCGACGCGAGAAAAATCTTAAGGGTTGAGCTTTTCAGATCCGCAGGCGATCCAGATTTTGAAATGGATGAATTTAAGGCGGGCGGGGCGTTATACCGCACGCTGGATAAAAATTACTATACGTTGGATTTATCCAAAATGGATAAGGCGACGGATTTCTTCTTTAAGTTTAAGGTGGCAGGTGCGGACACAAGCGGGACGGGGATTTCCTTGAAAGTCCATTCCTTTGATAACGTGGCGACGAAGGAAAGCGCACTTTCTTATATTAGCGACGAGAGCTCGAATTTCCTTGGCAAAGTGAAGATTAAGGAGAAATTTGCGCCCGGTCTTTATAGCTTAATATTTGCGGATACGAATTCTGACAAAACGTCCGAGCCTGTTTATTTCTATGTAACGAAGGGCAAGGATGCGGATACGTTGCGCTACGCAGAAGAAACAGGCGTTTATAAAAGCATAGGCGGTGGCTCGGTGTTTACCAACGAAGTGTTCCAGCTTCCCACCACGACGTACTACTATTATATGACGGATACGAACGCGATTGTAAAGGAAAGCTATAGCAGTAATACGAATAAACCTGCGACATTCTCTTCGTTGTGGACGGCATATTCTTATGTGTACTATCGTGAATTTTTGGATCTTTACGCAGTTACGCTAACGCAGAATGCCGCGAATTATTTGAATGGCGGTATCTATCGCAAGGCGGCGGGAGATATGGAAAGAACGGCGCAAGCAGGGCAAGTGTGGATTCGTTATAAGGATGAAAATTGGCGGTCGAACAGCACGATGAACGCATGGGTATATTACTATTACGGAGAAGATAGTTCGTCGCTGCCAATCAATACGGATGAAATTAGCAGTGAGTTGTTTGTGGCGATTAGTATGGTGGCTGCGTCGATTTGCGAAAAAGTGGAAAAGGTGGATTTGGTTACGCAGGAATATCTCAATTCCTATGGCGCGCCGACGCTTTTGGAAGGACAGCTGCACGTACAGCCGGAAAGCAGTAGCGTGAGTAAGAGCGGAACGGTTTTTGCGAAACCTGTGGATTATTTAGGCGATCCGCTGATATATCTTTCGTTTGATCCAGACGCGCCTCTTTCCACCAATGCATTGGTTCAACGCGGCGAAAACAAGCATCTTTATTATAAGACGGAAGGAAGCGTGTATCATAAGTTGATTTGGGACGATCGAAAGACGCTCGGGGAATATCTCAACGCAACGGGGCAATTCATGATTTTAGAATTGGACGAAAACGGTGCGCGCGAATATTTCGTATATATCGATAAAACCGCCCCTACGATAAAAATTTCGTGGGAGGGATTAGGTGGAGAACGAGAACAGGAATTCAACGCATGGGATAGCAATGAACCGATCTCG
>JBGVQS010000024.1:0-105952 GCA_045127595.1 Candidatus Scatosoma sp. | reverse complement strand
GAAACAAATCTTTTCATTAGAAAAATCTATAATTTTTACGAGCTTCTAAAAGATATGAGAAAGAGAAATGCGTTTCGTACGGATTGCTATGTAGTTGTAAGTCTTTGGACTTAAAGAAAACTTAGTATATGTAGCGTTTGGCAACAAACGAGATATATAGCAATAGCGGTGATGATGGCAAAGAGGATCCACCTGTTCCCATTCCGAACACAGAAGTTAAGCTCTTTTACGCCGAAAGTACTTGCAGTGAACTGCCGGGAGGATAGGTAATTGCCGCTTTTCAATGAAATGCCTTGTTCTTGATGAGCAAGGTTTTTTTCTTTTTGTTTTTTTGGGGATTGATGTGAGATTGCCACGCTACGCTCGCAATGACGGTGTGGAAGATTGCCACGCTACGCTCGCAATGACGGTGTGGAAGATTGCCGCGCTGCGCTCGCAATGACGGATTGGGGAATTTCGCATTTGTCATTGCGAGGAATGAAATGACGAAGCAATCTCATATAAAATATAAATAAAATTGTTTCAATATTTAATTTTTGAAATTTCTTGAAAAAATTCGATAAATCTCTTGACGAAAAAAGAAGAATGTGTTAAAATTAGCTTATTTTTTTATATTCTAATGTATGATATACATTAAAAGGGAAATTAGGCATTTTTGCTATGTTTGTAAACAAGCATAGCAATAGGGCTTATTTGTTATTATTTCGGTACGAATAAAGCAGCAGCAGCTTTATTGTATATAAAAAAAATGAAAGGAGATATCTTTTATGAAAAAGAGAAAGACAGCACTTTTGGGGTTCCTGTTGACTGCCATGTTGGGAATTGGTGTAGGTTACGCGGCAGTTACGGACGTACTTGACGTTACTGGTACGGTTGAAATTACGGAAGAAGCGGCAGCTAAAGAGTTTGACACAGAGGTTTATTTCACCAAGGCGGAAGTTGTTGGCGAAGATAATCAACTGGAGATTGCTACTGCAAACATCAATACAAACAATAACGATAAAGCTTCGTTTACGGTTAAAGGGCTTTCGGATACAAACGATGAAATTAAAATCGAGTATACTATTTACAATGAGAGTGAACGTACAGTCGAATTAAAGTTACGTTTTGACAGCACTGTTAAATATGATGGGAATGGAGTATATACCTCGTCGGATGGATGTTTTACAATAACAAATGATATAGCTAATCAGACGGTTCAACTTGCAAAGGATACTACGTATGCGACGACCTTTACGATTAACTGGATAAAAACTCCTACGAAAATGATTAACGAAACCGTTACATTTGTTATTGAAGCAACGGCTTTGGCGGACAACACTTAATCAAAATTACATAGCACCGATTAGAAAATAAAAAATAGCAAGGAGAAAGGACGAAATGTTTACAGATAAAAGAAAAACAGTTTTATTATCTGCGCTTATTTTCGTCCTTTTATGCCTTGTTTTTTTTATCCCGAACGGCAGTAGCAGGATTTATGCTGCAATCCTGCTCTTAGCTGGCGGAATCGCGTGTTTTATACTTTTAAAGAAACGCGCCGTTTATTCGATTGATCGCGGACAAGTCATTATGCTGATGACGTTTGCGGGATTATTGTATTTGACGTTATATTATTTGAGCGGATTAAAGTTTGGCTTTTATTGGGCGTATAACGCATTTTCCGCAAAAACGTTGACTGAATACGTATATCCCATTGTTTGCATTATTATCGGCGGTGAATTTATTCGTAAATTCGTGCTCGCGCAAGAGAGCAAGTGGGCAAACGTATTTGCTTATTTGATTGGTGTGTTTTCAGAGGCGCTTATTTTTGCGGGAATAAAGAATATCCATACGTTTAATCAATTTATGGATTTATTCGCGCTCTATTTTTTTCCTGCAATTATTTCTAATTTGCTTTACAATTATTTAGCGAAGCGTTACGGAATTTTACCAAACGTATTATACCGTTTGCCGTTTACGTTAGTGCCGTATTTGTTGGCGGTTCGGCCTGCTTTGCCTGACGCTCTTTTCTCGTTTGCGAAACTGTTTGTTCCGCTTTTGATTTATTGGTTCGTTACTTTACTGTATGAAAAGAAACGGAAATATGCGGTCAAGAGAAAGAGAAGATGGGCATATATTTTTGCCATATTGCCGGTTGCGGCTTTGGCGGCGTACGTTATGTTGATTTCCTGTCAATTCACGTATGGAATGCTGGTTATTGGTTCGGAGAGCATGACGGGAGAAATCAATAAAGGCGACGCCTTGATTTACGAGGAGTACGACGGGCAAAAAATTGATATCGGCGAAGTCATCGTATTTAATAAAAACGGTTCAAAAGTGGTACACCGCGTTGTGAACGTGGAGTATATCAACGGAGAGAATCGGTATACGACGAAAGGCGATTTAAACGAGGAAGAAGATAGCGGTTTTATTACCGAATCGCAAATTATTGGTGTGGCAAATTTTAAGATTCCCTATTTGGGGTATCCTACGTTGTGGCTGCGAGAGTGGTTTCACAGATAAAGAAAAAAACGGTTCTTTGCATGCAATTTTGGGGTTTGTAAAGAAAGAGGGTTAAAATGTCTGAAGCCGAAAGAAAAAAACGAGAAGAATATAGAAAACACCGAAAAGGTTGGATTATCGGTCAAATCGTCTTTTTGGCGGTTGTGGCGATTATTATTGCGGCGATCGGCTTATCTTATCGCGCAAAAAACAAGACGATGTACATTACTTACAGCGAGGCTAGTCGCGTAGATTATAAAGTGCACGTTACACAAAACGATTTCTATGAAGAGGAATGGTTGGACGCAAACCAAGCGTACGTTGCTGCGTTGATCGACGAGATCAAGGCGGACTTTTCCTATACCCTTGCGATGGAAGAAAAGGACGTGGAATATGAATATTCCTATATGATCGACGCGCAGTTGGAAATTGTTGATAATAATTCCAAAGTTGCCATTTACGATCCTGTTTACGTATTAAAGGACAAACAGACCTTTTCTAAGGGTAGTACGCATTTGTCGATTGCAGAAAGCGTAACTCTGGATTATACTACCTATAATCAGTTGGCTACTAACTTCATAAACGTTTATGATTTAGAAAATACGACCAGTACGTTGACGGTACGGTTACATATCAATATTATCGGATCTTGTTCCGATTTCAAAGACAGCAACCAAAACGAATACGTGGTTGCCTTGTCGATTCCGCTTACTAAAAAAGCGGTAACCATCAATTTGACTTCGAATATCCCGCAAGGGGAAAGCAAGGTATTGGCATGCGACAACGGCTTTAACGCAGATGCGTATAAAGCGGCGTTGATTTCCTTCTCGGTTGTGGAAGGCGTATTCCTTGTTGTGTTCCTTTGCTTTGTGTACATGACGCGTAATGAAGATATTAACTATGCGATTCGCATTCAAAAGTTGGTATTCAATTACAAATCCTATATTCAAAAAATCAACAACGGGTTCGATACGGACGGGTATCAGCTTTTGGCGGTGGATACGTTCAATGAAATGCTTTGTATCCGCGATACCATTCAATCCCCGATTTTGATGAGCGAGAATAGGGATAAAACGCGTACGTTGTTCTTGATTCCCACCAACACCAAGATTTTATATACCTATGAAATCAAGGTGGAAAACTATGATGAATTGTATAAAGATTCTAGACCGACGGAAGGCGCGGCAATTTTGAAGGAAGAAATTTCCTTGGCGCAAGAAGTTGCAGCGGAAGAAATGTTGGAAATGACGGAAGAGCTTTCCGAAGCACCCGTAGAAGAAAATGCGGACGATATGCCTACTCCCTTGCCTGAATCGGCGGTAGAAGAAGTGGCAGAAGAACCCATAGAAGCGGTAGAAGAAGCGGGCGTTTCCGCGGTCGAAATCGAGCTTGTTTCTCCCGAAGAATTGGTACAGCTTGCCTTAGAAGACGACGCGCATTATCGGAAATACGGTCCGAGCTTGGATTATAGCTTTGAAGCGAAGCTTGCGCTTTCGTCCAAGGAAACGAGAGAATTTTATAAACAAATCAGCGATTTTATCGTTGGATATGGGGTAAGGATCGTAAGAAGCTGGAAACGCGAAAGAATTTATAAAGGGCGTAACCTGTTCGGCTTGTTTATATTTAGAGGCAGCAGATTGGCGGTAACTTTGGCGTTAGATCCGACTACGTTGCATCCGAAATACCATGCGAAAGATTTGTCGAACGTGAAGAAGTTCGCCAAGACGCCGACTTTGATGAAGATAACTTCGGAAAGAAAGGTAAAATACACGGTGCAGCTTTTGAAACAACTCTTTGTGGAAGCGGGCATTGAAGATAAGCAGATAGACGTGAAATCGAAGCTTATGCCGCAAAAATCGAGAAAGGCGTTGTTTGAAAAGGATTTAATCCGCGTAAAGGATTCCAAGAAAAAATAATTTGCAATTATAACGAAAAAAAGGGAGGACAGATAGATGAAAACTTGTGCAAAAGCAATCATTGGCGCTGTTCTCTCTTGTTTTGTTTTTGCTGGGGGAATCGGCTATGCGGCGGTAACGGATACTTTGGAAACGGTGGGCAGGGTGGACGTATACGTTCCCGACGGCGTTTTTATCTATGACGTTATGATTCCCGACGGGGTAAACGCGAAGTCTAACGGTTATACGGGTACAGTGTTAAACAGTACCGTAACGTTGGGGAGGAGCGGGAACTCCACGGTGTCTTTTGATATTTCTTTGTATAACAATTCTAATTATGTATACACCTTTAACGGCGTGGAATATTTAGAAGAAACCTACGATAACAGCAATATCGAGTTCGAGTTGACGGACCTTAAAAAAGGGGACGAAATTCAAGGACGGGAATTTTTGAATTTTACCATTACCTTTTCGTATAAGAACACGACGAATATTACCGACTACGATTTGAATTCGGTATTGAATTTCGAGTTCGTACCCGCGGCGGAATATATTCCGGAAATCATAGCCAACAACGCAATCGGGAAGTTTAAGGAAATCTTGAACACGCCAGAAGATTACGACAAGTTGACAACGCAGATGGATGACAAAGGCGACCGTGCAAACACGACCTATATCGGGAACGTTGTTGGGGCTACGACGGATGATACGCGCGTTCTGAACGAACTATTTACGGAAGGCGAGAAGACCTATCTCGTTTTAAATATCGCTGGACAAGATAAATACGTTACCGCAATGATCAAACGTGAGGACTTGGACGAAGATACTTCTACGGGCGACGAAAACGGCAACGAAATGACCATCTATATGACTTCTGATACGGTTACGGGGAGCTTTTGGGGCACGACCAAGGTACAAGTGTTTACGGCTACGTTTACCAAAACGGGGGACGGAGAATGGACGCAGCTTGGCGAAATGTACGAGGGTACTGCGACGACGAATAACTACGGCGGTAGTATTTTCGGCTCGAAGAATTCGTTTGACACCGACTCGTGGAGATCGTCCGTTGCATATCACGGTGCGGCGTCGAATTCGACCTTGAAGAATGTTTTGAAAGCATTTATCAATCAATCCAAAAATTAAACAAAAGCGCGCTTTTTCGGCGCGCTTTTCGCTTTCTATACAAGAAACCGAGCAACGCATTTTTTGTGCGTTGTTTTTTCATTTATAAGCAGGAACAACGAGGGCAAAAGCGCGCATATAGTACATAGTGGCGTAAACCCGAAAATCGGGCAAAGCAAATTCAAAGGAAATACGGTATTTGAAAAAATGAAATATACGTTCATGCTGATTTTTGGTTTTGGTTTTATCTTTTTAATGACGTCGTTAGGGGCGGCGCTGGTGTTGTTCTTTCGCAAAATTTCCCGAAAAACCAACGCGATTTTATTTGCGTTTGCCTCAGGGGTTATGATTGCGGCTTCCGTATGGTCTTTGTTGCTTCCGTCTATCGAGCAGGCTGGCGTAGAATGGGGTAAATTTGCGCTTGTTCCCGTCTTGGTGGGATTTATCGTCGGTGGAACAATTTTCGTTTTTTTCGGCGTTTTATCGCGAAAAATCAATCGTGCGGAGCAAGCGGAGTCGGGGGAAAGACTTTCGCTTAGTCGTATACGCCGTTTATTTTTATCGGTTACCTTGCACAATATCCCCGAAGGGCTTGCCGTGGGGTTTGCATTCGGGGCGGCGGCGGTACAGGGTACGGCGGCGGCATATGCGTCCGCTTTGGCGCTTTCCATCGGCATAGGCTTGCAAAATTTCCCCGAAGGTGCGGCGGTCGCTTTGCCGCTACGGCGTTACTATGGACGAAGAAAAGCGTTTTTGTTTGGCGTACTCAGCGGCGCGCCCGAGCCTTGTTTTGCCGTGCTTGGATATTTTACGGCGGCAAAACTCATTGTCTTACAGCCGTGGTTTTTGTCTTTTGCGGCAGGGGCAATGCTGTTTGTGGTCGCAAACGACTTGATTCCCGTTTCCAGTCAAGAAGGGGATAAATTTTCCTGCGGGCTGTGGGTGATGATCGGTTTTGCGTTAATGATGGCGTTAGACGTCGCGCTTGGGTAAATAAAAAACGCTCAGTTGGGCGTTTTTTACGTTTATTAAAGAAAAAAGTGCGCATACTACGATGGATAAAGGGGAAGAAATGCATGTTTGACGTAATTATAATCGGCGGCGGCGTAGTCGGCGGACTGCTTTTACGGGAGTTGACAAAATACAACGTACGCGTGGCGTTATTGGAAAAGGAAAACGACGTTTGCATGGGCGCAAGCAAGGCAAACAGCGGAATCGTTCACGCGGGTTATGACGCGCAACCGAACTCGTTGAAGGCAAAATTTAACGTTTTAGGCAACAAAATGATGGAAGAAGTTTGCCGTCAGCTTGGGGTAAAGTTTCTTAAAAACGGTTCTTTGGTGGTTGCCTTTACAAACGAAGAAGTAAAAATTTTGCAGGAATTAAAAGCGCGCGGTGAACAAAACGGCGTAAAAGATTTACAAATTCTATCTCAAAAGGAGTTGTTTGCCTTAGAACCGCAGGTGTCCAAATCGGCGTGCGCGGCGCTTTATGCGCCGAGCGGCGGCATAGTCAACCCCTACGGCTTAACGATAGCCGCTATCGGAAACGCGATGGATAACGGTGCGGCGTTGTATACCGATTTTGAGGTTTGTAAGGCTAAGGGGGAATTTCCTTGTTTTACGCTCACTGCAAAGGATTGTCGGCAGGTACAGGGGAAGTGCGTGGTGAATTGCACAGGGCTACAAGGCGGGGAAATTGCCGCGCTATTCGGGGATAACGGATATGACGTAAAGGCTCGAAAGGGGGAATACGTCTTGTTGGACAAGCGAGAAGATTTCGTCAAGCATACCCTTTTTCGCACGCCGACGAAAAAGGGGAAAGGGATACTTGTAACGCCGACGGTGGACGGAAACATTTTACTCGGTCCTACGTCGGAAGAAGTGGATATTGCCGATCACGACACGACGCAAAAGGGCTTAACTGCGGTGCTTGATGGGGCGAAAATCCTTTGCGAGAAGATTCCTATGCGGAGCGTTATCACTTCGTTTGCAGGACTTCGCGCGTATACGGAACGCCGTGATTTTATCATAGAAGAAAGCGGAAAGAAAGGTGCGGTGCATTGTATCGGGATAGAATCGCCTGGGCTTACCGCTTCCCCTGCAATCGCGAAATACGTTGTGGAAGCTTTTCTTTCTAAAAGGATAGAGCTGGTGAAAAACGAACGCTTCAACGGAGAACGGCAGAAGGAATATTTTTTTAAAGATTTGTCTAAGGAAGAACAGAATAAACTCATTCAACGCGACCCTGCCTATGGTAAAATTGTTTGTAGGTGCGAACAAATCACGGAAGGGGAGATACGGAAAGCCCTGAAAACGAACCCGCCTGCAAGGGATATTGACGGGATAAAACGGCGGACGCGTTCAGGTATGGGCAGATGTCAAGGCGGTTTTTGTCAACCGCGTATCGCGGAGTTGGTCGCGGAAGAATTATCTGTTCCGCTTGAAGAAGTAACCAAAAAAGGAAAGGCTTCAAAGCTTTTGACGTGGGTGCTGAAATGAAAGAAAGGTATGACGTGGTCGTAATCGGCGGCGGACCTGCGGGACTTGCCGCGGCGATTTCGGCGTTTGATAACGGAGCAAAGGATATTCTCCTTTTAGAACGGGAAGAACGCTTGAGCGGTATCTTAAATCAATGCATTCACAACGGCTTCGGCGTGGCGCGTTTTAAAGAGAGCTTGACTGGACCCGAATACGCCGCACGCTTTGAAAAGGAACTCAAAAAGCGAAATATTACGGCGCTGACGGAAACTACGGTGCTGTCGTTTGATAAAGAAAAGCGGGTAAGGGCGGTAAATGCGCAAACGGGGGTGTTTACTCTGCAAGCGAAATCGATTATTTTGGCGATGGGCTGTCGGGAACGAAGTCGTGGCGCGCTGAATATCGCAGGCAGCCGTCCTGCTGGGATATATTCGGCGGGAACTGCGCAAAAATACGTGAATATAAAAGGGTATCTCGTGGGAAAACGGGTAGTGATACTCGGTTCGGGGGATATAGGATTAATTATGGCGCGGAGAATGACGCTTGAAGGGGCAAAAGTGCTTGCCGTTTGTGAAATAATGCCCTATTCGAGCGGCTTGAAACGGAACGTGGTGCAATGCTTAGAGGACTTCGGGATTCCATTATATTTACAACATACAGTAACGAGGATCGAGGGGGAAGACCGCGTAACGGGGGTAACCGTGTCTAAGGTGGACGAGCATTTTCAGCCGATTGCAGGAACCGAGCTGCATTTTGATTGCGATACCGTCTTGTTTTCAGTTGGATTGTTGCCTGAAAACGAGCTTTCGATGGGGGCAGGTATCGATCTATCCGAAAAAACACACGGCGCGATTGTGGACGAACGGCGGGAAACTTCGCTGGCTGGGGTGTTTGCTTGCGGTAACGTGTTGCAGGTGCACGATTTGGTGGATTACGTTTCCGAAGAAGGGGAAACGGCGGGAAAAAGCGCCGCGGAGTACGTTTTAGATGGGACGGAACAAGGAAATCGGGCGTATATTTTTGCATACGAAGGTGAGAACGTTTCTTACGTTTTACCGCAAAAAATTCATCGGGAAATTTTCGCGCCGATTAAGCTGTTTTTTCGCGTAACAAAGCGGATTGAAAACGGAATATTGCGCATTAAAAGCGGTGGAAAGGTTTTATTTGAACGCAAAAAACGGGTTGTTGTACCAGGAGAGATGGAAACGTGTATCTTAACGCCGCAATTACTTGTAAACGCGGTGGATGAATTGAGGGTTTGTATGGAGAAAGAATGATGTCGGAAAGAAGAATGACTTGTATTGAATGCCCCGTTGGGTGCGAAATGTCGGTGAAAGTAGAAGACGGAAAAGCCGTTTTGGTACAAGGCAACGCTTGTCCGCGTGGGAAACGCTATGCCGAGCAAGAAGCGGTTTGTCCGATGCGGATTGTAACTTCTACCGTGCGCGCCGAAAATGGAACGTTGATTCCCGTGAAAACAAGTAGGGCAATCAAGAAGGAGAATATATTTCCCGTCATGGAAAAAATCAACCGCGTGCGTTGCAAGTTGCCCGTCAAAATCGGACAGATATTGTATGAAAATATTTCCGACGGCGCGGATTTAATCGTTACGGGAGAATCGGAATAAGCTGAATAAGCGGAATAAGCAAGGGGAGAATATGGAAGATTTAAATGGGAAGAACGTAAGCGGATTACAAAGCAAAAAACTTTTTTTATTCGATATGGACGGCACGGTATATTTGGATAAAATTTTATTCGAGGGCGTAAAAGAAATATTGCAAAAAATCGAAAAAGGCGGGGGCAGGTACGTGTTTATTACAAATAACGCGTCTAAATCGTTGAAAGAATACGCTTCGAAAATGCACGGGTTAGGTTTGAAACAAATTACGGAAGAACATTTTTATACTTCGGCGCAAGCAACGGTGGAGTTTTTGAAAAAGTCGTATAAGGATTGCTTGATTTACGTGCAGGGTACGGCGTCTTTGATAGAAGAACTAAGGGAAAACGGTTTAAAGGTTACAACGGAGTATACCGACGGCGCATGTGCGATTCTCGTGGGGTTCGATCCTGAAACGACGGGCGAAAAGGTATATACAACCTGCAAAATGCTTACAAAATACGAGCTTCCTTATTATGCGACGAATCCCGATTGGGTTTGCCCCGTCGAGTTTGGCTATATTCCCGATTGCGGCGCTATGTGCCACAGCCTATATCTTGCTACCGGTAAAAAACCGAAATTTATCGGAAAACCGCAACCGGAAATGATTTATGCCGTTATGCAAAAATTCGGTTATACGGCGGCGGAAACGGTGGTGATCGGGGATCGATTGTATACGGACGTGGCGGCTGGAAACAATGCAGGGGTAGATACCGTGCTTGTGTTAAGCGGAGAAGCGACTTTTGAAGATTTGAAAAAAGCACCGCCGCAGGAAACACCCACGTACGTTTTAAATTCCGTGAAAGAATTGTTATAAAATAACAAAATTGCATGGAAACGTAACTTTTTTTGGAAAAAGCCTTGATTTTTCCGTCCGCGTGTGTTATAATGCACAAAATTATAAGATAAGGACGAGTGAAAGCATGGAAGAATTAAGAATGTTGCTCGATTTATTGTTATCCGTCGGATTGGGTTTTTGTATCGGGTTTGAACGAAAACTCCGCTTTAAAGAAGCGGGGATTCGTACCCATACGATCGTTTGCGTAGGGGCGGCTTTGATGATGGTCATTTCAAAGCATGCCTTTGCAGGGGCAGCGGACTCTGCCAGAGTTGCCGCGCAAATCGTATCCGGCGTAGGCTTTTTAGGCGCAGGTATGATTGTTTATAAACAGCAAGCGGTGCGCGGTTTGACGACGGCGGCGGGCGTTTGGGCAACCGCGGGCGTTGGTATGGCTTGCGGCGGTAGATTGTACATATTGGCTGTCGGGGCGGCG
This sequence comes from Candidatus Scatosoma sp., assembly GCA_045127595.1. Lineage (GTDB taxonomy): Bacteria > Bacillota > Clostridia > Christensenellales > Borkfalkiaceae > Scatosoma. The sequence continues at coordinate 95,043 of JBGVQS010000024.1, read as the reverse complement.
GCGCTTATCATTTTTGCACAGTGCTTGTTCCACGCGCCGTTTAGCTTTTTCCGCTCGAAAAAATATTACTCGGTAAAAATCGAGTTTTTGCAAACGGGTACGGAAAATTTAAAAATTAAGGAAATTTTCGGTACGGATCGATTTAATCATCTCGTCATCAAGCGTCAGGAAGGGCGCGTGGTCTATCGCGCTACCTTGAATACTGATAAGGAGTTTTCTTCTAGTCGCTTAAACGAAATTGTCGAAACGAATCCCTTTATTCTTTCGATTGAACGTTGTGAAAACGAATAATTGTTATATTGGCATATAAAAAAGCCCTGCGGTATAAGAGTGGTTGCACTCGACACCGCAGGGTGATTTTATTTTGTTTTTATCAACCGATAATCAGGTTTACCAAACGTCCTTTGACGATGATACATTTTCTAACGGTTTTGCCTTCAATCTGTTCCGCAATTTCGGGATATGCGCAAACGGTCGCTTGGATATCCGCGTCGGACAACCCTTCGGGAATCATGAGCTTCGCTTTGATCTTACTGTTGATTTGGATAGCGTATTCCGTTTCGTCCTTGATCAGCGCTTGTTCGTCTACAAGGGGATAGCTTTCTTCGAAAACGGAGCTCTTGTGCCCGAGCATTTCCCAAAGTTCTTCGGAAAAATGAGGGGCAAACGGCGCGAACATACGAACAAGGTCGTTGACGCAAGCCTTATAGAAGACAACGTTTTTCTTTTCTTCGTTTTCGTATTTTTGCAAAGCGTTCACGTATTCCATCAAACGGGCAACCGAAGTATTGAACGAGAATGCTTCCGCGTCGCGGGTAATGCATTTAAGCGCGCTGTGTTTCGCATAATTGAGTGCTTTTTCCGCCGTAGCGATTTCGGTCGTCGTGTTCTTTTCTTTCATTTCCGCGACTTTGCCAACGAGCCGTTCCACGCGTTCAAGGAATTTTGCAATCGACTTGATACCGTCGTCGTTCCAAGGACCGCCCTCGGTATAGCTGAACCCAAACATTAAATACATACGGAAGACGTCCGAACCGTATTCGTCTACGTATTTATCAGGGGAAACAACGTTGCCGTGCGATTTGGACATGCGGTTTCCGTCAGGTCCTAAAATGATGCCTTGATGGACAAGACGCTTGAAGGGTTCGTCGAAATTGACGTAGCCCATATCACGCAAAGCTTTTGTGATAAAACGTGCATAGAGCAAGTGCATACAAGCGTGTTCCGAACCGCCTACGTAAACGTCTACGGGGAGCATCTTGTTTGCGATTTCCGTCGAGAAGGCTTGCTTGTCGTTATTTGCTTCGGGATAACGAAGATAATACCAGCTTGAACAAACGAAGGTATCGAGTGTATCGGGATCGCGCATAGCTTTCTTACCGCATTTAGGGCAAGTACATTTCATAAACCCTTCGTGGGAAGCAAGAGGGGATTTCCCCGTATGCATAAATTGCACGTCGTAAGGAAGCTTGACGGGCAAATCCTTTTCAGGAACGGGCACAACGCCGCACTTTTCACAATGGATCATGGGAATGGGCGCGCCCCAGTATCTTTGACGGGAAACCGACCAGTCGCGCAAACGGTAGTTTACTTTTTTACCGCCTTTGCCGACTTTGGTCAAATATACCGCAATCGCGTCCCGCGCTTCTTCGCCCGAAAGGCCGTCGAACATGCCGCTGTTGACCAAAATGCCGTCTTCGCAGTAGGGGAGAATGGTTTCTCCGCCCTTCTTTTGAATGACTTGGGTAACGGGCAAGCCGTATTTTTTCGCGAAAGCGTAGTCGCGTTCGTCGTGCGCCGCAACCGCCATAACCGCGCCCGTGCCATAAGAATAAAGCACGTAATCAGCAAGGTAAACGGGGAGTTTTTTGCCCGTGATGGGATGGGTAGCATACGCACCAGTGAATACGCCCGTTTTTTCACGTGCGGTGGAAAGACGGTCAATGTCGTTCGCTTCCGCGGCATATTGTACGTACGCGTCGATTTCTTGCGCCTTTTCGGGATGCGCCGCCTTTAACTTTTCCGTAAGGGGATGTTCGGGCGCGAGTACGACGTAGTTTACGCCGAATACGGTGTCGGGACGGGTAGTAAATACCGTGATGGTATCGCCCGTTTCACATTCGAAATTGATTTCGCAACCCGTCGATTTACCGATCCAGTTCTTTTGCATGAGCTTGGTCTTTTCCGGCCAGTCGATCGTGTCGAGCTTATCGAGCAATTCTTCCGCATAATCGGTAATTTTTAAGAACCATTGCGTCATATCCTTGCGGAGAACGACCGAGCTGCAGCGTTCGCATTTACCGTCGATAACCTGTTCGTTTGCAAGAACCGTTTCGCAGGAAGGACACCAGTTGACAAGGGCTTCTTTGCGGTAAGCAAGTCCCTTTTTGTAAAGCTGTAAGAACAGCCATTGCGTCCATTTATAATAATCTTCTTCGCAGGTTTTAATTTCCGCCGTCCAGTCGAACATAGCACCCATATTTTTGAGTTGCTGTTCCATGGTTGCAATGTTCTTTTCGGTGGAATCCTTGGGATGGATTCCCGTTTTTATTGCGTAGTTTTCCGCGGGCAAACCGAACGCGTCGAAGCCCATAGGCTGAAACACTTCATAGCCCTGCATCTTCTTAAAACGCGCATACGTGTCCGTCGGTCCGTAATTGTACCAGTGCCCAACGTGCAGCTTCGACCCGGAGGGGTAGGAGAACATTTCGAGTACGTACAATTTCTTATCGGCGTTTTTCTTATTGAAAACGTTAATTTTCGATTTTTCCCATTTTGCCTGCCATTTGCTTTCCACGGATTTCATATCCATAATAATAACAAACTCCAAAAACTTATTTTATGATTTTTCTATTATAGAACATTTTTATTGTTAAGTCAAGCAAATTACGCGCGTATCAAAATAAGGAATGTAATTTCGGATAAATAATTTTGATTTTACGGCATACAATACTTATGTGGAAGAAATAACGGTATCGCAAAACGGCTATGACGGTCTGTATATGTCCTATCTTTACGGCAAGGTACGGGAACGCTTTTCCTTTCTGCCTGCGGAAACGGGCATATCCACCGAAGGGGACAGGACGGAAATAGCCTTTAAAACGGAACGGGAATATTGTCCGTACGTCAGAAAATTTACGGAAGAAAATATCGCGGACGTTATCGCGGTGGGATATAAATACGCCTATTTTGAAAAACGGCTGCATTTGCCCTTACTCACGGGGTTACAGCGGCGGATTTTATTGACGGCGCTTGTGGCGGCGGACTATCGGGAAGATAAAAACTTTGTTGCCAAACGTATTCGCGGTTTTGGGGAATATTGCTTGGACGGCATGTACCATTTCCGTTTAAAAGAACTGCGCGAACGCTGGGAGGAAATCGCTTGCTATATCCCGACGGATATGGGAGAAAGCTCGATGGAAGGGTTTATCGGTTTTCTCGTAGAGGACGGGGAAGGGAAGCTCTTTTTAAAGGATGGCAAGGCGTACGACGAGGATTATAGGCGACTTTCAAGAAGTATTTTGACGGGCGTGGAATCTCCAATCGGGGAAATTTTACTCGGCGGGGCGGAGCAGGTGTACTGTTTCGGGGAAACGGACGCGGAAACGGCGGCGTTTTTGAAAAAATATTATCGCGAAAAAGCGGTTTTTTGCTAAAAACAGTTGACAAGCGGGAACAAAAAGAGTAAAATGATACACGTAAAGACAAGTAGCGCCGTTTATGCGTTTACAGAGAGTCCGCCCTTTGGCTGTAAGGCGGATAACGACGGACGGAAGATGAAACCGCTTTACGTACGGTCATGTATTTTATAAAGATTTTATTAAAGCGGCTGTGGTATAGCCACGGCAATTAAGGTGGAACCGCGCAACTCAATGCGTCCTTAAACTCACGTAGTTTAAGGGCGTTTATTTTTTTGAAAAAGTAGAATTTTACGGAGGAATATTATGAACATCACTTTGAAAAGCGGCGACGTAATGGAGCTTGCGGAAAACGCAACCGCAATGCAAGCGGCGCTCGCCATTTCCGAAGGCTTGGCAAGAAACGCAGTCTGTGCGAAGGTGAACGGGGAACTCGTCGATCTTTCGCAGGAGCTTAAAGAGGGAGACTCGTTGGAAATCGTTACCCTGAAAGACAAGGAAGGGTTACAGGTTTACCGTCATACCTGCGCGCACGTTTTGGCGCAGGCGTTAAAGACGATCTATCCCACTTGCAAGCTTTCGATCGGACCCGTTATCGACAACGGCTTTTATTACGACGTCGATTTCGTAACCCCCATTACGCAGGCTGACCTTGCGAAGGTGGAAAGCGAAATGCAAAAAATCATCAAGAGCAATCTTCCCGTTGAACGTTTTACGCTCCCTAGGGAAGAAGCGATTGCGCTGATGGAAAGTTATAGCGAAAATTATAAGGTGGAGCTTATCAAGGACTTGCCCGAAGGGGAAACGATCTCCTTCTATAAGCAGGGGAATTTCACCGACCTTTGCCGCGGACCGCACCTTCCGTCTACGGGCAAAATCAAAGCGTTCCGTTTGACGAGTATCGCGGGCGCGTACTGGCGTGGGGACGAGCATAACAAAATGCTCACCCGTATCTACGGTACGGCGTTTGCGAAAAAGGATGAAATGGAAGCGTATTTCACTATGCTCGAAGAAGCGAAAAAGCGCGACCATACCAAGCTTGGTAAGGAACTCAAACTCTTTGCAATGATGAACGAAGGCAAGGGCTTGCCCTTCTTCTTGCCCAACGGTATGGTGTTAAAAAATACCCTTATCGATTATTGGCGTCAAATCCATACGCGCGAAGGGTACGTGGAAGTCAATACTCCCATCATGCTCAACCGCACCCTTTGGGAAACGTCGGGACACTGGTTCCATTACCGCGATAATATGTATACCACCAAGGTGGACGAAGAAGATTTTGCGATCAAGCCTATGAACTGTCCGGGCGGTATTCTTGTTTATAAAAACGAACCGCATAGCTATAAGGACTTGCCTATCCGTATGGGCGAGCTTGGGCTTGTGCACCGCCATGAAAAATCCGGTCAGCTCCACGGCTTGTTCCGCGTGCGTTGCTTTACGCAGGACGACGCGCATATCTTTATGACGAGAGAACAAATCAAGGACGAAATCAAGGGCGTAGTGCGTTTGATTAACGAAGTGTATACGCTGTTCGGGTTTAAGTACCACGTAGAGCTTTCCACTCGCCCTGAAAACAGCATGGGCAGCGACGAGGATTGGGAAATCGCAACCGAATCCTTGCGTTCCGCGCTCGACGATATGGGGCTTAAGTACGTTGTCAATGAAGGGGACGGCGCGTTCTACGGGCCGAAGATTGACTTCCATTTGGAAGACTCTATCGGTAGAACGTGGCAATGCGGTACGATTCAGCTTGACTTCCAGCTTCCGCAAAGATTTGAAATTGAATATATCGGCGAAGACGGAGCAAAGCACCGTCCGATCATGGTACACCGCGTAGCGTTCGGTTCGATCGAGCGTTTTATCGGGATTTTGATCGAACATTTCGCAGGGAAATTCCCCGTATGGCTTTCGCCGTTGCAGGTAAAAATTTTGCCGATTACGGACAGACAGGAAGCGTATGCAAAAGAGCTTTGCGCGAAGATGAAGGAAGCGGGTATCCGCGTTCAAGTAGACGACAGAAACGAAAAGATCGGCTACAAAATCCGCGAAGCGCAGATGGAAAAAGTGCCTTACATGGTCGTTGTCGGGGACAAGGAAATGGAAGCTGGTCAAGTAGCCGTACGCCGCCGCGACAAGGGGGATATGGGCGCGATTTCCGCGGACGAATTTATCGAAACGGTGAAAAAGGATATTGCAGAAAAAATTGCATTTTAAGTAAAAAATGTAAAAAAAGTAATAAAAAATGCTTGACAGGCGCTTTTGCTTATGGTATGATATGTAGGCTAAGCAGAAGCGAACCTTCTCGCCGTGCGATATAGATCGGTACGGCTCGATAATTTTCTTATCCGCAACGTGCGGAGAATATTATGCGAAAAAAGGGTTGCTATGCGTAGCAGCCCTTTAAATTTTGTTGTGAGGTATACGACCATAAAAGACCAGCATCAGATCAACGAAGAAATTCGCGATAGAGAAGTCAGAGTCATTTCGGCAGAAGGCGAGCAGCTCGGTATCATGAGCGCGGCGCAAGCGCTTGCGTTGGCGGAAGAAGAGGATTTGGATCTTGTAAAGATCTCCCCGAACGCCGTTCCCCCCGTATGCAAAATTATGAACTACGGGAAGTTTAAATTCGAGCAAGCGAAGAAAGAAAAGGAAAACCGTAAAAACCAAAAGGTAATTGAATTGAAAGAAATTTATCTTTCGATGACGATTGACGTAGGCGATTTGAACGTCAAGGCGAAAAAGACGGTAGAAATGCTCGGCGACGGCAACAAAGTAAAGGTATCGATCCGTATGCGCGGCAGACAAATGGCGCACGCGGCGATGGGTATGGACGTAATGCGTAGATTTTTCGACCTTTTGGGCGGCAAAGCGGTTATGGACAAAGAACCCAAGACGGAAGGCAGAAACATTTTGATGATTCTCGCGCCGGCAAAATAATTTCGGTTGTCAACGGCGCTCGGCGCGTCGGACAAGCATAAAACAGTAAAAAAATTTCGGAGGATAAAATTATGCCTAAACAGAAAACTCATAGCAGTACCAAAAAGCGTTTCTGGCTTACCGGATCGGGCAAAGTGAACCGTTCGCACAGCGGTAAGAACCATAAAGCTGAAACCAAGAACAGAAAGAGAAAGAGACGTTTGCGTCAAGGCGCGCTCGTTGCTTCTACGCAAGAAAGCACGGTTAAGAGCATGATGCCTTACAAGAAATAAGAGAAAGGAGATATAGAATATGCGTATTAAGAGAGCAGTTAACGCGGTTAAAAAGCGTAGAAAAATTTTCAAACTTTCCAAAGGCTACTACGGAAGCAAGAGCCGTTCGTACAGAATTGCGCGCGAAGCGGTAATGAAGTCGTTGAACTATGCGTTCATCGGTAGAAGAAGAAAAAAGAGGGATTTCCGTCGTCTTTGGATCACCCGTATCAATGCGGCTGCAAGACTTAGCGGTCTTTCCTACAGCAAATTTATGCACGGCTTGTCCGCAGCGGGCATCAACTTGAACAGAAAGGTGCTTGCGGATATCGCAGTAAACGACGCACCTGCATTCGCACAGCTCGTTGAAAAAGCAAAAGCTGCGCTTTAATTATGATACAAAAAGCCTTTTATGAGTTCATCTAAAAAGGCTTTTTCGTTATGTAAGGAACTATGATTTTAACGTCGAAAAACAATCCGCTTATAAAAGAAACGGTTACGCTAAAAGACAAAAAGGGCAGGAAAGAGCTCGGTTTGTTTTTGGTGGAAGGCAGGAAAATGGCGGCGGAATGCGCGAAAAGCGGCTTGGAGGTCGAACGGGTATTCGTATCCGAAAGCTACGACGGGGAAAATCCTTTCCCGGAAAGTTTGACCGTTTGCGTTTCGCAGGACGTATTCCGTCATCTTTCGGACGAAAAAACGCCGCAAGGTATTTTATGTCGGGTAAAAATCCCCGAAGAAGGGGTATGCGCTCCCCAAGGCAGGTGCTTGCTTTTGGACGGCGTTTCCGATCCCGGCAACGTTGGTGCGATCATTCGTACTGCGAACGCGGCTGGCTATAAGGAAATTTACTTGACCGACGATTGCGCCGATCCCTATTCCCCCAAAAGCGTCCGCGCGAGTATGAGCGGCGTATTCTTTACGAAAATTTATCGCGCTCCGCGGGAAACGTTGCTTGACAATCTTTCGACAACGCCGATTGTAGTGGCGGATATGGGCGGGGAAAACGTGTTTAATTTCCTTTCCCCCAAGCGTTTTGCGCTCGTGATCGGAAACGAAGGAAACGGCGTGTCTGCGCTTTTAAGGGCGGCGGCTACGCACACGGTCAAAATCCCCATGACGTCCACGCAGGAAAGCTTGAACGCGGCGGTTTCGGCGGGAATCATTATGTACGTTCTGCAAAAGGACGGCTTTCAGGAATAAATACAAGGAGAAAAGAACATGTCAGGACATAGCAAATGGCACAACATACAGGCGAAAAAAGGTAAGGCGGACGCGGCGAAAGGTAGAATTTTTACCAAGCTCGGCAGAGAAATTGCCGTTGCCGCAAAGAGCAATCCGAACCCTGAAACGAACAGCAAGCTTGCGGATATTATCGCAAAAGCAAAAGCGGCAAATATGCCCAACGATAATATTCAACGCAGCATTAAAAAAGCTTCGGGCGAAATGAGCGGTGCGGATTACAAGGAACTCACGTACGAAGGGTACGGCGTAGCTGGTTCGGCAGTCATTATTACGACGTTGACGGACAATATCAACCGTACGGCAGGCGACGTGCGCGCTATTTTGGGTAAACACGGCGGTCAGCTTGGACAAAATGGCTGCGTATCTTATAACTTCGATAACAAAGGGTATATCGTTGTAGAAAGAACGGTAGAGCTGGACGAAGACACGATGACGGAATATGCGTTGGAAGCAGGTGCGGACGACGTAGTGGTAAGCGACGACGTCTATGAAATTTTTACCGCGCCCGAAACCTTCTCGGAAGTGCGTAAATACTTGGAAGACAAGAATGCGGAATTGATGGCGGCTGCACCCAAGGGCAGAAGAAACGAAGAGGAAGAACCCAAGATTCGTTTCGTGCAGGCGGAAATCGCTATGATTCCCCAAAACCGTATCGAGCTTCCTGCGGACAAGGTTGCTACGTTTGAGAAAATGATCGACGCGTTGGAAGAACACGACGACGTGCAGAATGTTTATCATAATGTAGATCTCCCTGACGAAGAATAAAAAAACAGAGAATACGCGGCGCAATACTTTGTTGCGCTGCGTTTTTCTTGCTCACGTACAGGTGTACGCTCCCGTCGAAAAGCCTCGCGCGCCGCGTCTTGCTTGCGTCTTGCTCTGTTTTTCTTCGCGCTATTTTGCACGGTGGAAAAACGGTGGACGCAATACCGTGTTGCGCTGCGTTTTTCTTGCTCACGTACAGGCGTACGCTCCCGTCGAAAAGCCTCGCGCGCCGCGTCTTGCCGTATTAGTCATTGCGAGGAATGAAATGACGAAGCAATCTCGTAAAAAACCAAGCAATAAATTATAGAGAGATTGCCGCGCTACGCTCGCAATGACGGGTATGGGTATTAGTCATTGCGAGGAATGAAATGACGAAGCAATCTCGTAAAAAACCAAGTAATAAAATTTTTTCGAATTTTCACAAAAAAACGCCTGCGAGCTCTTGACAAATGTGAAAAAACATTATATAATATTACCATAAAATCCCATTGAGGGAGTAGCATACGCTTATGCGCGGCAAGTCAACAACACTGATCGGCGTTCGGTCTGGCTTGTCTTAAATTGCGAGACTCATTGTGCGGAAACGCGCGTGAAGTCTTTTTTTTGTAACTTTTCCGAGTGCGTTTTCCGTACTCGGATTTTTTACGTAATTTGCTACATATTATAAATAATAAGGAGTTAAAAATGAAAGAGTATTACGTAGAAAAAGAAGCCGTTTTAAACGAGCTGTCCACTTCGAAGGAAACAGGGCTTTCTTCGACGGAAGCAAAGCAGCGTTTGGAAAGAAACGGCAGAAACAAACTTGCGGAAGGCAAGAAAAAATCGCTTGCACGCAGATTTTTCGAACAGCTCACCGACCCGATGATCATTATCCTGATTGTGGCGGCGGCAATCAGCGGCGTTCTGGCGGTAGTGGAAAACGAAGGTTTTACCGACGTAATCATTATTCTTGCCGTAGTTATTCTTAACGCCATTTTGGGCGTCGTGCAGGAAAGCAAAGCGGAAAAAGCGATTGAAGCGTTACAAAAAATGTCTGCGGCTACTTCCAAGGTAATCCGCGACGGAAAATTGCTCGCGATTCCCAGCGAAGAGCTTGTCGTAGGGGATATTGTGCTTTTAGAAGCGGGAGATTCCGTGCCTGCAGACGGCAGAATTTTGGAATGTGCAAGCCTAAAAATCGAAGAAGCGGCTTTGACGGGGGAATCCCTTCCCGTGGAAAAAACTTCGGAAGCTATCACTGCAAAGGCAGGGGAAAAGGACGTGCCTTTGGGGGATAGAAAAAATATGGTCTACATGGGCAGTACGGTAGTGTACGGCAGAGGCGTAGTCGTGATCACTTCGGTGGGCATGGAAACGGAAATGGGGAAGATTGCGGACGCGCTCACGCAGGCGCAGGAAGGAAAAACGCCTTTACAGCGCAAGCTTTCGCAGCTTTCCAAAACGCTTACTTGGATCATTTTAGGGATCTGCGTGATCGTGTTCGGCGTGCAACTTTTGCGCGCGAAAGATCTGAATTTTGAATTTGCTTTAAATTCCTTTATGGTCGCCGTTTCTCTTGCGGTTGCGGCGATTCCCGAAGGGCTTGCGGCAGTGGTTACAGTCGTACTTTCGATCGGCGTTACGAATATGTCCAAACGCAACGCGATTATTCGAAAACTGACGGCGGTAGAAACGCTCGGTTGCGCGCAAATAATTTGCTCGGATAAGACGGGAACGCTCACGCAAAACAAGATGACGGTGGTGGACTTTTTCGGAGAAAACGAGCAATCGCTTGCCAAGGGCATGGCGCTTTGTACGGACGCGGAACTGGACGGTCTTGGCGGCGTTACGGGTGAACCGACGGAAGCGGCGCTTGTTGCATGGGCAGATAAACTCGGGTTGAATAAAACGGAAATGAAGAAAACTGCGCCCCGTATCGGAGAAGCGCCTTTCGATTCCAACCGAAAAATGATGTCTACGGTACATTGTGAAGACGGAAAGATCATACAATATACCAAAGGTGCACCCGACGTTGTCGTGGATAAATGTACCCATTATCTTTTGGACGGCAAGCCCACCCCGATGACAAAAGAGTACAAACAAAGCATATTTTTTGCGAACAAATCGATGGCGGATAAAGCGCTTCGAGTACTTGCTTGCGCGCAGGTAATTTATGAAAATGAGCCGGGCAGGTACGAGCCGAACGAGCTGGAACAAGGAATGTGTTTCATCGGTTTATGCGGTATGATCGACCCTGTCCGTCCCGAAGTAAAAACGGCGATTGCGCGCTGCCGCGATGCAGGGATTCGTCCTATCATGATTACGGGCGATCATATTGATACGGCGGTTGCGATTGCAAAAGAGCTTGGCATTTTAGGCGGGGAGCTTCGCGCCGTTTCGGGATCGCAGCTTGACGATATGAGCGAAGAAGAATTCGAGCAAGAATTTTCGACGATTAGCGTCTATGCACGCGTACAGCCCGAACATAAAACGCGGATTGTAAACGCATGGAAGAAAAAGGGATTTGTTACCGCGATGACGGGGGACGGCGTAAACGACGCACCGTCGATCAAGGCGGCGGACATTGGCGTCGGCATGGGGATTACGGGTACGGACGTAACGAAAAACGTTGCGGACATGGTACTGACGGACGATAATTTTGCCACCATTGTCGGGGCGGTGGAAGAAGGCAGACGGATTTACGACAATATTCGTAAAGCCATTCAATTTTTGCTTGCTTCGAATATGAGCGAAGTCGTCGCAATTTTCGTAGCTACCTTGCTTGGTTTTACCGTATTGAAACCCGTGCATTTGCTTTGGATTAACTTGGTAACGGATACCTTCCCCGCACTGGCGCTCGGTATGGAGCGCGCGGAAGCGGACGTTATGAAGCGCAAACCGAGGGATTCCAAATCGGGGATATTTGCCGGCGGCATGGGGATCGACGTGCTTTACCAAGGTTTGTTGGTGGCGGCACTCACGCTGTTTTCCTATTTCTTAGGACATTATTTAGAAAGCGGCGTTTGGGAAATTGCCAATAGCGCGGCAGGTACGACGATGGCGTTCTTGACCATGTCCATGGCAGAAGTCTTCCATAGCTTGAATATGCGTTCGCAAAGAAAGAGCCTGCTGCAAATTAAGGGACAAAATAAAATTTTATGGCTTGCGGCGCTCGGTTCGTTTCTTGCGACGACGCTTGTGTGTGAAGTTCCTTTCCTTGCAAAGGCGTTCGGATTTACTTCCGTTACGTGGGGGGAATATTTATGCGCGATAGGGCTGGGGGTAGTGATTGTGCCGCTTGTTGAGCTTGTGAAATGGATTCAACGGCGCAAAAACAGATAAGACGGGGGCAGGTACGAGTTGAAAAAAGAGGGGAAACGCAAAAAAATCCAGTTTTTGTAAAAAAGTTGTAAATTTCCCCACTTTTTTTCTCGTCAAACTCTTGACCGATTGATAAAGATATGTTATAATATTGCCAATATAGGGTATAATCGTGTTTAGTGTACGCGCGGACGCGTGTATGGAAGCAAGATGAACGACCACAAACCGAGGTGTAAAATGACGGACAAGAAACCACAGGAAGTATCCAAGATCGACGCATTATATCAATGGATTTCGTACGATTTAAAGAGAATGAAAGAGGAGATCATGAACGAATTGAAGTACTCCTCCATTCAAATGGGCTCTATGTACGAGCAGATGAAAGCGGACAGTGATGAATCCGCGGCTACGATCGCACAGGAGCTTCGTTACGGCTACATACAGAATCAAAGCATTTTCGACGGCTTGAATTCCGCAATTGGCGAGATGAATGAAAAGGTTGCGTCCAAAGTGCAGTCTTTAGATCAGTTGCAGGCGGTTATTGACGAACTGAACGCACTGAAAGAACTTCACCAGCAGGTTATGACGGGTCAAGAAAACATTTCTGATCGAATCGGCGAGGACGTTATACCCAAAATTGAAGCGTTGCCTGAATTGAGTCAACGCATTTTGGAAGCGGTAGAAGCGATTCCTTTGAACGAAAACGTAGATTATAACCGCATTACGGAAGAAGTCGGCGATAGAGTGCTTGAGCTTCTCAACGAAATCAAAGCGGAACAAAAGGAAGTAGAAGCGGCGGCGGTAGATTATGATCGTATTGCAGCGGATACTTCTGAAAAGGTATTAAACGCGTTGCCTTTGACGAAAATGGAGGCAAACGTTGAAATTGATTATCAACGCATTGTTAAGGATACCTCGGATCGAGTTATCGAAGCGTTGCCCCAAGCGGCTGAAGCAATAGATTACATACGCATTGCGGAAGATACGGCGGAAAAGGTTGCGGAACGTTTCCCCACGTCGCAAGCGATTGATTACGACCGTATTATCGGCGGCGTAACCGAAAAGGTTATCGAATGCTTGCCCGCACAGGAAAGAGTAGATTATAACCGTATCGGCGAAGTGGTAGGCGATAAGGTTGCAGGTATGCCCGTGGTTACGGCAGACGGTACGGCAGTGGTAGCTCCCGCGCCCGTAGTTGCTCCCGTAGCAGCGGAAGTGGATTATGATAAAATTGCGGAAATCGTCAGCAAGGTAGCGCCTGCTCCGATCGTAGCCCCTGCTGCGGCAGAAGTAGATTACGACCGTATTGCGGCAATGCTCAATCAAACGAACCCCGCACCCGTAGCGGCGGTTGCCCCTGCTGCGGAAGTTGATTACGACCGTATCGGCGCAATGATCGAACAAGCGGTTGCGAAAGCGCTCGATTACGATAGACTTGCGGACGTTGTTGTGGCGAAGCTTGCGGCAAATACGCAACAAACTTGCGAAGTTATGTTGGACGACGCTGGCATCGACAGCATCGCGGAAAAGGTATCGGCAAAAATTGCGATGCCCGAACCTACCGATCCTATCGATTACGACAAAGTATGTCTTGCGGCGCAAGCGGCGCAAATTGTTCCCGATCCCGTTGATTACGACAGAATTGCGGAAATAGTGGAAGACAAGATTTCGCAGGAAGCGACCTACGATCTTGTTTTGGACGACGAAGGCGTACAAGCGATTGCGGAAACGGTTGCGGATGAAATTTGCGCTCGCGGTGTTCCTTGCGTAGCTCCCGCAGTAGTGGAAGAAGCTTCCATTGAAGAACCTGCGGAAGAAGTGGTGGAAGAAACTCCCATCGAAGAACCTGCGGAAGAAGTAGTGGAAGAAGCTCCCGTTGTGGTACAGCCGATCGTGGACGAAGCTCCCGCACATGAAGAACTTGCTGTTGCTGTTGGTATTCAATCTTATCAAGAAGTTGATAACCAGCTTGTTGATGCGGAAACGGGACTTGTAATCCGTTTAAAGAGAAGCTTTACGGCGAAGATTAGACAAAGCGACGAAAAGGTAAAGGGCTATTACAGCGATTTGAAGAATGCGCTGACTTCCTATAAGCGTTTGAATTCGAACGTTAGCTGGCACGCGGATAGATTTAATGTCGGCAGAGAAACGGTTGCAAAGATCAACATTTGCGGAAAGACGCTTTGCTTGTATCTTGCACTTGATCCCAACGACCCCGAATTTAAGACGACGGTATACCATCAAAAGGACGTTAGCGGACAAAAAGCTTACGAAACAACGCCGTTTATGATCAAGATCAAGAGCGACGCTGCCGTAAAGAAAGCTGTTCGTTTGGTGGAAGCGCTTGCCGAAAAACTCGCGGTTGAAAAAGATGAAAAGTATAAGGACGTTGATTACGTAGAAGAATTCTGCTACCAGTCCACGAAACAGCTTTTCGACGAAGGCTTTATTAAGGCAACCAAAGAAAAGAAAGTCGAGCTCGACTTTTAAGACTTTCGCAAAAGAAACATACGAATAACTTAGGTAGAGAGCTGATAATTCCATATTTTCGGCTCTCTATTTTATAGGCGGAAAATCCGCTAAGGAGACTTATTATAGGTGAAGGAAGAAAGAAAAAAACAAGACAAGCCCATAAAAAAGGGTGTACGCACCAAAGAAAATAAAAGCGCGGTAAAGGAAAACGAAAAAACGAACAAAGCGGGAAAATCTACAAGACAAACGGCAAAAGGGCTTTCCGAGAAAGGACTTTCCGCAACCAAAAATACGCGCGCGCGTACAAATAAAAACCCGATGGGAACGTCGATGGACGGATTTGCAAACGAGCTGTTTGCAACAAATCTCTACGGCGCGGATGCATTCATTTTGGACAAGCGTAAAAAAAGCGTAAAGCGCGGACAAAAATCATCGCAAAAAAGGGAAGAACAGGCTACCGAACTTAAAAGTAGCCCTTTAAAAAAACGTTTAAATTCCCCTAAAAACTCAAAGAAGGAAAGGTTATCGGAATGGGTGTCTACTACCGACGTCGAGCCTATTTTGCCCGTTAAAAAGCAAAAGACAAAGGGGACGAGTAAACAAAAATCTGTCAAGGTACTTTTTCTTGGCGGTGTAGGCGAGATTGGGAAGAATATGACTGCGCTGGAATACGGTAATGATATTATCATTATTGATGCAGGGCTGACCTTTCCCAACAACGAAGATATGCCAGGAGTAGATTCGGTTGTGCCCGACGTAACCTATTTGGTGGAAAACAAGGAAAAAATCCGCGGTATCTTGCTCACGCACGGTCATGAAGACCATATCGGCGGTTTGCCCTATTTGATGAAAGAGCTTGGCGCAAACGTGCCCGTCTATGGAACTCGTTTGACGTTGATGCTTGCGGATAATAAATTGCAAGAAGGGCGTATTCAAAGCCTGCAACGCGTCGTAGAGGCAGGTGAAAAGATTCGGCTTGGCGTGTTCGAGGTGGAATTTATCAACGTGAACCATTCCATTTCCGGCGCGTGCGCTTTGGCAATCAAAACGCCGAACGGACTGATATATCACAGCGGAGATTTCAAAATTGACCTTACTCCCGTGGCAGGTCAGCAAATTGATTTGAAACGGATTGCCGAGCTTGGCAAAGAAGGCGTTTTACTCTATATGGCGGAATCGACGAATATCGAACGCACAGGGTATACCATGAGCGAAACGGTCGTTGGAACGACGCTCGATCATCTTTTTTCGGAAAATACCAACCGTCGTATTATTATCGCGACGTTTGCCTCGAACGTGCATAGATTACAGCAAATTATTGATTTGGCAGTCAAATACCGCCGCAAAGTGGCGCTTTCGGGCAGGAGCATGTTCAAGGTCGTTGACGCGGCTGTGAAAATTGGGGAGTTGAAAATTCCCGAAGGGGTTTTGATTGATATTGAAAAGACGAAAAACCTTTTCGACGGAGAGCTTTTGATCGTTTCCACCGGCTCGCAGGGAGAACCGATGAGCGCTTTGACGCGTATGGCGTCAGGGGATTTTAACAAGGTAACGATCGGGGAGCAGGATACGATTATTATTTCGGCAAACCCGATCCCCGGGAACGAAAAGATGATTTACCGCGTTATCAATAACCTTTATAAAAAGGGGGCGCGGGTCGTATATGAAAGCTTAGAAAAAATCCACGTATCGGGACATGCTTGCCAGGAAGAGCATAAAATTTTGCATACTCTTTTACAGCCGAAATTCTTTATTCCCGTACACGGAGAATACAGACATTTAAAACGCCACGCGCAGCTTGCCGAATCGCTCGGTATGCCCGCGCAAAATATCTTGATTACGGAAATCGGGAATTGCGTAGAGCTTACCGCTACGAGTATGAAACTTGGGGGAAATATCCAAGCGGGCACGCGGCTGATTGACGGCGAAGGGGTGGAAGATTACGGAGATAGCGAAGTGATCCGCGACCGACTGAAAATGTCCGCGGACGGCGTATTTACGGTCGCGATTGCAGTTACGGGCAATTACGTGATTAACGATCCCGTGGTGGAAGCGCACGGCTGCGTATTTGCAGGCGAAGAAACAGAACGCGAAATGGCGGTGCTCGTCCGCAAAGCAGTGGAAACTTACGATTATTCAAGCGGAAACAAGGACGAATTGTCTGCGTTGATCCGCAAAACGCTGAAAAATAATTTCTACAAAAAGACAAAACAAGCGCCTTTGATCGTCGTGTCTATACTCGACGTATAAGACGAAAGGAAAATCATGCAATATACGGCATCTTTGGTACAATTAAACGTGGACGAACGTATTCGCGCAAGGCGCGCGGACGCTTTAAACCGCGGAATTCCCGTGGCGGATGATGAAACGCTAAATTTCTTATTATTGATGCTTTCCGCAACCCAACCCAAACGGATTTTAGAGATCGGTACGGCGGTTGGGCTTTCGTCCGTTGCAATGCTGCTCGCTTGTCCGCAGGCAAAACTCACCACGGTAGAGTTGGAAGAAGACCGCTATTTGGAAGCGAAACAAAATTTTGCGGATTTTCAAGTAACCGATAGGGTAACGGCGCATTTGGGGGACGCGGGAGAGATTCTTGCAATGATGGACGGACAGTTCGATTTTGTCTTTTTAGACGGTCCGAAAGCGCAATATGAAAAATATCTATTCGATTTAAAACGGCTGATGAAAAAGGGGAGTATCCTGTTCGCGGACGACGTGCTTTTATACGGTTGGGTGAGCGGCGAAGAACCTACTCCGCAAAAACGGCATTCGATCGTGGATAAGATTCGTTCTTACCTTTATACGGTAACAGCGGACAAAGATTTTATCACTTCGGTGCTCAACGTTGGGGACGGAGTCGCACTCTCCGTGTATCAGGGGAAAGAATAAGTTTTTACGGGAGAAAAGATATGAAAGCGGAGCTGTTAGCGCCTGCGGGGAATTATGAAAAATTTTTGACGGCGCTTTACTTTGGCGCGGACGCGGCGTATATCGGCGGGAAGAATTTTTCCCTGCGCACGTTTGCGGACAATTTCACAGCGGAAGAAATGCAAAATGCTGTTTCAACCGCTCATTCGTTGGGTAAAAAAGTATACGTAACGGCAAATATTTTTGCGAAAAACGCCGATTTTAAGCAGCTTGAGGAATATTTCAAAAGCTTGGAAAGCATGGGCGTAGACAGCGCGATTATCAGCGATCCGGGCGTGATTTATTTGGCAAAAAAAGTCGCGCCGAAGCTCACGTTACATCTTTCCACGCAAGCCAACACGACGAACAAATACGCCGTAAAATTTTGGGCGGAGCAGGGCGTTTCGCGCGTGATTTTGGCAAGAGAGCTTTCTTTACACGAGATTGCGGAAATTCACGATTTCGTGCCTGAAACGGAGCTGGAAACCTTCGTACACGGCGCGATGTGTATTTCTTATAGCGGCAGGTGTTTGCTATCCGATTATTTAGACGGTCGTTCTTCCAACCGCGGCGCGTGTGTGCAGTCCTGCCGTTGGCGGTACGAAGTCCGCGCGTTGAATGCAACGAACGGGCAGTCGGAATGGTTGCCGATTGAACAGGACGAAAGGGGTACGTATATTTTCAATAGCAAGGATTTGAATATGCTTGCGCATATACGGGAGCTTGAAAAAGCGGGCGTTTCTTCCTTTAAAATCGAGGGAAGAATGAAGAGTGGTTATTATCTTGCAACGGTAATCAACGCATACCGTCGGTGGATGGACGGGCAGGATTTTCAAAGGAGCGAAAAGGAGCTTTGCGGCGTTTCTCATCGGGAATACACAACGGCGTACGCGCTTGGTAAAAACGGGGAAACGGTAAATTACAAAGATAGCTTATCCCGTGGGGATTATACCTATATTGCCGACGTAAAAGGTATGCAGGAGGGCTGTGTGCTTGCGCAAATGCGCAACCGTTTTAAAAAGGGAGACGTGTTAGAAGTGCTTTCTCCCGACGGGAATTTCCAAAAATCCTTCACGGTTGGAAAGGTTTATGATGAACAGGGTAATTTGACGGAAGATTGCAAGCTTGTACAAGCATTGTACCGCGTGGAATGTCCGTTTACTCTGCACGCAGGGGATTTTTTGCGGCGTGCTACCGTTTGAAAAAGCTTGAAAACAAAGGAAAAGTTATGAAAAAGATTTTACTGATAGCAACGGGCGGAACGATTGCTTCGCAGCTTGGCGCAGAAGGGCTTGTACCGCAGATTGGGGCGGAAGGGTTACTCAAATACGTTCCCGAAGTCTTGGAGTTTTGCCAGCCTGACGCGGTGCAAATTTTCAATATTGACAGTACGAACGTTACGCCTGCGCATTGGATTCGTTTGGCGGAAACAATCAAGGAAAATTACGAGTATTACGACGGCTTTGTTATCTGCCACGGCACGGATACCATGTCTTTTACGGCGGCGATGCTGTCCTATATGGTGCAGCATTCTCCAAAGCCTATCGTTTTGACAGGCTCGCAACAGCCGATTGAAAAGGAAGACACGGACGCAAGAATCAATCTCCGCGACAGCTTTTTGTATGCCGCTTCGGAGAATGCTTCGGACGTGGTAATCGTATTCCAAGGAAACGTAATCGCAGGTACGCGCGCAAAAAAAATTCGTACCAAAAGCTTTAACGCGTTTGCAAGCGTGGATTTTCCTAACCTTGCCGTAATTCGCGACGGAAGAATTATTCAGTATATTACGCCGCCAAAGCAAGAAAAGCCGGAGTTTTTCTTAACGCTGAACGAAAACGTAGGCTTGTTTACGCTGACGCCAGGGGTAAAGGGGGAAATGCTTGACGCGTATTTCCGTTATTACGACGCGGTCGTGCTTTCCGGCTATGGTACGGGCGGGATTCCCGAAGGAGAGTATTACGATTTTTACAACGTAATCAGCCGTTGGGAAAAGAAAGGGAAGACGCTTGCGGTAACGACGCAGGTGCAAAACGAAGGCAGCGATATGGAAGTGTACCGTGTTGGCAGAGGATTGAAAAACCGTTTTGATTTGCTCGAAAGTTACACTATGACGTATGAAAGTATTATTACGAAACTGATGTGGATACTCGCGCAGACGAAAAATGATGAAGAAATCCGCGCGTTGTTCTATAAAAATATAAATTACGATTTAATCGGTTAAAGGAGAACTTATGAGAAAAATTCAGTTGCAAAGATACGCAAAATTGCTTGCGAAAGTTGGTTTGAACGTAAAGAAAGGGCAGTCGGTCTTTATTGAAGCGGGACTTGATCAGCCGGAATTTGTTACTATGGTCGTGGAAGAATGCTACAAGGCAGGCGCAAGCGACGTTTTTGTGGATTGGAGTCATCAACCCGTTTCCAAAATTTCGTCTAATTACCGCTCGTTGGAATCTCTTTCGAATATGTTGCCTTGGGTAAAGAGCAAGTGGCAATACCGCGCGGAAAACTATTCCTGCCGACTTTGGATTGAATCGGAAGATCCAGACGGCATGAACGGAGTCGATCAGGAGAAAATGAGCAAGGCGCGTCAGGCGTTGTATCCGCAGATCAAGCCTTTCCGTACTGCGCTTGAAAACAAGCATCAATGGTGTATTGCCGCTGTGCCTGGTAAGGCTTGGGCGAAGAAGGTCTTCCCGCATTTGTCGGAAAAGAAAGCGGTAGAAGAAATGTGGAAGGTAATTTTGCTTACGGCGCGCGCTGACGGCAGAAGCCCCATTTCCGCTTGGAAAGCGCACAATGCGGATTTGGACGCTCGCTGTCAATATCTCAATAATTTGGGGTTAAAATATCTTGAATATAAGAGCGCGAACGGCACGGATTTTAAAGTGGAGCTTTTGGAAAACGGCAGATTCGCAGGCGGCAAGGAAAAGACCTTGCAGGGCAGAATTTTCAACCCCAACATTCCGTCGGAAGAAGTGTTTACTTCTCCCAAAGCAGGCGCGGCGGAAGGTATTGTGTATTCCACGAAACCCCTTTCGTATATGGGCGAATTGATTGATAATTTCTCCATTCGTTTTGAAAAGGGTAAAGTGGTAGAAGTGCATGCACAGCAAGGGGAAGAATTGTTAAAGAAGATGGTTTCCATGGACGAGGGCGCAGGTATGCTCGGCGAAGTTGCGTTGATTCCTTACGATTCTCCCATTTCTCAATCGGGCGTTTTGTTCTATAATACCTTGTTTGACGAAAATGCAAGTTGTCATTTGGCGCTTGGGCATGGTTTTAACGAATGTTTGGTTGGGTTTGAAAAGCTCACGGACGAAGAATGTAAGGCGCGCGGGATCAACGATAGTATGATCCACGTGGATTTCATGATCGGCGCAAAGGATATGTCGATTGTTGGGACGACGAAAGACGGAAAGAAAGTACAAATTTTTGAAAACGGAAACTGGGCGTTTTAATGGAGTAAATAGGATGAAAATTGATATTTTTTCTGGGTTTTTAGGCGCGGGGAAAACCACGCTGATCAAGAAGCTTATCAAAGAAGCATATGCGGGCGAAAGGGTCGTTTTGATTGAAAACGAATTTGGCGAAATCGGTATCGACGGCGGCTTTTTGCAAGACGCAGGGGTTAACGTTACCGAAATGAATTCGGGCTGTATTTGCTGTTCGCTGGTGGGGGATTTCTCCAAAGCCTTGCAGCAGGTTTCCGCACAGTATTCTCCCGATCGAATCGTAATCGAGCCTTCGGGCGTTGGCAAGCTTAGCGACGTAATTAAAGCGGTTGCAAACGCAAAAATCGACAGCGGGGTATTGAATGCGTTTTGTACGGTTGTCGACGCGGCAAAATGTAAAATGTATATGAAGAATTTTGGGGAATTTTTCAACGACCAAGTGGAAAATGCAGGCTGTATCGTGCTTTCCCATACCGATAAGCTCTCCGAAGAAAAGCTGGCGGCGGCACTTGCTTTGCTGAAAGAAAAGAACGCTACGGCTACCTTTGTTACTGCGCCTTGGGATTCGTTGGACGGAAAAGCGATTCTTGCCGCGATGGAACAAAAGGATTCCCTGCAAGCAGAGCTGGAACGCCTTGCAACGGAAATACATCATGATCATCACGAACATCATCACGAATGCGACGATCCTGCGTGCGAGTGTCATCATGAACATCACCACGAGCACCATCATGAACACTCTCATCACGGACATGGGTGCTGCGAACACGAACATGAACATCATCACGAGCACCATCATGAATGCGACGATCCTGCATGTGAATGTCATCATGAGCATCACCACGAACATCATCACGGGCATCATCATGCCGACGAAGTATTTACAAGTTGGGGCAAAGAAACGGCGCGGAAATTCACCAAGGAAGAAATGGCGATGGCGCTTTCTAAGCTGCACGACGAAGAAAAATACGGCGTAGTGCTTCGTGCGAAAGGGATTGTTGCAGGCGAAGGGGCTTGGATACATTTCGATTACGTACCGAATGAACCCGACGTACGCGAGGGCTGCGCTGGGGTTACGGGTAGAATTTGCGTAATCGGCTGCGGATTAAACGAAGACGCGCTGATCGAGCTTTTTAAGCTTTAAAAAGGAGAAATTATGAAGAAAAATCTGCCTGTTGAAACGCCCGTGTATTTATTTTTAGGCTTTTTAGAATCGGGTAAGACGAAATTTATTCAGGAAACGTTAGAAGATCCCCGCTTTTCTTCGGGGGAAAAGACGTTGCTGCTCGTTACGGAAGAAGGGGTTGAAGAATACGAAACGATAAAATTCTCCAATGCGGAAGACGTTGATTTGGTGGTGTTGGAAGATAAATCGCAATTAAACGAGGCGTATTTAACGCAATTACAGTTACAATACGGCAGCGATCGGGTTGTGATTGAATACAACGGTATGTGGCTTACGGAAGATTTATTTAACGCAATGCCTGAAGGCTGGATGATCAATCAAATTATGACGTTCTTTGATTCGACGAGTTTTATCAATTATAATGCCAATATGCGCCAGTTGGTATTTGATAAAATACAAAACGCGCAGTTGGTTGTATTCAACCGTTTTGCGGAAAGTATGGATAAAATGGAACTGCATAAGATTGTTCGCGCCATTTCAAGAAGGTGCGATATCGTTTATGAACGTGTGGACGGAAAAGCGGATTTCGACGACATTGAAGATCCTTTGCCCTTTGATATCAATGCTCCCGTTATTGTCATTGAAGATCGCGATTATGCGTTTTTCTATCGTGATTTGACGGAAAATTTGGAAGCATATATCGGAAAAACGGTTAAATTCAAAGGACTTGTTGCGACGGATAGCCGACTTGCACCCGAAGACGTCGTAGTGGGGCGGCACGTAATGACTTGTTGTGAAGAAGATATTCAATATTGCGGTCTTGCCTGCGTTTTACCCGAAGCAATGGGGTTGCAAACGCGCGACTGGATCAGCATTACGGCAAAAGTGCAATTCATCAAACACCGCATTTATAAGGGAAAAGGTCCTGTTTTGGTTGCGGAAAAAGTGATTCGTTGCGAGCCTTTGGAAGAACAGCTTGCTACCTTTTATTGATTAAAAAATGTAAAGATACGGGGGAACGGTTTTGTCGTTCCCCCGTTTTCATCTCGTACACGGTAGCCTCATTTTCGCCTTGCGCGGATATATACGCCGCCGTTTTTTAATGGGCAGTTGTGCATTTTTGCAAGCGTTGATACGTTTACGGCTTGATAACCGCTATGCATTAGATCGGGCAAAATGCGCTTCAAAGCCTCAACGGTGTTTTTTCCGCCGTCGTGCATGAGTACGATTGCCCCTGAAAAAATGTTTTCAAAAATAGAGTCATAAATTTCTTGGACGCTTTTCCCCGTCCAATCGAGCGTGTCAATCGTCCAATCGATAATGGGAACGCTGGCAACTGATTTCAAAAGTTCGTTTGTTTTACCGAAGGGCGCGCGTAAAAGGTGTCGCTCCTTTTTATCGAACGGCGCAAGCAGTTTGTCCGTTTTATCGATTTCTTCTTGTAGCTTTTGCGGGGGAAGTTTGGTCAAATCGACGTGGGAATGGGTGTGATTTCCAAGCTCGAATCCAAGCGCTAACGCAGTCATCAATAGGTGCGGTGTTTGCGTATCAAATCGATATCCGTTAAAAAATATCGTTGCGGTCGCTTTGCAGTTGGGATTTGTTTCATTAAAATTTGCAAAAACGGCTAAAATATTTTCAAGCGTTGCGCCGGGTGCGTCGTCAAAAGTCAATGCGATAAGCTTTTTACTTGGATCAACGTAAGAAGTATCTACGTCCGATACGTCCCAAAATAAGCTTTCGCTTTCTGTGGGATTTTCAGGCGAGCTTTCGTTGGATAAACTTGATTCATAGCTTTGCGATTGAGTACTTGATTCGGAAAAGGAAGCTTTTTTATTATTGCACCCCGATGCTACAACAGCAAAGGCACTACAAAGGACAAATTGTATAATTTTTTTTGCGAACATATAAAAAGTATTTGTTTTTTTCTTAAAAGTATTCGTTAATAGATAGTGCTTTCTCATTGTATTGTATATATATTTGCAAAAAAAAGAATAAAAAATGAAAAATTTAAAGATAAGTATTGACTTTTAAAAAATCCTATGATATAATTGTAAAGGTGTAAAATGAAGAGAAGATGATGCAAGGAACGGGAAGAGGCTTTCTTGCATAAAGTACAATATGTATGTTTTGACATGCAGATGAAGATAAGAGGTACGTGAATGACTATTGAAAAACAACTTCGAGAAGTATGCGATTTATTCTGTTTAAAGGGAGAGTATCGATCATACGAAGTTCTTAACAGCGGACATATCAATACGACGTATCGTGTATATTATTTCCGCAACGGCGAATTAAAGGATTATATTTTACAAAAGGTAAACACTTACGTATTCCAAGATCCTATCAGCGTTATGAATAATATTTCGATGGTAACGGAATATATTCGTCAAAAAATCAAGCAAACGAAAGAAACGGCGAAACGGAACGTTTTGCATTATTCGCAAACCAGTGAGGGCGAATATTACGTTTATACCGCAGACGGTGGATTTTGGCGTTGTTGTCGCTATATTGACGACTCAGTTTCCTTTGAAAAGGCGGAAAGCTTAAAAATATGCGAAGAATCGGGGATTGCTTTTGGGGAATTTCAAATGTATTTGTCCGATTTCCCTGTGGAGAAATTGAGTATCGTAATTCCGCATTTCCATAACACAGTGCGTAGATATTCCGCGTTTAAAGATGCGATTGAAGAAAACGCCGCAGGGCGCGTGGACTCGTTAAAAGAAGAAATCGATGGATATTTGGCGCTAGAAGAAATTGCTACTCGCTTATACCGTTTACAAAAACAAGGCGTATTGCCTTTGCGTGTAACCCATAACGATACAAAAACAAGCAATATCTTGTTCGATGCGCAAACGCACGAGCATTTGTCTGTAATCGATTTGGATACGGTAATGCCAGGGCTTGTTGCTTTTGATTTTGGGGACGCAATCCGAGTGGCGGCGTCTACGGGTGAGGAAGACGAGAAAGATCTTGCAAAGGTTGCAATCGATCTTGCGAAATATGAAGCCTTTACACGCGGCTTTGTTCGTCAAGTAAAAGGGCTTATGACGGAATCGGAAAAGCGTACGTTGGCGCTTGGCGCGATTGCGATGACGTTGGAGTGCGGCGTGCGATTCCTGACTGACTACATCAACGGAGATAAGTACTTTAAAATTCACTACGAAGATCAAAATTTGGTGCGTGCGAAGTGCCATTTGGTACTTGCAAACGATATGATTAAGCATTTAGATGAAATGCAAGCTATCGTAGATAAATATTGCCAAGAATAAAGAAGAAAATCGGCGGAAAACAAATCCGCCGATTTAATTTTTGTTGATTTTAAACATAGCCATTAAAATTACGCCTAAATTTCCACCGACCAAAACGCCGACGCCAAACCCGATCCAAAACATATATGCACCTCCCTATGGGATAAGGATAGCCCAAAACGATATATTCTATACTATGAAACAGAACTTTTTTTCGTGCGTTTGCGTATATTGAGAAAAAAGAGTCTTTGGGGGAGAATATGCGGATTTGTTTTATTTGCAAGGAGTCAGTTTGCTGCTTTTCACAAAAACGCTTCGAGGAAACAGAACAAGCACAGATTTATCTTTTTGGGTTTAATGGAATAAACGAATTATGCTACGAAAAGGAACTAAAAGGGGAAACGGGCTTTGTGGAAGAAATCGCCTTGTTGTCCAAAACACAAAAAGCATTGGTTGTGAGCGGCTGTAAAACGGATGCGTTAGGCCATAAGCGAGATTCGGCAGTAATCGCGGAACGGGGAAAAGTAGTAGGGGTTTCCGACGCGATATACGCCATTGACGGCAACCATAGTGCAGGTGCGACCTTGCACGTTTATGAAACGGAGCTTGGAAAAATGGGAGTTGTTGTCGGGGAAGACGTCTTTTTTCCTGAAACGATCAGGGCTCTTACCTTGTGCGGTGCGGAATATATTGTATGTCCATTTGGGAAAATACAAACGGCTTTGCCTACGGCATTATTACAAGCAACCGCGTATTATAATGGTGTGCCCATTCTTTTTTGCGGAGAAGGCTATTGCGCCGTTGTGGACGGGGACGGAGAAATTGTTTTTGCTTCCGCTGACGAGAAAAGCACTTACTCGTTCGAGCTGTCCAAAGAATACCATTTGATTGAAACAAGGCGCAAGGGGAAATTTCGGCTTTGATAACTTAAATAAAAGTGAAACGCAGGCATTAAAAGCCTGCGTTTTTAATTTCTCTATCCACCGAGCGTTTCACGTCGCGATCGGCAATCGCCTGTTTTTTATCAAAGGTATGCTTCCCTTTGCAAAGCGCGATTTCCATTTTAATTAAAGCGTCTTTAAAATACAGTTTCAGCGGAACAAGGGTATATCCCTGCCGATTGATTTTTCCTGCAATTTTAGCAATTTCGCTTTTATGCAACAATAATTTTCTATCCCTGCGCGTATCTTTCGTGCTGAATGCGTCCGATTTATCGTACAGGGCAATATGCATATTTTTTACACAAACTTCGTTTCCGCGCAAAAAACAAAAGCTATCGTTCATATTGACGTTACCGTTTCGCAGGGACTTAATTTCGTTCCCTTCCAAAACAATGCCCGCTTCGTATTTTTCTTCGATAAAATACTCAAACGAAGCGCTTTTATTTGTGGTAATAATTTTCATATCATTCTCCTGTTATTCAATTCAACGCGTACATGGTATACACATTTATCTTTTTTGTAACAAACGGAACTCCGCGCGTCTTCGGTAAAAATCAACGTCGATTACCTTGATGATAATTTCATCTCCGATAGAATAAACGCCGTCGCGCCCTTCTAAGCGCAAGCGTTCTTGATCAAAGCTGTATTCTCCGTATAAAGACTCGATCGGGATAAATCCCTCGATCGTGTTGGGGAGTTCGGCAAACAATCCAAACGCCGTTACGCCGGAAATTACAGCGGAGTATTCTTCTCCGATATGCTCGCTCATATACATTGTCGTGTACAAATCGTCTACGTCCCGTTCCACGTCAGCGGCTTTACGTTCCCGATCGGAAGATTGCTTGGCGGCAATTTCAACGAAATCGGAATACTTCTTTACCGCATTTTCGTAGTTGCCGTGCAAGACTTCTTTAATGATTCTGTGGATACACAAATCGGGATAACGGCGAATGGGGGACGTGAAATGACAATAACACCCGCTTGCTAAGCCAAAATGCCCAACGTTTTGATGGGAATAACGTGCTTTTTGCATGGAGCGGAGCATTACGCGGTTTAAAATGGAATATATGGGCAAACCTTCGGCAGATTTCAAAATTTTTTGATAATCGTACGGTTTTATGTCGGCGGCGGCAAAGCGGGGAGTCAGCCCAAGCGTTTGCGCAAAAGCGCGGAAAGCGGTTGCTTTTTCTTCCGTCGGTTTTTCGTGTATGCGATAGATAAACGGCGCTTCAATCGATTGCATATATTCCGCAACCGTTTCATTTGCAAGCACCATAAACGCTTCAATAATTTCGTAGGGGAAAGTGCGCCCCACGTCGGGGATACGTATTTCTCCATTT
Source organism: Candidatus Scatosoma sp. (assembly GCA_045127595.1). Lineage (GTDB taxonomy): Bacteria > Bacillota > Clostridia > Christensenellales > Borkfalkiaceae > Scatosoma. The sequence goes on along the minus strand of JBGVQS010000024.1, from coordinate 67,415 downwards.
TCGTCCAAAATGATTTTCGCTTCCTTGACGTCTAGGGAAACGTTGCCGCGTTTTTCACGCATGGCTTGTAGGATTTTTGTTAGCTCCGCAAATAGGGAAACCATTTCCACAACGGAAGCGTACTTTTCGCATATCGCTGCGTTTCCATCTAAAATTTCCCCGATTTCGGTATACGTCATTTTATAAGCGGAGCGGATAACCCCTTCAACGATTTCATTGCTTTTGACCGTACCTTTTTTGTCAATGCGCATGATACAGGACAAAGTCAAACGGTCTTCGTTGGGGTTAAGGGAGCATATCCCGTTGGAAAGAGAACGGGGGAGCATCGGCAAAACCCGATCGGGGAAATAGACACTCGTACCGCGTTTAAACGCTTCGTTATCCAAAGCGGATTTTTCCGCAACGTAATGGGAAACGTCGGCAATATGCACCCCTAAAAGGTAGTCATCGCCCACCTTTTCCAAGGAAATCGCGTCGTCAATATCCCGCGTATCTTCTCCGTCGATTGTAACAATCAGGCAATCTCGGAAATCCTTTCTCCCGATCAAATCCGCGGCAGTAATCCCTTTTACCTGTTGGCGTTTTCCTTCCTTTTCTACGTTTGCAGGGAATTCTTCGCGTAAATTATAGGAGCGAATGATAGAGAGTTCTTCCGCGAAAAAATCGTCTTCTTCGCCGAGAATTTCAATCAATTCGCCCCCAGGCGCTTTTCCTTGCGGATACGAAGTAATTTTCGCAACCGCCTTTACGCCGCTTTTAATATGGGAACAGTTGGAAAGGGGAATATAAATTTCCGTAGAAAAACGTTTTTCGTCTGGGTAAAGATACCCCGCGCGCCGATCCCGACGGAATGTGCCGACAATCGTTTGATAACCGCGCGAAAGAATGGAAACGACTTTTCCTTCGTCGTCGCTTTCCCCATAAACCCGTTCGATTAAAACCTCGTCGCCGTGCAATGCGCCGCGAAGTGCTTTTCTCGGTAAAAAGAAATCCTTTTCAAAGCGAGTTTTATCTTCGGGAACAAGAAAAGCAAAGCCCCGTTCGTTGCCGCAAACCGTGCCTTTAATCAAGCCAAGCTGTTCAATCGTTCCGTACCTGCCCCCGTCGTTTTGATAAATTTTCCCTTCTGCGCAGAGTTTATCAAGCAAATCGGTCAAGCGTTGTTTTTCGCGATAGGGAATTTGTAAAATTTTGCAAATTTCCGTAGCCGTATTTTTATACAGCGTTCCGTTTAGGAACGCGTTGTAAAGTGATTCTTTTGCGTTCATATAATTTCTCCCGATATGTACAGGAAAAAAAGAAGGCGGCTCAAATAAAAGCCGCCGACGTATATTCGATGTGCATCAGGTCCAGATGGATTCGAGTTGCAAAACATAGAAAACGATTGCAAGGACAACAAGGATAGCAAGACAAATCCACGTCCATTTCTTCATTTTCGCTTCGATAGATTTACCTTTGTTCTTACCGAAGAATGTTTCACTCGATCCGCCGAGAGCGTCGATACCGCTCGAATTGCTGGGTTGCATCAATACGAGAATAACTGCCGCAAGCGCAACAACAGCCATTAAGGCGATCATGGTTATATTCAGTCCCATACGGAGATTATAATAGGTTTCTCCTTTAACGGGAGCAGCTAATAAATTCATCAGATTATACATATCTTTCAATTCCTTTTTTTCTTTTGCGACCCTTTGCCGCATATTTTCCAAAATTACCTATTGATTATACCATACAAAAATAAATATCGCAAGTGTTTTTGCAAGTATTACGGAAATTTTTTTACTTTTTATGCGTAGAAAGGGGAAAGCGAAAGATTCGCTAATAAATTTTCTTATAAAATAAGGCTCTTACCCGTCATTTCCTTGGGCTGAGGTAATTTCATCATGGCAAGGAGAGTGGGGGCAAGATCGGCAAGAACGCCGTCTTTGCGCAGGGTAACGTTTTTGTATTCTTCCGAAACGAGAATTACGGGAACGGGGAAGGTCGTGTGCTGAGTAAACACGGTTTCGCCGTCGTCGGCAATCATTTGATCCGCATTACCGTGGTCAGCCGTAACCAAAACGCTACCGCCCATGGAAAGAATCTTATCCGTAACCTTCTTCACACATTCGTCTACCGCGTGTACGGCTTTTACCGCTGCGTCCATGATCCCCGTATGCCCAACCATATCGCAGTTTGCAAAGTTGAGAATCATTACGTCGTATTCTCCTGAATCGAGTTCTTCCAAAGCCTTTTCCGCTACGGGATAAGCGCTCATTTCCGGCTGCAAATCATAGGTAGCAACCTTCGGGGAAGGGATAACGATACGGGTTTCGCCGTCAACGGGCGCTTCTAATTTCGCATTAAAGAAGAAGGTTACGTGCGCGTATTTTTCCGTTTCCGCAATATGGAGCTGCTTTAACCCAAGCGAAGAAAGGTACTGCGGTAAAGTGTTGGTGATTTCATCAGGTGGGAATGCCACGCCGACGTTTTCAAACGAGGAATCGTACACTGCAAAGCCAACGTAGGTGGGGGCAAGGAAACCGGTTTTTCTTTCAAAGCCGAGCTTTGCGCCCGTTTTCGCGTCTACAAAAGGGAAAGCTTCTTGCGAGAACATTCTCGAAATCTGTCTTGCTCTGTCGGGGCGGAAGTTGAAACAAATAATGCTGTCGCCCTTTTCAATCAAAGCGACGGGTTTTCCATTTTCAGTAAGGTTCGTAGGCAGGATAAATTCGTCGGTAACGCCGTTTGCATAGGACGCTTTTGCTGCGTCTTCCGCGCTGCCTTCAAATTGTACGCCCGTGCCAAGCGTCAGCATATCGTATGCCTTTTCTTCTCTATCCCAGTTGTTGTCGCGGTCCATTGCATAATATCTACCTGCAACGGAAGCAATTTTTCCGAAAGAGAGCTCGTCCATTTTTGCTTGCAAATCCTTCAAGAAATCCGCGCCGGAAGTGGGGGCAACGTCTCTGCCGTCCGTAAACGCGTGCACATAAACGTTGTCAAGCCCTTCTTTTTTCGCCATTTCCACAAGCGCGTAAAGGTGTTCGGTGTGGCTATGCACCCCGCCCGTCGAAACAAGCCCGAACAAATGGAGCTTTTTGCCCGCTTCTTTTGCCGCGCGCATAGCGCGAAGCAATTCGCCGTTTTTAAAGAATTCGCCGTTGCGAATATCTTTCGTGATTTTGGTTAAATCCTGATAAACGATTCTCCCTGCGCCGATATTAAGGTGTCCAACTTCGCTGTTGCCCATTTGTCCGTCGGGAAGCCCAACCGACATACCGCTCGCGCCAAGCTGCGCGTTGGGATATTTCGCAATCAGTTCATTGACGTACTTGCTGCCGTCCGCAATAATTGCGTTTCCTTTTTCGGAAGGATTGATGCCGTAGCCGTCCATAATGATGATGCCAAAAGGGATTTTCTTGCTCATAAAATTCTCCTTAAATTGAATGTATAATAACGAAATGAAAGGGGCAGGTACGCGTTGAATGCGAAAACTACCCCTTGGATTGACGTGATTTTAAAGCTTACTTATCGAAATTAACGATGGTAGCGAAATCGGGAGCTTTCAAGGACGCGCCGCCGATCAAACCGCCGTCGATTTCAGGCATAGCCATCAATTCCTTGCAGTTGCCTGCATTCATGCTGCCACCGTATTGAATACGAAGCGCTTCCGCACATTTAGGGCAGAACATTTCACCAACCGTCTTACGGATAAATGCGATCGTTTCATTTGCCTGTTCCGCGGTAGCGGTCTTACCCGTGCCGATGGCCCAAACGGGTTCGTAAGCGATAACGATTTTCGTGATGTCTTCAATATCTTTTAAGCCATCGCGGATTTGCGTAGCAAGCACTTCTTCCGTTTTACCCGTTTCTCTTTCTTCCAACGATTCGCCGATACAAACGATAGGGGTAAGCCCAGCTTTCAAAGCGGTAAGCGTTCTCTTGTTTACCGTTTCGTCCGTTTCAGCAAAATACTGACGGCGTTCGCTGTGTCCGATAATAACGTATTCTACGCCGTATTCAAGCAACATTGCCGCGGAGATTTCCCCCGTGTATGCGCCTTTTTCCGCAAAGTGTACGTTTTCCGCGCCGAGCTTGATGTTCGTGCCCTTCAACGCTTCGCTAACCGCGGGAATATCGATTGCGGGAACGCAAACGACTACGTCGCAGTTCGCTTCGGTAACAAGGGGAGCGATTGCCTTTACAAGCGCTACGCCTTCGGAAGCGGTGTTATTCATTTTCCAGTTGCCTGCAATAATAGGTTTTCTCATAATGTAATATACTCCTGATTGTAAATTTTTATTTATTAAAACGCAAGGAAAGGGCAACGACGTTGCCCTCTGCCTATTTTTCTTATTTATCGTTAAGACAAGCGATACCGGGAAGCACTTTGCCTTCGAAAAGTTCAAGGGAAGCGCCGCCACCCGTGGAGATATGCGTCATCTTATCTGCAAAGCCGAGCACTTGAACAGCCGCCGCGCTGTCGCCGCCGCCGATAATGGTGGTAGCGTTGCCGTATGCGTTCGCGAGCGCTTGTGCAACCGATTTCGTACCTTCCGCAAGAATGGGGTTTTCAAATACGCCCATAGGACCGTTCCAGATAACCGACTTCGCGCTTGCAACAGCTTCCGCGAACAATTTTCTCGTCGCAGGACCGATGTCAAGCCCCATCATATCGTCGGGGATATTGTTCGAGTCAACAACCGTCGTTTCGATAGGCGCGTCGATAGGGTTGGGGAATTCCTTTGCCGCAACGGTATCAACGGGGAGCAAAATTTGCTTGCCGAGCGATTCCGCTTTTTTGAGCATTTCAAGACAGTAATCAATCTTTTCGTCGTCTACAAGAGAAGTACCGATCTTGCCGCCTTTTGCTTTCAAGAAGGTGTATGCCATACCGCCGCCGATAACGAGGGTGTCGCATTTTTCAAGGAGGTTAGAAATAACGTTGAGCTTGTCCGCGACTTTTGCACCGCCGAGAATGGCAACGAAAGGTCTTTCGGGATTTTCAAGGGTATCAGCCATAACGGAGAGTTCTTTTTCAATCAAGAAACCGCAAGCCGCCGTCGTTACAAGACCTTCTTCTACGATACCAGCTGTCGAAGCGTGGGAACGGTGCGCCGTACCGAACGGGTCGTTGACGTATACTTCGCAGTAGCTTGCAAGCGCTTGCATGAATTCGGGCGCTTTCTTTTCTTCGCCCTTATGGAAACGCAAGTTTTCCAAAAGCACGCATTCGCCTTCTTTACAAGCGGCAACCTTTGCCTTTGCGTCTTCGCCGATAACGTCGGTAGCAAACGCAACTTTGTTATCCAAAAGCTCGTTCAATCTTGCCGCAACGGGCGCAAGGGTAAGCTTTTTAACGTCTTTCTTTGCTTTTTCAAGGAATTCTTCGGTAGCAGCAGCCTGTTCGCTTTCGGGAAGAGCGGCTACTTTGCCTTTTTCCTTTTTGTTGAGTTCGAGTTTGGAATCGAATACGTTATGCGGTTTGCCCATGTGGGAGCAAAGCACGACTTTCGCGCCCTGTTCCATCAAATACTTAATGGTGGGCAACGCGCCGACGATACGGTTTTCGTCGGTAATAACGCCATCTTTCATGGGTACGTTGAAATCGCATCTAACAAGGACTTTTTTGCCTTTAACGTCAACGTCTTTTACGGTTTTCTTGTTCATAGGATAACATTTCTCCTTCAATATTATTTTTCATACGTATATATAATACCCATTTTTTTTGCATTTGTCAACTTTTTCCTAAAATAAACTAAAAAAAGTTTTTGAAACCTTGACGAAAAGGGTTGGATTGTGTTATAATATTTTCAAAATAAACGGTTGCGAGAAATCGCGGAGGTGCTTTATGAGCAGAGCAGATGAAATTTTTGCGCAAAATATGACGGATATTATGGAAAACGGGTTTTGGGATACCGATTTGCCCGTGCGTCCGAAATGGGAAGACGGTGCTCCCGCGCATACCGTAAAAAAATTCGGGATCGTCAACCGTTATAATTTACAGGAAGAATTTCCCATTTTGACCATGCGCCGTACCGCTTTTAAATCTTGCGTGGACGAGCTGCTTTGGATTTGGCAGAAAAAGAGTAATAATATCAAGGATTTGAATTCTCATATTTGGGATAGCTGGGCAGACGAGAACGGCTCGATCGGCAAAGCCTACGGTTATCAGCTTGGCGTAAAGCACAAATACAAGGAAGGGGAATTCGACCAAGTAGACAGAGTGCTGTACGACTTAAAGCATAACCCCGCAAGCCGTCGTATCATGACGAATATTTACAATTTCCAAGACTTGCATGAAATGCATTTATATCCTTGTGCGTATTCAATGACGTTCAACGTAACGGGGGATACTTTGAACGGGATTTTGAATCAGCGTTCGAACGATATGCTCACGGCGAATAACTGGAACGTAGTGCAATATGCAATTCTTTTGATTATGTTTGCGCAAGTGTCGGGCTTGAAGGCAGGGGAGCTTGTGCACGTGATTGCCGACGCGCATATTTACGATCGGCATATTCCGCTTGTGAAAGAAGTTTTGAACAATCCCCGTCATAAAGCGCCCAAGCTTATCGTTGATCCCAACGTGAAGAATTTTTACGATTTTACGGTGGATAGCTTCGAGTTGGTGGATTACGAATACGAAAAATTGAACGCAAAGATTCCGGTGGCGATATGATATACGCAATCGTACACGCAGATAGACAATGGGGGATCGGCAAGGGGAACGACATGATGTTTTCTCTGCCGAAGGATATGAAATTTTTCCGTGAAACTACGTTGGGGCATACCGTCGTTATGGGCGGAAAAACCCTGCGCTCGTTTCCGAACCAAAAGCCGTTAAAAAATCGGGTAAATATAGTGCTTTCACGGGGGCAGGTACGAGATGACTGCATTATCGTCCGTTCTTATGACGAGCTGAAAACGGAACTGAAAAACCGTGCTGACGAAGAAATTTACGTGATCGGCGGCGGGGAAGTTTACAAGGAACTTTTGCCCTATTGCCATTTCGCATACGTAACCAAAGTGGACGCAGTTGGCGGCGCGGAAGTCTTTTTTCCGAACTTGGACGAACACGCTGATTTCGTTTGCGTGGAAGAAAGCGAGCCGATGGACGACAACGGCTATACGATTCGATTTACAAAATACAAAAATGAAAAGGTAAAAAATCTTCCGTGAGCTTCTGCTTTGCGGAATTTTTTTACAAAATTATAAAAATATTGTCGCGCGTATGCGTTTTTTCTTGTCAAAAGCAAGAAAAAGTATTAAAATAATAGGGTTGAAAAGTTTTACGTAAGGAGTCATTTATGATTAGAGAAGATTTGAGAAACGTAGCCATCATTGCGCACGTTGACCACGGCAAGACGACGCTCGTCAACGAGATGTTGGCGCAGGGCGGCGTATTCCGCGACAATCAGCAGGTACAGGACCGCGTTATGGACAGCGGCGATTTGGAACGGGAACGTGGGATTACCATACTCGCGAAAAATACGTCGGCGCATTATAACGGGGTAAAAATCAATATTGTAGACACGCCGGGACACGCCGATTTCTCGGGCGAAGTGGAACGCGTTTTAAAAATGGTAAACGGCGCGCTGATTCTTGTAGACGCGGCGGAAGGTCCTTTGCCGCAAACCCGTTTCGTTATGCAAAAAGCGTTGGTGCTTGGGCTGAAAACGATTATCGTTATCAACAAAGTAGACCGCCCCGACGCGCGTATTGACGAAGTCGTAGAAGAAATGCAGCTTTTGATGATGGATCTTGACGCTACGGACGAGCAGTTGGAAAGCCCGATCGTCTACTGTTGCGGCCGTCAGGGTACGGCGTCGCTCACGCCCGACAAGCAGGAAGAAAATCTCAATCCCTTATTCGACGCGATTTTACAGCACATTCCCCCGATGGAAATGGACGTAGACGGCGCAGGGCAGTTGTTGGTTTCCTGTATTGATTACAACGAATTTGTCGGTCGTATCGGTATAGGCAGGATCGAACGTGGTGTGATTCGTGCGAATGAGCCTGTTTCTATTTGTAATTATAACGATTCCAAGGTACGCACAAATTGTAAGATTGCGAACTTGTATCAAATTGAAGGCTTGGAAAGAGTTTCCGTCGAGAGAGCGAAAGCGGGCGATATCGTCATGTTTTCGGGGATTGACGGATTGAATATTGGGGATACGGTTTGCGAACCGACGGCGGTTGAACCCGTGCAGTTTGTCAAGATCGAAGACCCTACCGTGGAAATGACTTTTTCGGTCAACGACAGTCCGTTTGCAGGCAAGGAAGGGAAATTTGTTACGACCAGACAACTCCGCGACAGATTGTACAAGGAGCTTTTGCGCGACGTTTCCTTGCGTGTTAGCGATACCGATTTTGCGGACAGCTTCCGCGTTTGCGGGCGCGGGGAAATGCACCTTTCCATTCTCATTGAAACCATGCGTAGAGAAGGGTACGAATTCCAAGTTTCCACCCCCAAAGTATTATATAAGGAAATCGACGGCGTTCGTCATGAACCGATCGAAAGATTTGTTGCGGACGTTCCCGAAGATATGACAGGGCCGGTATTCTCGGCAATGGGGAACAGAAAAGGCTCGCTTGTGCAAATGACGGCGATAGGGAATCGTATGCGTTTGGAATTCACCGTTCCTTCGCGCGGCTTGTTTGGGTATAAGAGCGAATTTTTGACGGACACCAAAGGGCAGGGAATCATGAACACGATCTTCTATTCCTACGAACCGTACAAAGGAGATATGCAGCGTAGAAATACAGGTTCGCTCGTAGCGTTTGAAACGGGCGAAGCGGTTGCATACGGGCTTTTCAACGCGCAGGGCAGGGGAAACTTGTTTATCACGCCGGGTACGCCCGTATATCAAGGCATGGTCGTTGGGTATACCAACCTTGCGGACGACATCAACGTCAACGTTTGCAAAACCAAGCACCTTACCAACACCCGTTCTTCAAGCAGCGACGACGCATTGACCTTGATTCCCGTCAGCAAAATGAGCTTGGAAGAATGTTTGGAATTTATTGCCGACGACGAGCTGTTAGAGGTTACGCCCAAGTCCTTGCGTATCAGAAAGCGTATTTTGGACAGCGAACTGCGCGCGAAAGCACGTTTCAAGGAAAAGAATAACAAATAAAAGCTTGAAAAAATGAAGAAAATTCAATTAACGGAAAAGGTATATATATTTGATTTAGACGGAACGCTGATCGATTCCATGCCGCCTGCGGTAAAAATCGTGTTGGATTTTTTGGACGAGCAAGGTATTTCCTATCCGCCCGACATTGTAACGATTTTAACGCCGCTTGGTTTTAAAGGCGTGGCGAAATATTACGCGGAAGTCATGGGCGTAAATATGCCTGCGGAAGAAATTATCGATTATTTTTCAAAGCGACTGAACGAAGAATATTTCTATCGAATCCCTGCCAAAGAGAACGCGGAACAAGCGTTGCAATATTTACGGGAGCAGGGTTGCCGTCTAAGCGTTTTAACGGCAAGTCCGCACCTATTGACGGACGCGGTATTAAAGCGGTTGGGGCTTTGGGAATATTTTGAAAACGTATGGACTTTGGAAGATTTGGGCGGCAGCAAAGGCGAGCTTTCGATATACGACAAAGTCGCGGATATGCTTGCCGTAGATAAATCGGAATGCGTTATGGTAGACGACAATCTTACCGTATTAAAGACGGCGAAAGCGGCTGGCATGAAAATTATCGGCGTGTTTGAAAAATCCACGGAAAAGGAATGTATAGAAGCGGAACAAATTTCGGACGGCTTTGTTTATAACTTCGATCAGTTTTTACCTTAAAGCAACAAAAAGACAACGGCGGAACGTTTTAGGCGTTCCGCCGTTATTTTTCAAACAAGCCTACCGTGTACGCGTTGAATGGATAAAATTAACAAAAATTTATCCAAAAATAAAATAACAAAATCATCATCAATTCATTTTCTTGATTGTTTTAATTCGTTTTTTCCTTTGTAAAAAATCTCCAATTTGTTTGACAGCATATAAATGAAATGGTATAATATGTAAAAATTTTTTTGAAATATTACATAAAGGAGATATATAAAGTGATAAAAAAGAAGATATATATATACTGTCTATTATTGCTTGCTTGTCTTTGTTGTTTGCTTGGCGCTTGCGGTAAAGAAAAACAAAAACAGCTTGCTATGCCAAATAATGTGCGAGTGGAAGAAAAAACGCTTATTTGGGACGAGGTAGACAACGCGGAAGGGTATATCCTATATTATGGGTCGAAAGATTTTTACACGGAAGAATGTCGGTACGATTTATCTGCGCTTCCGCAGGGATATACCTATGAAATTAAAATATTTGCCGTAGGAAACGGCAAAAAATATACGGATTCTAAAACGGCAAAATATATTTACGAGGCGGAAGGAAAAAAGCCGTTGGAAGAAACAAAAGGGCTGGAATATACCCTTCTGTCGGATGAAAGCGGCTATAGGGTGTCGAAAGGAAACGCAAGCTTATACGGACGGGTGGTTATCCCCGATTACCATTTGGGTTTACCTGTGAAAAGAATAGAAGAGCGAGGATTTTACGATTACATTTTAAATGAGGGAGTACAAGAGAACACGATTACCACCGAAATACACTTACCTGAAACATTAGAAAGTATTGGAGATTTCGCATTTTCGGATTTTAAAGCGCTTAGGGAAATCGTGATTCCCGAAAGCGTTACAGATATTGGCGTGGGGGCATTTCAGCGTTGCGGCATTCGAAAAGCGGTCTTGCCTTCAAAGCTTACAACGTTGAATAACATTTTTTTGGATTGCGCAAATCTTGAAGAAATCAATTTGCCAGATACTCTTAAAGAGATAGGATACAACTCTATGTCGGGAACAAAATGGCTGGAAAATCAACCGGACGGACTTGTGGTGTATAACGGGATATGCTTTAATTACAAAGGAACGTTAGGGCCCGTTTTGGAAATTCCCTCCACGGTAAAGGTGCTTAACGTAAATTTTGCAGGAAATAAAACAATTCGTCGGGTCGTGATTCCGAACGGTGTAGAGGTGGACGGTATAAGCTTTAGAAACAGTACCGCCTTGGAGGAGGTCGTACTGCCCGATAACGTAACGGCAATGACGTCTAGTGATTACAGCTTTGCCGGCTGTACATCTTTGAAAAAAATTGATTTTCCTGACGGGTTGACCGAGCTTAGCGGACGTATATTTGAAAATTGTACTTCGTTAAAAGAGGTTAGTTTTCCTTCTACGTTAAAAACTTTAAGAGCTGTAAACGGCAACACTTTTAATGACTGTACCGCTTTAGAAAGGGTCGATTTGCCTGAAGGGTTGGAAACGGTCAGCGGTTTTACAGGATGTACGGCGCTAAAAACAATTACGTTGCCGTCCACTTTAAAAACAGTTGGTTCCTTTACTGAGAGCGGATTGACCGAAATAACGATACCTGCAAACGTTACGAGCGTGGGTAGCTTTGAGAGATGCAAATCGTTGAAAACCGTTATTTTTCTTGGGGAGGAGACAAGTTTAAATACAGGTTCTACTTTTAATGAATGCACGGCATTGGAAAGCGTAAAGCTTCCCAAGAAGATGGGCAAGATTCGATTCAAAGCTTTTGAAGGGTGCGTTTCGTTAAAAGAGGTTGTTATGCCCTCTTCTTTAGAAGCAATCGAATGGAATGCCTTTTACGGCTGTAAAAGCTTACAGGAAATTGTCTTTCCAAGCAATTTAAAGGAAATTGGGCGAGAAGCTTTTAAAAATTGCACCAACTTGAAAAAAGCTGTTTGGAACGGAGAGGACGCTGCTACGCATGTGGAAGACTATGCATTTTATAATACAGGTCTTACGGAAGTAACCCTTCCCGCCTCTTTGACGTTTGGGGGTTCACTACTTGGGAGTTATGAAGTTTTTGCGCGGTGCAAGTCTTTGAAAAAAGTGATTGCTTATTGTGAAGTGGTGCCTGATTTTTCAGAATGCCCTGCTTTGGAAGAGGTAATCTTGCACGAGGGGGTAAAGGAAATTTCCTCTGATGCATTCAAGGGAGCGACTGCATTAAAAGAAATTTCTTTACCGTCTACGTTAGAAAAGATAGGAAGTTCAGTTTTTTCGAGGACGTCTTTAGAAATCCTTGAAATTCCCGACAGTGTAACGGAGATTGGGGTGTGGGCTTTTTCAAAATGTCCAACTTTGACGACTATTATTTTACCGAAAACCATGATAGATAAAATGGAGAGCGTTGTGCGGGCGGATAGTAAAAAGGTGGACGGCGTTTATCCTTATATCCCGAACGTATACGTCAAATGCACGGAAAAGGAATGGTCAGAGCTTGTTACGGAAGACACGGTACTTCCCGAAGGTTCTACTATTTATTTATACGCGGAAACAAAAGAGGAGATGTTGTCGGAAGACGGGCATTACTGGCATTACGTTGACGGAAAACCTGTCGCTTGGAATAAAGAAACCGAGTGATTATTGAGTGAAAAAGACAACGGCGCTACAACAAAAAAACAACGGCGGAACGTTTTAGGCGTTCCGCCGTATTTGTTATTCTCTTTTATGCAACCGTATAATCTACCGTCTTTAAAGTATAAACGAGTTTTCCAAGCATATACGGTAAAGGCGTTTCTAATTTCAGCATAATATTACGGTTGGGGTTATACTGATTGCTTGCGCCCGTACCCTCGCCCGCTTTTGCTACCCATGCGGTTTGTGTTGCGCCTGGGTTCGAACTGCTCAATACCATATCTACGGGATAATACACAATCGAACGTTTTACGTCCGTGCCGTTTTCTTTGAATTCGAAAACGTCTTCTTCCTTGCCGTCGAACGAATATTTAATCGTTTGTTTCGCTTCGACGTAGGGGCTGTACGTTTTAATCTTTGCAGAAGAAGTGCCCGAAGGAATCGCGCGGAGCATTAAGATAAGCTGTTCGTTATCCACGTAACTCTTTTTGCCGCCGCTCGCCGTGAATTTTTGTACTCTCGGCGTCGGTTCGTCGGCGTTCAGGTCAACGATCGTTGCGGTGGATTTTCCGCCGTCCGCAGCGTAAGCCGTTTCAATGGTATATTTATAATGCTTATAGCAGGATTCCAAGGAACTCCCCGATTTATTCGTGGGGCTATGGCTTTCGACTGCGCGGTAAGAGCTAATGGGACGGAACAAGTCCGCTTCGCCGCCAAATACGACTTCGGTAACAACCGAATCGGTTACGGTGGAAATTTCTCCGTCCTTTGTAAAGATCGCGTCAATGGAAAATTCCGTTCTGTAACGGTATTGGATTACACCGCCGCTGCCCGTTTCCGTTTCAAGGATTGTTTTATACTTGCCGTTGGCATAGGTCAAATCATAATTTACCGATTCAAGACCGCTATCTGCTTCGAAAGCAACTTCGTAGACGGCGGTTTCATTGACTCTTTGTTCAATGGTAGGGTTGGTGTTCCAGTAATCCCCAAGCGCAACTTTGCTGTCGCCTGCGCCGCACGCGCTAAGTAGGGACGCGCCGACAAGAATGGAAATTATGGAAAGACGTTTTTTGTTTTTCATAGTAACTCCGTTTTGCTTTTACGAACAAGCAATATAGCGTAAACGCGGTATAGAATGATTTTTGAGTGCGTTTACCATACTATTATACCACATTATTTTAATTTTGCAAAAAAAAAGAGGCGTTTTCTTGAAAATTATTATGAAAAAAGCTGAAAATTTCCCTATAAATATGTTATAATAGTAGAAAAGGAAAGGAGGAAGGACTTTATGCGCGCGGTTTTGAAAGCTTATACCCTGTCGGAGTGTATGGAAATTATGGCGGAGTACGCTGCGGAATTGGAACGCGGCGGAAAAGAGAACGTCATTTTTTGCGAAGATAGGCTGACGTTGATTGCGGAGCGCGCGCTCGTCAAGCGCACGGGCGGTACGTTTGCTTCTTCCGTATCCACCTTTTCCAGATTTTTAAAAGCGGACGGCAGGGCGATTAGCAAACAAGGCTCGGTTATGGCTGTGGGGGAGATTATGACTTCGTTACAGCGTGAAAACAAGCTGCAATGCTTTACAAGCGCGTCCGTTGTTGGGAACAGTGCGAAAAGTATTTATGAAACCTTGGCGCAGTTTTCCGCTTCCGAAATCACGCCCGAGGTTTTACAGGACAGCCTTGCGGCTTTGCCTGACGATATGTTAAAGAAAAAGACGGCGGATCTTGCGTTGATTTACCAAGGCTACGCTGATTTTTTGCGCGATAATGCGTTTTTGGACGAGAGCCGTTATCTTTCGATGCTGCCTGTGTACATTCGTCAAAGCGGCGTGTTAAAGGGGAAAAACGTAATTTTTCTTTGCTACCGTTCCTTTACGGCGCAAGCGCGGCAAACGATCCGCGCGGCGCTTGAAACCGCGGACAGCGTTATCGGGATTTTTTGCGCTGGGGAAGAAGAATTATACCGCAACAGCGCGGTGAACGCGTTTGTTTCTACTTGTGAGGAATACGGAAAAGTGCGAATTCGCGCGTTGGGAAAACCGCTTGACGGAGACGCGGAAAGATTGCGCAAGGGGCTGTTTAATCCTGAACGAACGGGGAATAGTGTTTCTACGAACCGTATTCATATATTTGAAGCGGAAGACAAGCTTGCGGAAGCGGAATACGTTGCGGTGCAGATTCGGCGTATTATGCAAGAAAAGCAAGGGGCAAGGTATCGCGATTTTGCCTTGCTTGTGCCTGACGTGGGCGGGTATTCGCTTTCCATTAAAAAGGCGTTTGACGAATATAAGATTCCCTATTTCGTGGACGAGAAAAAGTCCTTGAAACGCCATCCGTTATCCAGGTTCTTGCTCGATTGTTTCCGTGTGGTAAAAGAGCGGTTTTCGGTGGATTCGGTGCAGTCTTTGGCAGGGAATTATTTCTTTGGGGAAAGCGATGAATACCGTAATTATTTGCTGAAATTTGCCAACTACCGCGGTGGCGCAAAGCGTGAAATCAAGACGGGGGAAGGGGTAGAACGCTTTGATTTTGAAAAATTGCAAAGTGGTAGAAATCGTGTGCTTTTGGCAACGGAAAACATAAAAGCAAGGGGGCATGGTCGAGTTTACTGTGCCGCCGTTGAAAAAATCCTGACGGATTTTGACGTAGAAAACAAGCTTTTTTCGTTGGAGCAGGACATCTCCGACGTGGCGCAAAAGGGATATTTGGCACAAATTTATAAAACGCTCGAAAAACTGCTTGCGGAAGCGGAGCTTTTGACGGGCGGTAAGGAGATGACGGTTGCCGAATTTGAAGCGATATTAAAAGACGGCTTGGACGCGACGGAAATTTCCCTGATTCCTTTGAAAGCGGACGCGGTATTTATCGGGGATATTACAGACAGTCGTATTGAAAAGGTATCCACGCTTTTTGCCGTGGGGCTGACGGAAGACGTGCCCCGTGTCGGCAGTGATACGGCGATTGTTTCGGATAAGGAAATTGCCCGTCTTGCCGAAGTGAAAGCATTGTTAGAACCGACCGTCGCGGAAGTCAATCTTCGCAACCGCGAAAGCGTTTGTTTGAATCTTTGTACCTTTTTAGACGATTTATATTTGACCTATCCGCTTTCCGCCGACGGCAGCGAGCCAGCTATCAGCGAGATTTTCCGCTACGTGGATAGATTGTTTTGCGAGGAGAACGGGGGAAAACTGCTTCGCCGTAAAAAATACGAGCCAACGGATTTCCGCTATCGCGCTTCCGCGCCTGCGCCTGCGATTCGGCGTTTGTTGACGGAAAAAGCGGAATACGAAATGCGTTTAACTGCCGACATAGCGAAAGGGGAACGTTTGAGAAAATACTCCTCTCTATTTACCGCGCTCGATAAACTCGGTGTAAACGAAAAGGACAATTATTTGGCAGAACGAGTGGGGCAGGTACGAGTTGAACGCGGTAAAGAGCTGTTTTTTCACGACGGAAAAATATCTCCTACGTCCTTGGAAGGGTACTTTGAATGTCCGTTCAAACATTTTGCACAGCGGGGATTAAAATTAAAAGAGAGAGAAGAAGCGGCGGTGCTTGCCGTGGATACGGGGAACTTTATTCATACCTTATTAGAAGAAGTGGCAAAGGCGGCGTCTTGGATACAATCGGAAGAGGAGATGCGTGCTTACGCTATGCACCGCGGCGCGGAGCTTTTGAAAACTTCCGCATACGCTATGCAGCAGGATACCGCTTCGGATATGGTATTTGGCGAAAAGCTTTTAAAGGAAGGCGCGGACGTAGCGGTTGCGGCGTATCGACAAATTGCTGGTTCGGATTTTTCGGTGGAAGACACGGAAAAGGAGATTTTGACTGACGAATTCCATGGGAAAGTCGACCGCGTGGACGGTACGGAAAAGTACGTGCGCGTTATCGATTACAAAACGGGTAAAATCGACGACAGCGCGACTTCCTATTATACGGGCAGAAAAATCCAAATGCAGTTATATATGTCGAAGCTCAAGGGGGAACGAATCCCTGCCGGGGTGTTTTATTTTCCTGCGTCGGTCGATTACAGCGACGATTTGGAAGGAAAATTCCGTATGCACGGGTTCATGAACGGCGATAGGGAAGCCTTGCTTTGCGGGGATAAAAATTTGACGGAAGAAAAAAAGAGCGAATTTTTCCCTGCGGCGTTGAAGAATACCGCTACGACCAAACGAGTGATGGACGAGCAGACTTTTCGGGATTTTTTGGATTATTCCGTTTTGGTTGCGCGGCAGGGGTGTAAGGAGCTTAAAGAAGGGAACATTATGCCCTCGCCCTACGATAAGAATTGCGAGTATTGTAAATACGGCGGTATGTGCGGTTTTGATAAGGATTCAGGCGGGAAACGCTCGGAAACGGCGATTGATCCCGCTACGATTGCGCGGATTGCCGAACAGGAAACAAGGGGGACGAAAGAATGAGCGATAGATTCACAAGCGAGCAACGCGCTGCGATCGACGCGCAGGGGAAAACCATTGTTTCCGCGTCGGCAGGCAGTGGCAAGACGACGGTCATGATCGAGAAAATCATTCGGCTCATCAAATCGGGGGTGCGCGTAGAAGATATTTTGGCGGTTACGTTCACGAAAAAAGCGGCTGCGCAAATGAAAGAAAAATTAGCGCGCGCTTTAATCGACGCCATAAACGATCCACAAATCACGCAGGATAAGAAAAACGAGCTGAAAAGACAGCTATCCGCAGTTCCTACGGCGGATATTTCCACCATACATTCCTTTTGCGCGAAGCTGATTCGCAGCCATTTCTTCGCGGCGGGCGTGGATAATAAATTCCGTGTAATCGGCAGCGACGATGCGGAAGGCACGGCGCTTCAAAACGAAGCCTTGGACGAGCTGACGGAAAGCGGCTACGAGGATAGGGACGAAAAATTTCAGCATTTGCTCTCCGTGTACTGGCGCAAAAAAAGCGATAACGCCTTGCGCCGTATCATTGCGACCGCTTACGAGAGTTTGCGTTGCCGTGCGGATTATCGGGAGTATCTGTTGCGCACCGAGCAGGGCTACACAAGTGAAATTTTTGAAGCGGTTTGCGCAGAGCTTTTGAAGATTTTACAAGAAAAGTGCGCCTATTACAGCGAAAAAATCGACGCGGAATTTAGCTATTTCGAACAGCTTGGCGCGCCTGCACCGCTTGCGCTTGCAACGGAATTGAAGGACTATCTTGCCGCGCTTGGAAACAGCAACGGATATTTTGACGCGTGCGCGCTTGAAAAACCGAAATTTACCGTTATCCGCAAAAGCAAAAACGATACGGACGAAAAGCGGCGGCATTTGGAACGCCTTTCGTTTTTGAAAGGAAAAGTTAGCAAACTATACGACGACGAGTTGTCGAGTACTCTCTCCAAAGCCAAAGAATTGGACAATTTCTTGTTGTCGGGGCAGACCGCTTCGGCGCTTGCGACGGTGTTGCTGCGTTTTGACGGATTATACGCGGCGTTGAAAGCGGAAAAGGGTGTGCTCGATTATAACGACTTAGAGCATAAAGCGCTCGCGCTTTTAGAAAATGAAGAAATTGCAGCGGAAACGCGTGGAAAATTCCGTTACGTATTCGTAGACGAATATCAGGACGTCAATCCCGTGCAAGAAGCAATCATTTCCAAAATCGGCGGTGAAAATTTATTTTTGGTCGGGGACGTTAAACAAGCGATCTACGGCTTCCGCGGCAGCAAATCGAAATTCTTTGCCGAAAAGCGGCAGGAATTTGCGCGCGACGGGCATAACAGCTTGATGATGACGAGAAATTTCCGTAGTGCCGATGCGGTGCTTGACGCGGTCAATTCTCAATTTTCTTTGGCTATGACGCCACGCACTTCCGCGGTGGATTATTTGCACGATTCCTATATGGAACGTGGGGGCATGTACGAGTTGAACAGCGGAAAAGTCGCCGTACACTTTCTCCCCGAAGAAGAAAAAAAGGAGAAAGAAGAACGCGGCGTTTACTCGGTAAAAGCGCACGCAAGCAAGCAGGAGAAACAAGAAAGCTCCGCCGCGCGTTTGATTCGTAACATTATCGAACGGGAAACTTCTTGCAAATGGTACGATCCCGATAAAAAGGAATACCGCCGGATAGGCTATTCGGATATAGCGGTGCTTTCCCGAAAAAAGCAGGGGGAAATAGCGAAAACGGTCGCGGCGCTTTCCGCAAGCGGTTTGCCCGTAACAGCGGCTGCGGCGGTCAATATTTGCGAGTATACGGAAGTAAAGACGTTGATTGATATTTTGCGCTTGATTGACAACGCACAGCAAGACGTACCCCTTTGTAGCGCGCTGTTATCCGCTATGGGGAAAATGTCAGCGGATGAACTCTCGGAAATTCGCCTTGCTTATCCTGAGGAATTTTATTTTAGAACCGCTTGCGAACGCTACGGAGCGGAAAAAGGGGATTATATCGCTGAAAAATTGAACGCATTTTTCAAGCTGTTGCAGGAATATAAACTTCTTTCCACCGTTTTGGACGCGGCGGAGCTTTTGACGAAAATTATCCATGATACGCGCATGGAAGCGGAACTGCTTTCACGCAAAAACGGGATAGCATGTACGAGACGAATCCACCGTTTTATCGAAGAAGCGAGTGGGGAAGAGCCCCTTTGCGTGCATGAATTTTTGGTGCGGTTACGCAATCTCGATTACACGATTGAATATAGCGAGAACGGCGGGGAAGACTCGGTAAAAGTATTGACGATGCATTCGTCTAAGGGGTTGGAATATCCCGTTGTGATTTTGGATAATTTAGGCGGCACGTTCCGCTTGACGGATAGAGACGAGGCGTACGTAGAAGAAAAATTTGGGCTTGCCCCCAAAGCGTTTGACACCGAACGAATGGTCAAGAGTACGACGCTTCTTCGCCGCTTGCACGAGTTACGCGAAACGGAAAGCTCGATTTCCGACGAATTGAATTTATATTACGTTGCGTTGACGCGCGCAAAGCATACGTTGCATATGATTTTCGATAAAAAACCGCCCGTATCGGACGTTCGCTACGCCCGTTCCTTTGCGGAGTTTACCGATTTTTCCGTTTGGGAAGAGTACGAGACGTTTGATTCGATTGCTGATCCGCCTAAGCAAGAGCGGGTTGCACTCGCGTTTTGTCCAGACGAAAAAATTGCCAAAGAGATCATGGATTCCTTTACTTGGCAATATCCGCAAAGTGGCGCGGAGAATTTACGGGTAAAGAGTTCCGCTTCCTTGGTCATGGCTTCCTTTAAAGAAATGCAGGAATCAGAAACGGACGAAATACAAGCTGAAAAGCTTTTTGATAAGGAAGAAAATTACGGCGTAGACGCACAGGCGCAAGGGTTAGCCTATCACGCTTTTTTGGAGAATTTCGATTTTTCAAGGCTGTATGGGCAGGACGGCACGCCGATTCGCGGTCAAGATAGAGCTTCGGCGGTAGTTGCGGCATATCAGGCATTTGAGCGTGAAAATAAGGACGCGGCGGCGTTGCTTTCCGTGGAGCAGTTGGAGAAAATTCTTTCCGCGCCCGTGTTTTACGAGCTGAAAGATTCCCGCCTTTATCGAGAACAGCAATTTTTGGTATCCTTAACGGTAGCCGATACCTATGCGCAGGGGGGGCAAACGTATACGCCTACGGCGTTGCAGGAAGAAATTTTGTTCCAAGGCGCAATCGACTTGCTTGCGGTAGGGGAAGAAGTGCGCGTTATCGATTATAAATATTCGGGGAAAACTGCGGAAACGCTATTGAAAGAATACGCACCGCAGCTGCATATTTATCGGCTTGCGGTAGCGAAGATTTTACACGTAGAACCGAGTGCGATTCGCTGCACTCTCGTCAATATCAAAAAAGGGTATTCCGTGGAAGTGGAATAAAGGGATATAAAGGACGAAAAAAGTAAAAAAACGGCAAAAA
Organism: Candidatus Scatosoma sp.; assembly: GCA_045127595.1. Taxonomy (GTDB): domain Bacteria; phylum Bacillota; class Clostridia; order Christensenellales; family Borkfalkiaceae; genus Scatosoma. Next base: position 47,091 of record JBGVQS010000024.1, on the reverse strand, counting down.
ACAACAAAAAAAACGCCTTTCGTTTGCGCATAGTTTATACGTTGCGAAACGGGAGGTGTTTTTATGGCTTTTATAAGGGAAATTTTAGCCGTGTATGCCGAGAATTTTTTATTGTCGTGCGTAGTGGGAAGCGCACTTGGAGTGCTTTTCTTTATGGCAATTTTGGCTTTTTGCGCGGATAACTTCGGGGTATTTATAGGCGGCGGCGCGTGTTCCGTTTTCGGCGCGAGTCTTGTTTTGACTTTACAAAAAGCGGAAACGTATATATTCCGCTTGGGGGTGGCTTGTATCGGGATTATTTACGGCGCGATATATTTATTGCTCCTATTTTGTATTTGGGCGCGCCGCAAAGCACGATATAAGCGGAAGATGAAACGAAAGGAAAAACGCAATATCGAATATACGTTGCCGGAGCGGGATAATACCTACATTCGCGCAAGATTGCACACGGTTTTGAATCCCGAAACGGCGGGTTTTGAAGGGGAAGAAACAACAGAAGAAAAGATAGACGTGGGGTATGCGAGCGAACTCCTTACCCTGATTCGAAACGCGCGGTTGACTGTTGCCGAACGCTTGGAAACGGAAGAAATGAAAAAGGCGTTTGCGTTGTTAGAAAATAAAGAGTCTTGGACAAATTCCGATTTACGCGCAGCGAACGATTTGCTCGCAAGACTGTTAAAGCTTTCCGCAAAATATGCGGTGTAATAGGATATTGTTGGTTAGCGGTGGGCGGCAGGGAAACGGAAGGGCGACAAGGAAAGCGTCAGCTTTATTAGGGCTTTGTTTTTGATTGCCGTCTTTAAGATGGGCTTTGTAACCACGGCGTCGTTTTTCTCGGTTACGAGCGGAAGAATGGGGGCAGGTACGCGTTGACCGAGTGGAAAGGGCTGTTCTTTTCGTAAAATCACCGCGTCGGAACAAGCGCAAACGGACGTGATAGGGAAACTTTCGTTGCGGTCGCTATAAATGCGGGTTACGATAAAATCTTTCATTTCCGCGTCTTCTACACTGCCCAAAAAAGTGCCCTCGTAGGAATAAATAGGTCTGCCTATAAAAAGCCGATCGGCATTTTTGGGGAAGATGGGGCGTAATCTTGCAAGGGAGATGAATGGGGAATATTGCTGCACCGCGGAAACGTTGACGGCGTAATCGATTTCCGGGTAGCGGGAAACCTCGCTTGTACAAAACAGATATTTTACCGTATGATTTTTTAAGGAAATGCCTATTCCACAGCAAACGCCGCGTTCGGTGTTTCCGACAAAAATTTTATTTTGCGTTAAATCGCTTAAAAACATAATGATACCATCCTAATAAAATTTATAAAGGTATGATAAAACAAATAAAAAGCGGAAAAAGGGGAGAAAAAAGCTTTTTTTGCGGAATTTTGAAAAAAGTTCCCAAAAGGGTATAAAAACGCTTGCCAAAAGGAAAAAAGTTTGATAAAATAACGCCGTAAAAGAGAACGAGCGTTCTTAATATTTTGGGGCGTCGCCAAGCGGTAAGGCAACGGACTCTGACTCCGTCATTCGGGTGTTCGAATCACTTCGCCCCAGCCAAAAACACAGCACACCGAGAGGGTGTGCTGTGTTTTTGTTTGCGTGGAGTGCAAGAATGCCCGCGTTAACGGGTGTTCGCGCGAGGCGCGATAAGCAAAAAGGTTAAAAAGAATCACGAAAGCTGTTGAGCGCCGACACTTTGCCCAAAGGGCAATACCACTTCGCCCCAGCCAAAAAATTCGACAAGTCGAAACTTGTCGAATTTTTTTATCCAAGCCACAGGCTTGGTGTGGAATCACGCCCCAGCGTGTATGTAATCGCCGTAGACGTATGGCATCACCAAAGGTGCATTTTCGCGGCTTGATTCCATACGATTGCTCTGCAATCAATTCCATGCCGTCTTGCAACGGATTCCATACACGGCTCCGCCGTGATTGAGTATGCACGGGTTTAGGTTGTCTAAATCTCTAAAAACGCCGTTTGACTTTTTAAATAACTAACCTTAATTAAGTGCAACATTGTGTAGCCCTCTTGTATGACTTGAACTTAAAATATATAGTAAGCAAGGTATAAAAATGGTTGAAAAATTGATGATTTTGTGTTATAATAAGCTTAGAAAAATTTTAGAGAGAAATGATTGTGCGAAAATTAACCATAAAGAGAAGAAAGTCGATTGTGGCATCTTTGATGAAAGTAAAGATATATATTGTCGATGAAAATGACTGTCAGCGTGTGATTTGGGGGTATCCTTGCAAGGAAGTTGGCAGATTGAAGAATAATTCGGAACTTGTTGTTGAAATCAATAATAATCAACATAGAATCTTTGCCGACGTAACACTTCAAGTGGCAGATGTTTATGCGGACATGATTATTATACCAGCAGGGGAAGAAGACGTTATAATTAGTGGAAAAAATGTGTATTCTCCATTTAAGGGAAATCCGTTTATTTTTGATAAATTGTAACTAAAATCGATTTAAAATCATAGAAATGAAAGTGAGTTAAAACAAAAATGAAGAAAGATATTTTTAATGGAAAAATCTCTACAGAATGTAGAGGGATGGTAAAATTTGCGTTGATTCTTGTACCTTTGATTTTTATTTTATGTGGTCTATTATTTTTGTTTGTGTCCATTTTTTATGATAACGTAGAATATGCTGCAAGGATATTATTATATTGCGTTGCGCCTTTGTGTATTGTGGTAGGTGTTAGTTTTCCGATAATCACATTGCATTTGATTAGAGTTTATCCTAAGCACCGAAAAATCACAAAACATCTTATAAAAGAATATGTCTTTAGAGAATACTATTTCCAGACTGAAAAAAATATTTATAAGGATTAAAAGTTTTTAGAACTATACTTATTTTTTAATCATTTCATAGTTGAACCCTATAAAAACAAGGTGATTTTAGAGATTTTGTTGTACTAACGCAAAAAATTCGACAAGTTTCGACTTGTCGAATTTTTTTATCCAAGCCGCAGGCTTGGTATGGAATCATGCGTCAGCGTGTATGTAATCGCCGTAGACGTATGGCATCACCAAAGGTGCATTTTTCTGCGACTTGATTCCATGCGATTGCTTTGCAATCAATTTCATACCGCAACAAGTTGCGGATTCCATACACGGATTCGCCGTGATTGAGTACGCACGGGTTTAAGTCCATATCAAAACAACGGAAAATATCTTTTTTGTTCCTTTTTTGAAAAATTCCATCAAAACAAAAATTAAGGGAAAACGGCTTCAACAGGTTGACAATTTGAGACTTGCATGCTATAATTAATAAAAAAATTTAACATAGAAAGGATTATCATTATGATGAAGAAAATTTCACGATTATTTTGTGCTGCTCTTGTTTTTACCATGGCGATGGGTACGTTTGCTGCCTGTGTAAATGAGAATGATAACTCCGAGGCAAAAGAAACCAAGTATAACGATGCTTGCGCGCTGATTGAAAGCGGTGATTACGAGAGTGCTTACGCTATGTTTAAGGAACTGGGCAATTATAAAGATGCTCAAAAGTATTTGTCCAGATTTATATATTTCCCTACGGTTGCAAACTATGTCCTTTATGATAGATCGGGGGTTATGACGATAGAACTTGGTGCGTATAACATGCCGTCGCGCATATTGTCTGAGGGCGTTGAAGGAACGGAGAACAACGCATATACAAAGGACGGTGTGTATACGTATGACAGCAAGGGAAATCTTATGCAACAGGCGGTAAAGTACAACGAAACCTCTCTGGCGTATGATTATACCTATGATGATAACAATAATATTAGTAAAGCCGAGTATTCCGTTGAAGGTGTCGTAATCACGGTCAATAGTTATACTTATGACGAAAACGGGTTGTTAATCAGAGAATCTTATACGGAAGGCGACGTGGTTCATTACGATTACGAGAATTCCTATGATGCGAATGGCAATATGATTAAGAGTGAATATAAAACTCCGGACGGGGATCATATTTACACCTATACTTATAACGATGAAGGGAACTTAGTGAACGAGCATGGAACGGCATTGAACAAGTATTGGTATAACATTGATTATACTTACAATGCCGATGGTCAGTTGACGCAAGAAGTATATACTAATTACGAAGAAAACGACTACACAATCGACTATACGTATGATAACGCTGGGAATTGCATTAAAGAAGAGTCTAGCTATTCTGACGGAACGAAGAAGGTTTTCACACGGGAATACGACGCTAACGGAAACGTGAAGAAAGAAGTACTGACTTCTCGGGATGGAACGGTGGAAACTGTTGAGTGGCAATACGCTTTAACGTATATTACCATTGATATTCCTGTTTGGACGATGAACCAAATGTTAGGGATATTCGACATCATCTAATAGTTTGAAGATAAAGAAATTGTTTGGGATAGATGATTCGGAAAGTTGTTTTTTGATTGAAACTAACAATTTTCAGTCGTTTTATTCTTCTTCCCTATAAAAATAAAAAAGATGATTAAAAAAATTTTGTTTTCCTCTAAAAAAGGCGGAGCCGATACGCAAAGTATCGGCTCTGTTCTTTTAATTTCGTTCGGTTAAAAATGGATGATAGCGCGTTGGCATATATCCACGCATTTGTTTCAAACGCTCACGGCAGGGGATATTCACGGCGGCGTAGTACCTTTTCCAAAGGGCTTGCCACGACTTTTCGTCGGCGGAAAGTAGGACGTCGGCTTCGGATAAAGGTGCGGTAAAAACGTTTTTTCCGTCGTAAACGGCGGCTTTTTTACGGGTTACGTCGTGCAGTACGAACGGATATTCGGGCAAGCGCGCGACAAAATGCGCCGTCAAGAGATCGCATATATCGTTATCGGGCGCAAAAGGTGCGTACAGCGCGCCGCTCGTCGTTTCCATAAAGCGAATAAAGCCGTGAAAACGATGGATTTCCTTGCCGATTTTTGCCATACATTCGTTGGCGGAAAAAACGGCTGAAACGGTAAGCTCGTTATGTACAGGGCGTTTTTTTTGCGCCATATACCGAAAATAGCGAAAGGCAATTTGTTCATGTTCTTCCATACCGCTGCGAAGCAGCGTATCCAACTCGTAAGAAGCCTTTTTATCGAACGTACACAGCCGCTCCAAACATTTTTTAGCGGTTTGCGCGTTCGTTTGCGCAAAGATAAGCTCTTGCCCCAAAACGAGCTGTGTTTTTTTAGACGTAAGCCAAGCGTTTTCATCCGTATATGCCCGTGCAAACGCCGTTAAAAATCCTTCCTTTGTTCCGTCGAAAAAGTAAAGCATAGTTTTCTCCTTACAGTTGCCCCGTTAAAGCCATGAGTGCGTTTTTGCTGTCGGAAACCATGGAAAAAAGATCCATTTGCACGGCGTGTTCTCCCTGCTCCGCGGCGGCCAAAAGTCCGCGAACGGCGCACTCGTTTTTCGCGCCGAAAAATTTCCCGTTGCAAGTGATGAAATGCTTTGCGCGTTTTAACGCTACGCGCATTTTCGCCAAATCCTCAAAGCTTAATGTTGTATATTTGCGCGCTTCCATAATCTTGTAAGCGTTTTTCGCGCCGATTCCCGGCACGCGCAGTAGCGTTTCCAAAGGCGCGCGGTTGATTTCTACGGGGAATAAGTGCATATTTCTTAACGCCCAAGCCGCTTTTGGATCAAACTCCGTCGATAAATTTTCGTTTTCGGAAAGGAGTTCTTCCACGGTAAAGCCGTAAAAACGTAGCAGCCAGTCTGCTTGATATAAACGGTGTTCGCGTAGCTGTCCCGTAGGCGTGTTGGGCAACAGCGCGTCCTGTACCACGGGTACGTAAGAAGAATAATACACCCGCCGCATATCCATTTTCCGATACAGCGATTGCGTCAATCGCAAAATTTGCCCATCCGCTTCAGGAGAAGCGCCAACGATCATTTGCGTCGTTTGTCCCGCGGGTAAAAAGTGCCCCTTAAAGAACCCTTTTTTTCTTTCTTCCGTCATTTGCAGCTTCCTTTCCGTTAAGCCTTTCATGGGCAAAAGTAAGCTTTCTTTGCTCTTTTGCGGCGCGAGTAACTTCAAGCTCTTTTCGGACGGAAGCTCGATATTATAACTCATTCTATCGGCGTACAGCGCGGCTTCGTGCATCAGCTTTTCGTCGGCGCGGGGGATTCCTTTTAAATGAATGTATCCATTAAAGCGGTATTCCTTTCGTAGCTTTTTCACCGTCAAAAGTAATAATTCCATCGTATAATCGGGGCTTTTAAAGACCGCCGAAGAAAGAAACAGCCCTTCGATATAATTTCGCTTATAAAAATCAATCGTCAGCTCGCAAATCTCCTCAGGGGTGGCAAACGTGCGGGGGACGTCCGCGCTCGCGCGGTTGGGACAGTATTTGCAATCGTATACGCAATCGTTGGATAAAACGATTTTTAATAGAGAAATACACCGTCCGTCGGGCGTGAAAGAATGACAGCACCCTGCCGCATAGCCGTTGCCGATACCGCCTGCGTTTTTCCGCTTGCTCCCCGAAGAAGAACAGGAAACGTCATATTTCGCACTCTCCGTTAAAATTTTTAACCGCTCTTCCGTAATCATACCACCATTATATCCCTTTTCTTTTTAAAAGTCAAACATTTGTTCGTATTTTTAAGCAAAAAAATAAGAGCTATTTTTCAAGCTCGTTATTTATTATAAGGAAGACTGTCTTTTATGCATACGTTTCCAGTTGATAAACGCGTACAAATCGTTGAAGAAAAAGGCGGAAAAGCAAAAGACCATCGGCAGGTAAGAAAGCTGCGATATGGAAGCGAGAATCCAAAGCGTAATCAGTACGACGTCGTTTGCGGCGTAAGCAACCGCATAGAAAGGGGAACGGAAAATGAGCAGCATGGAAGCCAAAAAGCTCGTGGTAACGGACAGAGTGCTAATCAATAAATTTTCCGTATCAAAATAGCGCAAAATAAAATAGAAAACAAAAGTAACCGCAACAGCCGAGAAAGAAAGATAGATAAATTTTCGTTTGGTCAGTGTAGAAATTTTTACTTCCGAACGGCCTTTATCGGAAGGATTTTTCAGCCAGCTCACGCAAGCGACAGCAGCGCTTGGCGCGGACATACAAAGGTAAGTGATCATTTCTCCATAGTATCGAAAGCGAAAAGAGATAATGCCGTACAAAACGCTGAAAAGAACGGTAAGGAATTGCCCGATTACGTTGCCTTTTGCTAAAAAAATGAGCGCGGTTACGCCGAGTAAAGAGGCGATCAAGGTCAGCGGATAATAATCCTTGCTTACAATATAAGAAAGGATCACGATAACGGTAGAAATCCCCCAAAGACTCCATTCGAATTTAGAAAAATATCCAAGCGTTTTTTTCAGACGCATAAAAACTCCTTAACAGGTTGCCGATTGCGGAATTTGAATAAAAAAAGCATTCCCATTACGTATCTTCTAAGACCTAACGATACGCAATACGGAACGCAAGTTCGTATTCTACCCGGTGGCAGTGCTATTATATTTATTATGATATTATAACATGCAATAGCTTATTTGTCAAGGAAAATAGCAGGGCTTTTCAGGGCTTTTTTTTATGAAATTTCTTTGACAATTTAACAGAGAAAATGGTATAATATAACAAGTAGCGGATATAATGGTAAAAGAAGAAAAAAGAAAACAACAAAGGAAAAGTTAAAAGGAGAGTTACATGTTAGAAGCAATTTTGTTGTTGTTATCGGGGGTCGGCGTATTTATCGCCGGTATGAATATGCTGTCGGACGGCTTGGAAAAGAGCGCGGGCGGCGGATTGAAAAAATTGTTAGGAAAAATAAGCAATAACCGTGTTGCAGGCGTTGGCGTCGGCGCGGGGGTTACGGCGATTATACAAAGCTCGTCAGCCACCAGCGTTATGGTCATCGGGTTCGTAAACGCGGGGATTATGACGTTGTTGCAAGCAACGGCAATTATTATGGGCGCAAATATCGGTACGACGATTACGGGTATTTTGGTTTCTTTGAAATCTTTGCCCATTTCCGATTTTGCTGCGGTGCTTGCTTTTGTCGGGGTGATGATGACCTTCTTCAAGCCTGAAAGAATCAAGCAAATCGGCGGTATTTTGTGCGGCTTCGGTTTGATTTTCGTCGGCTTGGAACTGATGGGGAATTCCTTGAAAAATTCGGCGGAAATTAACGAATTCTTCATTGATTTGTTTGAAAAAATCGATTTCCCTTTGCTTTTGATTGTATGCGGTGTGGCGTTTACGGCGTTGATTCAAAGCTCGTCGGCGGCTACGGGTATTTTCATTACTATGGTAGGGGTTGGTACTTTGGATATGAGCAGCGCGCTGTTCTTGGTGCTCGGTTCAAATATCGGTACTTGCGTAACGGCGATTATTGCCTGCCTTGGCGCGTCCACCAACGCAAAACGTACGGCGTTGATTCATTTGACCTTTAACGTTGTCGGGTCGATTTTGTTTGCAATTTTTATTTGGATTTTCCAAAATCAAGTGGTCAACTTGCTTGGAAAACTTATTTCCAAACCCGAAATGCAGCTCGCATGGTTCCACGTAATATTTAACGTTTCAACAACGTTGGTTTTGTTGCCGTTTGCAAAACTGCTTGTTAAATTTGCGACTTTTATGATTAAGGATAAAGAAGCTGGACAAGAAGTTCGTCAGCTTAAATACGTGGACGAACGTTTCTTGAAAACGCCCGCGGTTGCAATGATGCAGGTCAAGAAAGAAATTGAATATATGGCTTCGCTTGCCAAAGAAAACCTGCAAAAATCTTTCGAATCGATCTATGGGGATTCGAATAAATATGGGGCGCAAATCCTTGAAAATGAAAAGATTATCAACTTCACCAACCACGCGTTGACGAAGTATTTGATTAAGCTTTCCGCGGTGGCAGATCCGCAGGACGAAAAGGCGATCGGTACGTATTTCCACGTGCTTAACGACTTAGAACGTATCGGCGACCATGCGGAAAACTTCTATGAAATCAGCGCGCAAATGACGGATAAGGGAATCGCTTTTTCTGAAACGGCAACCAACGATTTGCATGGTATGAGCGACACCGTATTGCGTATGTTCGAGCTTGCGGAAACAGCTTTCAACGGCGGCGAAAAGGAATGCCTTACCGAGCTTACCAAATGTGAAAATACGGTTGACGGACTCAAACGCGACTTGTCTGCGCAGCATTATGCGCGTCTTGCGGAAGGGAACTGTAAAATCGAGCTTAGTCCTTACTTTACGTCCACAATCGTGGGCTTGGAAAGAGTTGCCGATCACCTTGTCAACGTAGGGTACAGTATTCTCAACCCTACCGGCTCGCAATCGGAAGCGAAACGCGCGAAGCAGGTAGAGGCGTAAAACCGACCGCGCGCGAAAATAAAAATTTTGTGAAAAGTTTTTTGAGCGCGGAAAAGTAGTTGAAAGTCATAAAAATATGATACAATAAAGGCGTTGGTGGAGATCCGTCAGCGCCTTTGGCGTAAAAGGAGCTTGATTATGGCGATAAAAATGGTTTTATTTGATTTGGACGGTACGCTGTTGCCGATGGATCAGGATTTGTTTGTGAAAGCGTATTTCGGACGTTTGGCAAAGAAGCTTGCGCAGCGCGGATATGAACCGAATCAACTGATCGATACCGTTTGGAAGGGCACGGCGGCAATGGTTAAAAACGACGGCAAGCAAACGAACGAGGACGCGTTTTGGAAGCTTTTTGCAGGCGTTTACGGCGCGGAAAAAGCCAAAGCGGATTACGGCTGCTTTGAGGAATTCTACGCGCAGGATTTCGACGGAGTGCAAAGCTCGTGCGGGTTCAATCCCGCGGCGGCAAAAACGGTGCGCTTGTTGAAAGAAAAGGGGTATCGGGTTGCGCTTGCGACAAATCCCATTTTTCCTGCGGTAGCGACGGAAAAACGTATGGCTTGGGCAGGGCTGGATAAAGGGGATTTTGAACTGTATACGACCTATGAAAATTCCCGCTTTTGCAAACCGAATTTAAAATATTACGAATATATCTTAGAAGCGCTCGGCGTTTTGGGAGAAGAATGTTTAATGATCGGCAACGACGTTGGCGAAGACATGGTCGCAAGCAAGCTCGGTATGAAAGTCTTTTTGCTGACCGATTGTTTGATAAACAAATACGGAGAAGATATTTCCGCTTACGCCCACGGAGGTTTTGACGCGCTTGCGGCGTTTATCGAAACTTTATAAAAAAGAAAACTCCTTACAAGGGAGTTTTTTTATGCCTTAAAATGCAAAAAAGGTCTTGCAAAAATAAAAATATGTGGTATAATATAAGGGATAACGAAAAAAGAGGTAAGAGAAATGAAATTAGTCAAAGGCCTTTTTAAATTTGTATTGATCTTGCTGGTGCTTGTTATCGGCTTGGCGGTCGGGGGGTATTTCTATATCCGTTCGGCGTACGACATAGACGTGCTCAGCGCGATCGGTATTGTCAGGACCGTGAACGAGCCTGTGGACGAAGCGGAGCTTTGCCCCAACGCATTTGACGTTTCGGATATGGTGGACGTACAAACGGAAGTGAATCAGTCGGTTGAAAATATGATCGAATACAGTTTAGAACACGGCTATTCAATCAACTTTGACAGGTTGCCTTCGGAGATGAAATATATCATTAAACTGACGGATAGACAGATTGGCGCGTTGACGCAAACGGTGCTTGAACAGGAATGGGGCGGCAAAATCACGGTAGGGGACTGGGAAGTTCCCGTGCAGCTTTTGCAAACGGATTTTCTGAACGTAAGCGATTCGTCAATGACCATGAATATGACGGCGAAGCTCGACATCAGCGCGTTCAAGGAAAAAATGGATTCCGCGCCGCTTAGTTGGTTTAAAAAGTGGGTGCCTGATGAATTGTACATATCATCCACGGTAGATGTTTTAAAGGGACTTTCGCCTTTTGAATACACCGTGCAGCATAACAGCTTGACGGTCAATGGCTTGGATGATGAAGACACGGAAGAACTGTTCCATATTTTAGATACGATTTTTGATATCGGTACGGCGGAAGATATGAACATGATGGTCGGCACGGCGGTGGTCGATTCGATGATCGGTTCAGAAGAAAATAAGGGGATTGCGTATTCCTTGAAAGAAATCGGCGCAAAGGATTACTTGTTCTTGGTGGAAAACGGAGAAGAATATTTCTCGGTAACGCTCTAAAAGAACAGGAATATAATAAACAAAGGAGAAAATTATGGGAAAATTTATTATCAAAAAGACGACTACGGGTTTTAATTTCAGTTTGTATGCGGCAAATAAGGAAAAAATCGCGGTATCATCGCAGGTGTACTCGACGAAAGCCGCTTGCAAAAAAGGGATGGAAAGTATTGCGAAGAACGCGGCGAAATGTATCGCGGAAGACCGCATAGAAGATAACACTTTGAAAAATCCGACGGCGAAAACCTGCCCGAAATTTGAAGTGTATTTCGATAAAGCGGGATTGTATCGGTATAGATTGTTTGCAGCAAACGGAGAGAGCATTGCAATGAGCGAAGAAGGATATAAATCCAAGAGCGGCGTTATGAACGGCTTAAAAAGCGTTTCAATCAATGCGGTAAATGCGGAAATTGTAGACGAAACGTTGGAGAAATAAAGATAAAAAGAGCGAACTTCGGTTCGCTCTTTTTTGCTGAAAAAAACCGCGTCGGCTGTTAAGCAGGGCGCGGGTTGGAACAGTCTCGAGTGCCTGTTCCTGACTTGATGTCATAAATAGTATATGCTATTTTTTATAAAAAGTCAAGTAAATGAAGGGGGATACATATAAATTTACGCAGAGAAGAGGATTCTCGCCGTGTTTTTGGGGGTCAAAATGGGGGTAATACAAAAAATGCATAAAAAAAATCCCATCAAAATGCGGGATTTGGCGCAGAGAAGAGGATTCTCGCCTTTAGCGGCGCGCCCCGCTCGACAATTATCAATTGTCGCCTTTGCTATTTTACAATTTTGAAGAAGAGCTTTTAGGCAGCAAAGCAATCCGCTCCCGCGGATTGGCTCCCACCCTCGAATCCTCTTCTAAATCCGTAGACAAACAAAAAAAGGAACGGTGCATAACCGTTCCTTTTTTTGTTGGCGCAGAGAAGAGGAAAATTGATTGCATAGCAATCAAAGTGTCGTCGCTCGCAAACATGGTGTAAATATATAGCGAAATCGTTTCTCGCTCCTCGCGCGAACCTCCGATAATTCGCAGCTTTTACAAGCTCTTCTCTGTGCAAAAAAAACACACCCACAAGGGTGTGCTTTTTTTGGCGCAGAGAAGAGGATTCGAACCTCCGGTAAGCTTCAGACCTACACACGATTTCCAATCGTGCTCCTTAAACCACTCAGACATCTCTGCAAATAGGGCGCTCACTTAAAAGCGCCTATTTATATTACTGTATTTTTTCAAAAAATGCAAGCGTTTTCAATGCGCTTTCGAAAAAATCTTTGAAAATATTCAAAAAATATTTCTTTACGCCTTGTAACAGTCGCACGAAGCGCCGCTGGGCAAGAATCCCGTGTCCGAACATTTCTTGCAACTGTATTGCGGTATCAGCATACTTTCGTCTATGCCCATGCCGTTTAAAAGTGTCTTTCGCTCGTTCAATAATCCCGATTTTTCTTCCATTAATGCAGGGAGCTTCGTCGGCTCGAATACTTCCGCTTTCGCAAGGGAAATTTCCATCTTTGAAAGCGCCGCCGTGATTTCTTTAAACCGCGCGCTTGCGTTCGCTTTCTTTAAGTATTTTTCCGCTGCCGATTGTGCCTTTTCCCGTAATTGTGCGTAATATCTCTCTCGGTCCGTACGCGCGTTCGCCGCTTCTACCGTCGGGTTTATATAGCCGCCTTTTGCGCTTTGGAAATTCGTGCTTGCACTGCTCTTTTCATGCTCAGGAATGGCGTTCAACTCGTACACGCCCCCCCTCTTCCAGTCGGAAAGTATCTTGTTCATGTAGGGGAGAGGACTCGAACTCGTGGCGCTACGTTTCGCCGCTTCCAAAATCATTTCGTCGTTAAATTTCCATTCTCGCCAAGTCTTGATCAAGGAAAGGTTGGTCGCGTTTTTGCGAAGCGTACCGCAAATCTCCACAATCTTTGCAAACAGGCGCAATTCAGCATTCTTTGCTTTCAAAAATTCTTTTACGCTTTCCTTTCCGACAAGCCCTTCAGTAAACAAGCTTTTCACGACTTCGTCCATGGATTCAAAACTGCCGCGTTCCGTTTTTAAACAAAAGAGCGCGATATCCAAAAGGGAGCTTTCTTCAAACCCATAAGTGTACCATTTTTCCGTGTATTCGTCGATATACGTCGCGGGATTTTGCACTTTTACGCCAAGCTTTCTGCCCAAACGGAAAGTAAGATTTGCAAGCGTTTCTCTATCGCTAAGATACCGTTCGATAACGTCCGCGGTCAGTTTTTCCTTTTCCGCAAGTTCGTCCAAAGTCAAATCAAGAGAATTCATATTTCCGCGGTGGAGCTTTTTTGCCGCAGTAAGCACCGCGGCTTTGTTAAATCCAAGCTTTTCCGTCCATTTTTTATACAGCGCATAATCGCTGTCGTCAGGGGAACGCTGATATATAGAGAGTGCATTGAAAACGGCAAGCAAATCTCCTTCGTGTTCGTTGTAGCTCGAAAGCTCCCGTTCGACCTGTTCATAGGTGGTATAGCCGTTTCGGATCAGCTTTTTCGCTTTGTTGAAAATGTAGGAAGGGGAAACGGCTTCGCCTTGCTTGCCGATACAATATTCCGCAATGAGTAAAAGCGCTTGCGGCTGCATGGGGTTTTCTTCCAAAAAGTCCATATACTTGCGGTATTCGCCCGAAGAAATGAACTTGCCCACCGTTTGCATTTTGCGTTGCAGCTCCTTGTTGAAATCGGCGTATTGCTCATAGCGCACCCGCTTGGGTTTCCCAACGGCGGTACGCACGGGGAGATATTGCACGGTGAGCGGCTCTTTTGCCAAGATTTGCACCAAGTCGTAATCTTCCCAAAGCTGAAAAGCTTCGGCAATTTTTTCTTCCGTAGTTTTCAAAACTTCCGCCATGGAGCGCACGGAAAAATCCGTTTCGGGATTACGGCAAAGATACAAGCCGTAAAGATAGACCTTTACGGCAAACCCGTCCGTTTCGGGCAGGTACTTGGTAATGAATTTGTTTTCAACAATGGTATAGGAATTCCCGTCGTTGTCTTTTGAAAAGGAACAAAATGCCATAATCACTCCGTAAAGCGCATATCTTTTTTGTAAACAAAAAAGGTTTTGTGGAAATTGGGAAAAAATTTCCGTCATTCGCGCCGCTTTTCTTGCTTTCTTTGAAGAAATGGTGTATAATAAAATCGTATTGGTATATTTCCTTACGGAAAACCGTAGGTCTATTATACCCTTTTTCCATTCCAAAAGCAAGGCGTTTTGAATTGTTTTCACAATTTTTTCAAAAAAACGTCGCAGGAAAAAAAGAACAAATTCCCCAAAGGAGGCGGCAATGAGAATTTTACACACGTCCGATTGGCATATCGGAAAACGGCTCATGGGCCGCGAACGACTGGACGAACAAGCCGAAGTGCTGGACGAAATCATCTCCCTTTGCGATAGGGAGAACGTGGAGCTTGTGCTGATTGCGGGGGATATTTTTGATACCTATACACCGAGTGCGGACGCGGAAGATTTATTTTATACGAAAATCAAGGCGCTTGCAGGGGAAACGCGCGCGGTGCTAATCATCAGCGGCAACCATGACGACGGCGTGCGTTTGGCGGCGGTTTCGCCCCTTGCGCAAAAACAGGGCATTTATATCGTGGGCAATTCCCGTGCGAGCGTACCCTGCAAAAAAAACGAACGCTCGGTATATCCCGTGGCTTCGGGTACGGGCTACGTGATTTTTGAAAACGGAAAAGGGGAGAAAACGTTCGTATCCCTGTTGCCCTATCCCAACGAAGCGCGCTTTAAGCAAACGAAATCGGAGCTTCCCTACGTGGAGCAAATGCGGGCTTGGATAGCGGAAGGGGAAAGCGGAAACACGGAAAAATTACCGTCTGTTTTTATGGCGCATATTTTCGTGGCGGGCGGTTCGGTGTCGGACAGCGAACGGGAAATCGATTTAGGCGGTGCAAGGGCAATCCCCGTAGACGCGTTGCCAAACAGCGATTATATTGCGCTCGGGCACTTGCATAAAAAACAGCATATGGGCAAAGGGCATTGTTATTATAGCGGCTCGCCCTTGCAGTATTCCTTTGACGAGAGTGCGGATAAGGGCGTAAAAATTTTTGATTTAACGACAAAGGGAGTGGAAAATTTACGCGACCTGCCCTTGACGAAAGGGAAAAAACTTTTGCGCTTGGAAACGGACTCGCCTGCGTCGGCGTTGCAGCTACTTGCGCAATACCCCGATGGGTTGGTGGAAATGAAATTGCTTTTGACTGCGCCTTTGACTTCGGCGGACTCGGCGGCGTTGGCGCAACATAAAAATCTCGTTTCCTTGCTGACGGAAGTCCGCGGCGAAGAACACTTGGAATTGCAATCCCGCAAAGGGCTTTCCGACGAAGCGTTGTTCGACGCCTTTTATAAGACGGAGTACGGCGTAGAACCGAAAGCGGAATTAAAAACGCTGTTTTTGGAAACTATGTCGGAGCTTTTAGAACGATAAAAACACGCCGACGGGCGGTTGAAAACGGAAAAATAAAACAAGGAGAATCCCATGAAACCGATATACCTGGAATTCAGCGGTATCAATAGCTTTTCGGAACGGACGCAAATTGATTTTCGCGCCCTTTTGAAAGGCGGTTTGTTTGGGATTTTCGGGGATACGGGTAGCGGAAAAAGTACGATACTCGACTGTATCCATTTCGCACTGTACGGAAAAATAGACCGCGCGGCGGAATCGGTGGATTTTATCAACCGCCGTTGCGATTTGGCGTACGTGTCGTTCGATTTTGAAATCGTTTTACGTGGCGAACGGCACGCCTATCGGGTGCGCAGGGAACTCAAACGCGCCAAAACGCCTACGTCAAAGGCTTGGCTTTGGGAGCTTCGCGACGGAAAGGAATACGCGCTTGCGGAAGGAGCGCGAGACGTAGGAACGGAGCTGAAAGAAATTATCGGCTTGGAATTTGCCGATTTCAAGATGTGTATTGCCTTGCCGCAGGGGGATTTTGCAGCTTTGGTCAAGGCGAAACCCGCTGAAAGGGTGCAGCTCGTTTCCCGTTTGTTTGATTTGGATAAATACGGCAAACGCTTGACGGACGCCGTGAACGCAAAATATTTTAACGCTTGTCAGGAATTAGAAGTTTTAGACGGAAAAATGGGCGAGTGCAAAGACGGCACGCAGGAAAATATCGACGGAATCACGGAAGAAATAACGGCGGCGCAATCGCGGCTTGCGGAAGCGGAAAAAGAGTTTTTGCAAGCGGAAAAGGCGTGCGCGGAAGCGGAAAATTTACAAAGGGAAAAGAAGTCTTACGACGAGCTGAAACAAGGCTTGCAAAATTTAGAAGAACGCTTATCTTCTATGCAGGAAAAGCGGAGCATAGTAGAGCGTTTGCCTTTGGCGAACGAAGTTGTGCAAAGAGCGGACGATTTACAAAAGAGTGAAAACGCTTGCATAAAAGAAGGCAAGGCTTGGGCGGAGGCTAAAACGGAATTGCAAAACGCGGAAAACCGCTTGGCTATTTTACAACGTCAATTTGAAGAAAAGGATTTTGACGGACGGCAAATGAAACTGACGATGGACCTTGAAAAGGTCAACAACGCGGCGGCGGACGTGCAGGCGGTAAAGGAAGCGGAAAAGCGTTTAAATGATTGCCGCACGGAATACAAGGAAAAGGTGAAAAATTATCCGTTAGAAGATTACGACGGCTTGATTGCCGTTGCGGAAAAGCGGCTTTTTGCGCTTGGCGACGACGTTAGCTTGCTCGATTATATCAAACGGAATTGCAAAGGGGAACTGCTTGGGGAAACGTACGGGCAGGTGCGAAAGGATTTTCATTCCATCGCGGAAAAATTCCCTGAAACGGAAGAATTTATCAAGACGCTCGCGGAAAAATACACGCTTGTTTCGCAAGGGGAAGCCTTTGACGTTACGGCGTTAAACGCGGCGTTTAAAAGGGCGGAGCAAGAGAAGAAGGAACTTAAAAAACAAATTTCCGAGTTGGAAAACAAAAAGACTGCGTATCTTTTGAACGAGCAGTACAAAGCGGAAATCAAAGCGCGTGGCGAGCGTTTGGGCAAGGAATACGAAACGGCGAAGGAAAAAATAAAATCCATTGAAACGCTGGGCAGTGCGGACGTAATCACTGAAAAATTGCAGGCGCTTAAAGGGGAAAAGTCGGCGGCGGAAAGGTCGATTGATTCCACGAGAGAGCGGATTAGCAAGCTTCTTGCCGAGGCGAACACGCATGAAAAGCTTTCCTTAAAGTACAAGGAAGAATGCGCGGAGCGGGAAGGGCTGTTAAAAGAAAGCTTAAAAAGGAACGATTTTTCTTCCACGGAGCAAGCGCGTTCGCTTGTGGATGCGTACGGGAACGGCAATGCGTTAAAAGAGACTTGCGACGAATTTTTCAAACGCTATGAAACGCAAAAGGGTATGCTGGAAAAAACGGACGCGTCGAAGTTCCAAAACTTTGACGAAACCGCTTTTGAAAGGGCGCGTGCGGAAAAGGAAAGCAAACACGAAGAAAGAAGCTTGCTTATCGGCTTGATTGCCAAGCATAAAGCGGAAAAACAACGCTTGGAAAATTTGCGCGCGCGGTATATGGAGTTCGAAAAAATCCGCGCGGAAAAGGAAAAGAAAAAAAATCTTTGCGAGGAGTTAAAAAAACTCCTTTCAAGAAACCGTTTTTGGGAATTTATCACAGCGGAATATTTGCAGGACGTTTGCGCGGACGCAAGCCGAACGCTGCTCTCTTTGACGGGGGGACGGTATTTTCTTCGCTATGAAGAAGAATTCAAGGTCGGGGACAATTTCGACGGTGGAAATTTCAGGGCGGTAAAAACCCTTTCGGGGGGAGAAACCTTCTTGGTATCCTTATCGCTTGCGTTATCTTTAAGCAATGCTATTTGTCAAAAATCTTTACGCCCGACGGAGTTTTTCTTCCTGGACGAAGGGTTTGGAACGTTAGATGAAAAGCTTGTGGATACGGTTATGGACGTGCTTGGGAAATTGAGCAAGAGTTTCTCGGTTGGATTGATTTCGCACGTGGAAGAATTAAAGCACCGTATCGATAATAAAATTTTGGTAACGGGCGCGACGGAAACGAGCGGTTCAAAATTAAAAACGGTCTGTTTTTAGTCGCTGTCAGGTAGACTAAAACGGTCAAAATAAAAGGAAAATTATGATTTTAAGCGCAATATCCTTACGAAAAAAATTTAATACCAAAACGCCGCTTGGGGCGAGCGAATGGGGGATTGAAGAAAAGAACGGGGTAAGAATGAGCCACGTTACCTATTCAGGCCACGCGGTACAAGACGGCAGCGTGCGTATTTACGCGCGGTTTGCCCGTCCGTCGCGGCTTGGAAAATATCCCACCGTCTTGCTTTTGCCCGACGCGGGGAAAGGCCCAGACGAAGAACTTTTGCTGTATTTCGTGGAAAAGGGTTACGCCGTATTGATGCCCGATTATTCAGGAAAGATGCGGACGGACGCGGAAGGGGTAATGCGTACCATTTATCCCCGCTCGTTAGAATACGGGAATTTTGAACAGGCAAAAGGGCTGGATTCCATGGAAGGGCTTTCTCCCGAAACGACGACTTGGTTCGAATGGACGTACGTTGCGCTCTTTTCGCTTGAATATTTAAAAACCCGTCAAGACGTGGATGGGATCGGAATCGTCGGGATTCGCATGGGCGGTGAAATCGCATGGCAAGCAATGCTCTCTCCCGAGGTGAAATGCGGTATTCCCATCAATGCCGCAGGCTGGTGTTCTTTCTTGAATATCGCGAAATTTGGCGACGATATCGCACATAATTTAAGCAACGATCGACACCGTTATATCGCGGCGGTAGAAGCGCAATCGTATGCACCCTATATCAAATGCCCCGTCTTGATGCTTTGCGCGTTAAGGGATTCCCGTTTCGATTGCGACCGTGCCTACGATACCTATTCAAGAATCGGCAACCGCGACGGAAACGCACTCGTCTATTCCGCGAACAGCGGCGCGTGTATCGGTCCGAACGGCTTGATCGATATGGATTTGTTCTTGGAAAAGAACTTAAAGGGCAGGGAAATTTACATTCCCGATACGCTTAATATCTCTTTGCGTGAAGACAACGGAGAGCTGCTCGTGGACGTAGAATGCGACAAAGAGGGGCTTTTGGAAGAAGCGGGGGTATTTTATGCGGAAGCGGACGTAAACACGAAAACGGCGTTCCGCGACTGGAACCGCGTTTGTCGGTTGGACGGCAGACAGGTGAAAAACGGAAAATTTACCTGCAATATCAAACCGTTTGCAGGCGCAAGCGCGGCGTTTGTATACGCGTATGCGAAATATATCAACGGTTTCCGCGTTATGTCAAAAATCACTTCCAAGCGTTTTGCAAACGTCAATGGAAACGCCGTGAAAAGCCGTAGGATATTCTCTGGGCAAGAAATGGATATTTTCAGCGTTGCTACCCACGAAGATTACTCGGTCGGGGAAATTTTCTTGGAACGGGAAGCGTTGCCGAAAAAAGCGGTGGGCTACGGCGGTATTTACGGAGCGTATTCGCTCGGCGGAATCAAGACGTATAAAATCAGCTCGCCGAAATATATCCCGTCGGAAAACGCTTTGCTTGAATTTGACGTATATTGTAAAAATTCAGACGAATTAGACGTTTCCGTAGTCGTAGCAAACGTTCACGCGCAAGAAGAAAAATACACCTGCAAAGTGCCCGTCAAGGGTGGCGGAAAATGGAAGCGTATCATTTTAAAGGCGGCGGATTTCAAAGGAGAAATGGGTGCACCTTTGCAAAATTTTTACGACGGAAGCGCGTTGCTTTTCGATAGCTTTGACGAAGAAAACGAATTTGCGGTTACGAATATTTTATGGCTGTAAGCGTATAAAACGTTACCGCGCGGCGATTTTTGTCGCATAATCGGATAAAAACAGAGTGGATTATAAAAAATATGAACAAAGAAATTAAAGACGGAGAATTATACGAACAGCGGTTCGGCTTTAAAGAGCGAAAATCGAACTTCCGCTTCATCACGGTGTTGCTGTTTCTCGTGTTGCTGTTTCTTTCTTTCCGCGTTTACTGGACGGAGAATTTCGGACGGGTAGACGTCGTTGGGGCGTCCATGAATATGACGTTAAAAAACGGCGATAAACTACTGATGAAATACGTTGAACCAAACGATTTGGAACGGGGCGACGTAATCGTGGTATCCGTGGAAAAATACGGAAGAAAGGACAATACGACGCACATCATCAAGCGGTTGATTGCCACGGAAGGGGAAAAGGTCAAATGTATCGACGGAAACGTATATCTTTGCCGTAAAGGACAAACGGAATACGATGCAGAGCCGTTGTACGAGCCGTACGCATTTTATAGGACGGAAGAGGACAAGCTTTCCTATGATTTTGGGGAATACGTCGTGGGCGAGGGGGAAATCTTTTTCCTTGGCGATAATAGAAAAAACAGCGTAGACAGCCGCTATAACGAAGCGCAGGGTTCTTATTTGGATTGCTTATACAAAGCGACGGACGTGGTCGGGGTTGTACCCGAATGGGCGATCGAGCATAAAAAATGGATCAATAAAATTTTCTTTTGATATATACAAGGAGAAAAAATATGAGTATAAAAATTACGTCGGACAGCACTTGCGATTTAGGAGAGCTGGTAAAACAGCGGGATATCGGTATTATGCCTTTAAAGGTAACGCTTGATACCGAAACGTATTTGGACGGAGTGGACATTCAGCCGCAGGCAATTTTCGATTTTGTCGCGGAAAAGAAACAGCTTCCGAAAACGAGCGCGCCCAGCATTACCGATTATCAGGAATTTTTTGAAGAAGAGTTAAAAACAGTGGACGAAATTTTGCATTTCAGCATTTCCGCGAAAAGTTCCGTTTCGCATACGGTTGCAAGACAGGCAGCGGAAGAATTCGGCGGCAGAGTACGCGTGATCGACAGTATGGCGCTCTCGTCGGGGCAAGGGCTTTTGGTATTAAAGGCGGCGGATCTTCGCGATCAAGGGAAATCCTTGGACGAAATCGAAGAAATCATCAACGCCACGCGCGAACACGTGAATACTTCCTTTGTGCCCGATAGCTTAGAATACTTATTCAAAGGGGGCAGAGTTTCCCGTATGACGATGTACGGGGCGAACCTTTTGAAAATTCACCCTTTGATTTATATGGAAAAGGGGCAGCTTGTACCGGGGAAGAAATACCGCGGTAAAATGAGCGTATGTATCAAGCAGTATATCGACGATTTGCAAATGCAATATCCCGATTATGATAAAACCCGCTGTTTCATTACCCATTCCAGCGCGGATAAAGAGCTTGTGGAGCTTGCCAAAGCGCGCGTTAAGGAAACGTTTGGGTTTGACGAAGTGTTGGAAACGGTAGCAGGGTCGATTATTACTAGCCATTGCGGTAGAAATACGCTCGGCGTACTGTTTATCTATAATAAATAAAAGGAGAGAGAAAAGATGATTTCCGTATATAACGACGCCGATCTTTTGGCGGTATACAAACAAAGAAAGCGTGTTTTGTTGGTGTTTTGGATTATCACGCTTGCGTATTTGGCGCTTTGTATCGGCTGTTTGGCTTACCATATCTCGTTGCCATACAAGCACCCGAATTTAAAATATCCAAAATGGTGCGCGTGGGTGGCTTCCCCTCTTTACGTATGCTTTATTTTTCCGTATATGGGGATTAAGTTCAGCCGCGTCAACCGTTATTATAAAATGTTGCGGGATATTTCGCTTGGCTTGAAAAACGAAGAACGGAATTATTTCTATACTTTCGATAAATTGAGCCTGCAAAAAAACAATATAGACGTTATGGCGTGCGTTTTTGAAACTTGGAACAAAAAGAAGAAAGAATGGATGGAGCGCGAAGTATATTTCGATCCTGAAAAGCCGTTGCCCGATTTCAAGAGCGGCGATTTTGTGCGTTACGTTTGCCAAAGCAATTTTATCGTGCAGTACGAAGTATTACAGCGCGGCGCGATTGAATTTGAAGAAGTGGAAGACAACGAGCTTGTCTTTGAATAATTTCAACAGGTAGAAAAACAAAAGGAGCAGTGTAGAATATGAGAGCAGTTATGACCGTAACAGGGAAAGACAAAAAGGGTATTATTGCAAAGGTAAGCGCGTTTTTGGCGGAAAGAAACGCCAATATTGAAGATATTTCCCAAACGATTTTGGGGGAATATTTCGCAATGATTATGATCGTAGATATTTCTTCGATTTCGATGGAGCTTTCCGCACTTGCGAACGAGTGTCGGGAAATGGGCAAACAAATCGGTATGTCTATTTATATGCAACACGAAGACATTTTCAATGCCATGCATAACGTATAATTTCTTGGATTACTAAGGAGAAAGATATATGTTCAGTAATAACGACGTTTTAGAAACGATTGCAATGGTAGAAAAGGAGCATTTGGATATCCGCACGATCACGATGGGGATTTCCTTGCTTGGCGGTATCCGCGACAGCGCGGAAGAAACGGCACAAAGGGTGTACGATCTCGTTTGTTCAAAAGCGGAAAATATTGTAAAAACGGCGGCGGATTTATCGGGAGAATACGGTATTCCTATCGTCAACAAACGGGTTTCTGTTACGCCGGTGAGTATGCTTTGCGCGGCGTTCCCTGAAAAGGCGCCCTTGATCGGTAAAGCGCTTGACAACGCGGCGGAAACGCTTGGGATTGATTTTCTCGGCGGATATTCTGCGCTTGTGCATAAAGCAACCGCGGCGTATGAAAGAACTTTTATCCGCACCATTCCCGAGGTGCTTGCTACGACCAAACGGCTTTGTTCGTCCGTCAACGTCGGTTCGACGAAATCGGGGATCAATATGGAAGCGGTAAAAATGATGGGCGAAGTCTTTAAAGAAGCCGCTTTTTTAACCAAGGAACAGGACGGTATCGGCGCGGCGAAGCTCGTGGCGTTTTGTAATGCAGTGGAAGATAATCCCTTTATGGCAGGCGCGTTCCACGGCGTAGGAGAAGCGGACACCGTCATCAACGTAGGCGTTTCAGGACCGGGGGTAGTCAAGCATGCCTTAGAACAAATCCCCGACGCGGATTTGACCGAAGCGGCGGAAATGATTAAGCGTACCGCATTTAAAATTACGCGCGCGGGGCAGTTGGTTGCCAAGGAAGCTTCTAAACGCTTAAACGCACAGTTCGGTATCGTGGATTTGTCGCTTGCGCCTACGCCTGCAATGGGGGATTCCGTTGCGCATATTTTGGAAGAACTCGGCGTAGGAACGGTGGGGGGACACGGCACGACGGCGGCGCTTGCTATGCTGAACGACGCGGTCAAAAAAGGTGGCGTCATGGCGTCTTCGCGCGTGGGCGGCTTGTCGGGTGCGTTTATTCCCGTTTCCGAAGATATCGGTATGATTCATGCGGCGGAACAGGGCAAGATTACGCTCGATAAACTCGAAGCAATGACTTGTGTTTGCAGCGTTGGCTTGGATATGATCGCAATCCCCGGGGATACCCCTGCAACGACGATTGCGGCAATGATTGCGGACGAAGCGGCAATCGGTATGATTAACAATAAAACTACGGCGGTGCGCATTATCCCCGCACCTGGTAAAAAAGTCGGGGAAGAAGTTAGCTTTGGCGGACTTCTTGGCCGTGCGCCCGTTATGCCCGTGCATAGCGCTGATTCTTCGCGTTTGATTAACCGTGGGGGGAATATACCGGCGCCGATCCACAGCTTTAAAAATTAAAACGGTATATATACTTCGAAATACTGTGTCGTAACTGTGCGCCCCTTGCTCATGTACGCCAAGTACACTCCCGTCGGGGTGCTCGTTACTCCTTGTCTTTCTCGCATCTATACCGTTTTACTTCGCTTGGGTGCGACTTGGTGAATAACGAGCAACCAAGCAAGATAGAAAAACACGATCCAACGGAACGTTGGCGTGCCCCTTGGTACGTACAGACGTACGCGCCAATAAAAAATCATCAACTACAAAAATAAAATAAAAAGGAAAATAAATCATGTTAGAAAGAAAAGACATTCCTCAAAACAAAAAATGGGATCTTTCCGTTATCTTTGAAACGGACGACAAATGGGACGAAGAATTTAAAGCAACCGAAGCGGATTTTGCCGCTTACGATTTTGCAAAATTCAGCGGCAAGCTTGCGGAAAAAGCAGTTTTGCTCGATTGCTTAAACGCGATAGGAAATTTCTCCCGTCGGCTTGAAAAGCTGTACGTGTATGCGCACATGCGCCATGACGAAGATATGCGGGTATCCAGATATACCTCTGCCGTATCTCAAATGGTTGCATTTTTCTCGAAATTCTCCGCGGAAGTTGCTTTTGTAGAACCCGAACTTACCAAGCTCGACGAAAGCGTTTTACAAGCCTTTATTGCCGATCCCGATTTTGCGGAATACGAATATACGTTGCGCAAAGTGATTTCTTCCAAAGCGCACGTTTTAAGCGCGGAAGAAGAAAAACTGCTTGCGCTCAGTTCAGAGGTTATGGGCGGCTTCCAAGACGTGTTTATGATGCTTGATAATGCGAATTTGAATTTGCCCACCGCAAAATTCAACGGGGAAGAAGTGCAAATGACGCATGGTATGTACGGCGTTGTATTGCATAGCGGTACTGCTGAAGAACGCGCGGAATGGTTCAAAAAATATTACAGTGCGTATATCAAGCTGATCGACGCGATTTCGCAAACCTATTCTTACAACGTAAAGAAAAACGTTTTCTATAAAACGGCGAAAAAGTTCGATAGCTGTATGGCAAGGGCAATGCACGGAGAAGACGTTCAACCCATTGTTTACGAAAACTTGATCGAATCGGTGCACAATGCGTTGCCGACCGTACACGAATATATTTCTTTGCGCAAAAAAGTGTTGGGGCTTGACGAACAACATATGTACGATATTTATATGCCCATCGTTGCCGACGCGGACGTAAAAATGCCCTTTGAAGAAGCCTACGAGCTCGTAATCAAAGGTCTTGCGCCTTTGGGGGAAGATTATCAAAATCTTTTGCGCAAAGCGCTTGCGGACGGCTGGATCGACGTATACGAAAACGCAGGAAAACGCAGCGGCGCGTACAGCACGAACGCGTATGATACGCACCCGTACGTGCTTTTGAATTATCAGGAAACCACGCACGATATTTTCACGATCGCGCATGAAATGGGGCACGCTTTGCACAGCTATAAATCGGTAGAAGCGCAGCCGTACGAAAAGGCGAGCTATACCATTTTCCTTGCGGAAATTGCAAGTACGGTCAACGAAGTGCTCTTGATCAAATACTTGTATAACAACACGCAGGATAAGAATTTGAAGAAATTCTTGCTCAATTATTATATGGACACTATTCGTACGACGCTGTTCCGTCAAACGCAGTTTGCGGAATTTGAGCAAATCGCGCATACAAAAGCGGAAAACGGCGAGCCCTTGACCAAGGAAAATCTTTGCGAAGCGTATTACGGCTTGAACAAAGCGTATTACGGCGAAGGGATTATTCATGATGAAGAAATTTCTTACGAATGGGCGCGTATTCCTCATTTCTATAACGCGTTCTACGTGTATAAATACGCGACGGGGATCATCTCTGCAATTTCGATTGTAAAACGTATTTTGACGGAAGGGGAAAGCGCTGTGAAGGATTACTTTACCTTCCTTTCTTCGGGCGGCTGTACCGATCCCGTTTCCATTCTTCAAAAGGCGGGCGTGGATTTGACGACGAAAGCGCCTTTCGAAGCGGCTATGCAGGAATTTAAAGATACCTTGGAAGAATTTAAAAGTTTATTGTAATTGACGACAAACGATAAAATGAGCGGGGCAGGTATGCGTTGAAATACGTTTCTTGCCCTGCAAGGGAGTAAATAATGGCTGATACGATCAACACAATGCCCTATAACCGCGACGCTGAAATGGCGCTTTTGGGGTGTTTTTTAATCGACAATGAAATTGCGGCGGATTTGGTGGATAAACTTTCGGAAGAAGATTTTTATCAGGAATCCCATCGGTATATTTTAAACGCAATGAAACGGGTATTTAACGAGCGGAAACCCGTGGATCTTGTAACCGTTTCCGACCAGTTGGAAAGCGAGGGGAGCTTGGAAAAAGCAGGCGGTATCGTCTATTTGACCGAGCTTACGCAAATTACCCCTTCCGCGGCGAATTATAAATCCTATTACGAGATTATTGCGCGCGACAGTATCAATCGTCGCTTGATTCGCGCGTCAAGACAAATTATCGAAACTTCCATGAAAGGTGCGGACGAAAAAACGTCCCTTGCGTTTGCGGAAAAGAGTATTTACGATATTTCCAAACAGTCTGAACGTTCCCTGCTTCTTGGTATGTCGGAAGGGGATATTATCGGGGAAGTTTTGAACAAGTTTGAACGCTTGCAATCTGATCCCGATTCCTTTAAGGGTATTCCGACCGGGTTTAAGCGTTTGGATAAGATGACGCACGGTTTGCAGGCAGGTGCGCTCGTCGTACTTGCGGCTCGCCCCGGTATGGGTAAAACGTCGCTTGCGATGAACCTTGTCGAACACGCGGCTTTGCGCGCAAATAAAACTTGCGCGGTGTTCTCGCTCGAAATGCCGAGAACGGAGATCGTACAGCGTTTGATTTGTTCGTATGCAAACGTGAGCATGCAAAAAGCGCTTGACGGGCAGCTTTCCGCGAAAGAATGGAAAAAGCTGATGCTTGCGGGCGATCAGTTGAAAAAGAGTAATATTTTCATTGACGATTCTTCGCGCGTAACGCCTGCGGAAATCCTTTCTAAATGCCGCCGCTTAAAATCGACGGCAGGCGGCGTGGATATGATTATGATCGACTATATCCAGCTTATGTCGAGCGGGGATTCCCGTATGGCAGGCGCGGAAAACAGACAACAGGAAATCGCGTCCATTACCCGTGATTTAAAGATCATGGCAAAGGAGCTTGGCGTGCCTGTTATCGCGTTGTCGCAGCTTCGCCGTATCCAGTCGAAAGAACCGCAGCTTTCCGACCTTCGTGAATCGGGGGCGATCGAGCAAGACGCAGATATCGTTATGTTCATAAGCCGTCCCGAAGCGATTGCAACGAAAGAAGAAATCGATTCGGGGAAGATCGTCAAAGGCGCAGCGGAATTGATTATCGCAAAGCACCGTGGCGGCGAACAGGGGCGGGTTGCGCTCAAATTTATCGGCGAATGTACGAAGTTCGTGGACGTGGACGAACAAAACCGCGAAGACGAACCGCCTGAATTCCGTCGCGCGATTCCGACGATCGAGGACGACGACGTGGAATACGAAGCTCCCGAAGACGATTATATTCCGCCCGAACCCCCTTTGCGTAAAGGGGAGCTCAAAGGCATGGACGACGAGTTACCTTTTGATTGATATGGAAACGAAGATAGAACAAATTACGCCTGAAAGTATATCACAGGCAAAAGAATTGCTTTTGCAGGGTGAAGTCGTGGGGATTCCGACGGAAACGGTGTATGGGCTTGGCGGCAACGCCTTTGACGACGACGCGGTAAAACGCATTTTTACCGTCAAGGGCAGACCGAACGACAATCCGCTAATTGCGCACGTGCATAAGGAATACGATTTATCTAAGATTATTGATTACGATCCGCCGTATGCAAAAAAGCTTCGGGAAACCTTTTTACCCGGTCCGTTGACGCTTGTGTATCCCTCGACGGGAAAGGTCAGTCCTTACGTTTCCTGCGGTTTAAATACGCTTGCCGTACGGATACCCTCGCATGAGGGTGCGCAGGCGCTTTTAAAAGCGGTCGATATTCCAATTGTCGCGCCCAGCGCAAATCTCTCCAAGCACGTCAGCCCAACTTCGGCGGAACACGTGTACGACGATTTTGAAGGAAAAATTCCTTTGATTTTGGACGGCGGAGCTTGCGTTGGGGGGATTGAAAGCACCGTTTGCGACGTTACGGGCGAAGTGCCCGTTATCCTGCGCCCAGGGCTGATTACGCGCGAAATGATTGCAAAAGCGGTAGGGGATTGCAAGGAATATACGCCCAAGCTTGATGGAACGGAACAGGTAAAAAGCCCAGGGGTATTGTATAAACATTATTCTCCGCGTTGCAAAACCTATTTGTTTACAAGGGAGAATTTGGAAAAGGTTTCAGCCCTTTGTCATATGGAAAAAGCGGACGGAAGACGGGTTGCGGTGCTTTGCGAAGAAAGCTTATTGCCCGTGTTTGCGCAAATGGGCGTAACCGTACTCAATTTAGGAAAAACCGATTCGGAAATGGCGGCAAGCTTATACGGATTGCTTCGTCAAGCGGAACGTGTTTGCGACGTGTTGTTTGCAATCGAGCCTTTCCAAACGGACGGGATTATGACAGGGGTTTTGAATCGTTTAAGAAAGGCTTGCGTTTCGACGGATATACCCCACTAACTATAAAAAGGAGGCAGGCAGGTACGAGATGAAAAAGAAAAACGACAAAATTATACTTTTCGTTTGCACGGGAAATACCTGCCGTTCGCCCATGGCGGAAATCCTGTTAAAAGCGGAACTGAAAAAACGCGCCTTGAAGGGCTTTTCCGTGCGCTCAGCAGGGATTGCGGCGAAAAACGGAGACGTTATCAATCCAAAATCAGCGGAAGTGCTTTTGGAAAACGGGTTAAAAATCGAAGATTTTCACTCTACGCTGTTGTCGGGAAGCCTTTTAAAAGAAGCGTTTGCAGTCGTTTGCATGACCGAACAGCACCGCGATTATTTAATGGAAGCGCGTTGGAAACTTTTGCGGGAAGACGGCGTGGAAAATATCGAAAACACGGTGTATTCTTTTTTAGAAATGACGGGATACGACGTACTCGATCCATACGGTCGGGATATTGATTGTTATCGGTATGTTTTTGGATTATTGCAGGCAGGCATGTCCGCGTTGATTGATAAATTGCGGCTTGCGGAATATGCGGAAAAAACCAAACCGCGCGCACCCCAAAAACCGTCGGATGGCACGCCGAAAAAACGCGGCAGACCCAAAAAGACGGAAACGGAAAATACGGAAAAGAACGTTGCGCCCAAAAAACGCGGCAGACCGAAAAAATCGGAAAACAATAACAAAAATACATAAACGGTAGGAGAAATGAAAATGAAAATTGCAGTTGCTTGCGATCACGGCGGTTTGACTCTTAAAAACGCGGTGATTGCTTACGTGGAAAAACTCGGACACGAAGTTAAAGATTTTGGCACTTATACGAAAGATTCTTGCGATTACCCCGATTTTGCGCTTGCGGCGGCGGAAGCGGTAGCAAGCAATGAATGTCAGCGCGGTATCGTCGTTTGCTCGTCGGGGATCGGCGTTTCGATCGTGGCGAATAAAGTGCCGGGGATCCGTTGCGCGCATTGTCATGACTGGTATTGCGCGAAATACACTCGTTTGCACAACGACGCGAATATGATCGCTTTTGGCGAAAAGGTAATCGGGGAAGGCATGATGCAAGAAATCGTATCGACCTTTTTAACGACGGAATTCGAGGGCGGTGAACGCCACGAAAGACGGCTCGCGAAAATCAAAGCCATTGAAGAAAAATATGCAAAATAATTATACGAATAAGGAGAAAAGTATGAGTCAGTTTACCTTTTGGAATAATCCCAAATTTCATCACGTAAAGCATCCGCTTATCGAACACAAGCTCGCGATTTTGCGGGATATTCACACGACAAGTAAGCAGTTTGCGGAACTCGCGGAAGAAATCGCTATGCTGGAAACGTACGAAGCGACGAAGGATTTACCCTTGGAAGAAGTGCTAATCGACACGCCGCTTGAAAAGGCGAAATGTTATATGGTTTCGGGAAAATCCGTGGGAATTGTTCCCATTTTACGCGCGGGCTTGGGCATGGTTTCGGGCGTGCAAAAGCTTATTCCGAACGCAAAAGTTGGGCATATCGGCTTATACCGCGATCACGACACGCACGAACCGATCGAATATTATTGCAAATTACCCGCAGACGCGGAAAACCGCACTTTGCTTGTGGTTGATCCTATGCTCGCGACGGGTGGAAGCGCGGCTGACGCCATCACAATGATTAAAAAACGCGGCGTTACGAAAATCAAGCTTTGCTGCATTGTCAGCGCCCCCGAAGGGATTCAACGTGTAATGGACGCACACCCGGACGTAGACGTTTACGTTGCGGCTGTGGATCGTGAGCTGAACGAAAATTGTTATATTTTACCCGGTTTGGGCGACGCAGGGGATAGACTGTTCGGAACGAAGTGATATGAAGCGAATTATTGCGATCGGCGGGGGAGAGCTCCGCGAAAGGACTACGTTAAAAATAGACGAATATCTTGCGGCGCTTGCCAAAGAACACGCGGGGGAGAACCGCGCAAACGCGCTTTTTATTCCTACGGCAAGCCATGATTTTATGCCTTATTACAATACCTTTCATAAAGTTTATACAGGGCTGTTTAATATCAAAACGGACGTTGCGCTTTCCGTTTTTAAAGAAGTGGATTTGGAGAAGATGAAAGCCAAATTCGAGAAAGCGGATATGATTTACGTAGGTGGCGGCGATACCGTTTTTATGATTGAAAGTTGGAATAAAACGGGGTTGTTGCCGCTAATCAAAGACGCATACGAGCGCGGTGTAATTATTGCGGGCTTGTCGGCAGGCGGGATTTGTTGGTTCTCGGACGTATATACCGATTCGTTAGAAGACGAAAACGGTAAAAAATACGGCATGTTTAAAGGGTTAGGCTGGATAAATGGAATAATTTCTCCGCATTATGGCGCAAGAATGCTTGACTTTGATAAAATTGTGTGTTATAATTTCGATTGTGCTTACGGGATAGAAGACGATTCCGCGCTCGTGATAGAGGACGGGGAGATTGTTGGAAGTTTATCAAGCGGCGGCAAGTCGTGGAAGATAGAGCGTAAGGACGGAACATTACAAAAAACGGAAGTAAGATTTATCTGAACGCGTTTTTAATAATACGGATCAGCTTAATTGCCCGTCTCGGTGTTACGTTTTCACCGTGTAAAAATTAAAAAACGCCCGACGTGGGCGGATGTGGCGAAACTGGCAGACGCGCAGGTTTCAGGTTCCTGTGGGAGACCATATGGGTTCGAGTCCCTTCATCCGCACCAACGAGCACCCCTTTTCTGGGGTGCTTTTTTCGTTGGTGCGGATGAAGGATTGACTTGGTTCTATCGGGTTCGCGCGAGGAGGGCAAAAGCCCGACGACACTCTCCGAGAGGACTCCGTTTGCGGAGTATCGGAGATACCCTTCATCACGGTAAAATGCGAGCCCCCCATTTGTGGGGTGCGTTTTTGCGTGGTGCGGATGAAGGATTGACTTGGTTCTATCATGGATACACTTAATCTGTACTAAAAGGGAAAATTATCTCTAACAAAATCAAAAAATTGCCTTGCAAAAAAAGGAAAAGTATGCTATAATTTTATACGTTGGGGTTGGAAAAACAAAAGCTTGATTACAAAGGAGAAAAACGTGGCAAAATTATATTTTAAATACGGCGCAATGGGATCGTCGAAAACGGCAAATGCCTTGATTACCAAATTCAATTACGAAGAACGCGGCATGAAAGTTTGGCTGATAAAGCCGTCCATTGACGTGCGAGACGGTGCGGCGGCGGTTCGTTCGCGTATCGGCTTGGAAGCGAAAGCCGAAATCATTACGTCCGATAAGGATATTTTTGAAGAATTTAAAAAACATACCGATTACCACGTGATTATTGCCGACGAATGTCAATTTTTGACTTCCGCGCAAATCGATCAACTCCGCAAAATCGTGGACGAGCTGGATATTCCCGTGCTTTGCTACGGTTTAAGAACGGATTTCTTAACGAAAATGTTCGTGGGAAGCAGCAGACTGTTTGAAGTTGCCGATTCCATCACGGAAATTAAGACGATTTGCACTTGCGGAAAAAAAGCGATCGTGAATGCGCGTATTGACGAGAACGGCAAAATTGTTACGCAAGGTGGACAAATTATGTTGGGTGGGAACGATTCCTATACGGCTATGTGTCATAGCTGTTGGAAAAATGCGATTGCCGCGCAGGAGAAATAAAAAAGAACAGCGGAAAGCAACGGGGAATTTCTCCGTTGTTTTATTATGCGGCAGGTAAGAAAAACTCCGTTTTTTCCTTTAAAATCCTTGACATTATTCTTTATATCGGTATAATATTCTTTGGCGTAAAAAAACGCTGTTTTTTTACAATTGCAGGTTATAGAAATGAAAATACAGCTTTCCGATCATTTTACCTATAAAAAATTATTAAAATTTACCTTTCCGTCAATCGTGATGATGGTATTTACGTCTATCTATGGTGTAGTGGACGGCTTTTTCGTATCGAATTTTGCAGGAAAAACTCCCTTTGCGGCGGTAAATTTCATTACGCCCTTTTTGATGATTCTCGGTGCATTTGGGTTTATGTTCGGTACGGGCGGCAGTGCGCTTGTATCTAAGACCATGGGGGAAGGGAATCGGGAAAAAGCAAACCGAATTTTTTCCTTGCTCATATACGTTACGGTTGCGCTTGGGGTGCTCGTCGCGGTGTTAGGCATAGTATTTATTCGCCCTATTACGAAAGCGTTGGGTGCGGAAGGGCGGCTTTTGGATGATTGCGTAGTGTATGGCAGAATCATTTTAATCGCTTTGCCTGCGTGTATGCTACAATACGAATTTCAAAGCTTTTTCGTGGCGGCTGAAAAACCGCAAACGGGGCTTTGGGTAACGGCGGGCGCAGGGATTACGAATATCCTTTTGGATGGATTGTTCGTCGGTGCGTTTGGATGGGGACTCGTCGGAGCGGCTGTTGCAACCGCGCTCAGCCAAGTGGTCGGCGGTGTTGTTCCGCTCTTGTACTTTTTTAGAAAAAACAGCTCTCTTTTGCATTTAGGAAAGACGGAATTCGACGGAAAATCCTTGTTTAAAACCTGTACGAACGGCTCGTCGGAGCTTTTAGCGAATGTTTCCATGTCGCTTGTGGGAATGTTGTATAATATGCAACTAATGCGCTTTGCAGGGGAAGACGGCGTAGCCGCATACGGCGTGTTGATGTACGTCAATTTTATCTTTATTTCCATGTTTATCGGTTACGTTGTCGGGCTTGCGCCCGTGGTAAGTTATCATTTTGGCGCAAAAAATTATGCGGAATTGAAGAATTTACGTAAAAAAAGCCTATTTATTATTTCCGTCTTTTCGATTATAATGTTCTTTTCGGCGTTGGTGCTGGCAAAGCCGCTTTCGCTGATTTTTGTCAGCTATGATAAGGATTTACTCGATTTAACGGTAAGTGGATTTTATATCTTTTCTTTTTCCTTTCTGTTTACGGGGATTGCGATTTTTGGTTCGTCCTTTTTCACCGCGCTCAATAACGGTTTGATTTCAGCGGTGCTTTCTTTCTTGCGGACATTGGTGTTTCAAGTGGCGGCGGTGCTTTTGTTGCCGCTCGTATTTGGGATCGACGGGATATGGTATTCCTGCGTGGTAGCGGAATTGATGGCGGCGGCTTTTTCCGTCCTTTTCCTGATTGCGTTGCGAAAAAAATACAAATATTAAACGGGAGTCCTTATGGACTCCCCCAAATTTTATTACGTGGAATTGAGCGCCTTTTGATAGATTTCGCAATAAGGATTTACAAAATTTTAACGTTTGATTTACATTTTTTAAAAATCGAGGGAGTATAATTTCTGCATAGCAGAAATTTTCAAGGACGAATTATGAGAAACTGGATCCGTGAATACCGAAAACATACATATGAAGAAAAGCTGATGATTCGTACTCCCTTTATGATAGCAGGCAGTACGCTTTTAGCGCTTGGAAAAATGACGATAGGGTTATTTTCCGATTATATTATGTGTGCGGTAGGCGGATTTGGGCTTTTGCTCGTGGCGGCAAAATTACAATGCGTATTTGGAGTGCGCAGTAAAAAGAGGTCGTTTGCTTGGCGAAATACGGTGATTTCCGTTTGCTTGTTTGCGGCGGGGCTGGTTTATATGCTCTATATGCTGTACGAGCTGATTGAAAAACCGCCCGCAAAGGAATATTCCCCCGTAATAGCCGTGTTGGTCGCGGCGATTGCCTTTACGGAAATGGGGTTCGCGGTTTACGGACTCGTTCGCACCAAGCGAAAAGGACATTTTTACCGCGACGTTAAAATTATCAGCTTTATTTCCGCGATGACGGCAATTTTGACGGCACAAATTGCGCTGTTATCCACCTTTTCCGAAAATATGCAACATCATTATAACGCCTTTACAGGGCTTGCGGTTGGTGCTGTTACGGTATTGCTTTCCATCTACGTGTATTTTGCGCCGACGCTGTCTGTGATCGATCGGGAACATAATGCTTTCATTTTAACAAACGCAGAGAAAAACCGTTTAATTACAATGGACAAACAGGAAACGGAGCTGGTATTACACGAGAGTAAAATTTATGGAAATTACGTTTACCGAGCGAAAATCGACGGGGAAAGAGTAGACGGACACATTGTAAAAGGACAGGGATTTTTTAAGGATTTGCACCTTGCATGGAAAATTATTTTGCTAATTCTTTCCGAAATTTTAATTTTCGTTTGGTTGGGCGGCTACGTCGTCTATTATTGCAAGACGGCAAATTTGCCTGATAAACTAAAAGAGAAAATGCAGCAAAACGGATTTGAAAAAGAAAGGGGATTGCCATAAAGCAGGGGGCAGGTACGCGTTGAGTCAATTTTGCTAAGAAAAAAATGCGCAATTTGCTTTTAAAATGAGGTATGCGTTTATAAATTTCTCCGTTGCATAAATTCACAAAATTATCATTTGTTTTGTGAAAAATTCACAAAGTGTTTTTTTAGAGAAAATTTTTGCCGTACGATTGCCTTTTTTATCTATTTTTGTTATAATAAAAATAGGATGAGTAGGGGTAGGGAACATAGTAGCAGAAAGCACAGAGCGTACGGAGAAACTACGAACTATGAAGAAATTTTCGACGAAAGCAACGCAATCCCTTTTTAGGGCGTTTTTCACAGGAAAAGCGATGGCAGGGGTTAAAGCGCCTTTTT
Source organism: Candidatus Scatosoma sp. (assembly GCA_045127595.1). GTDB lineage: Bacteria > Bacillota > Clostridia > Christensenellales > Borkfalkiaceae > Scatosoma. The sequence goes on along the minus strand of JBGVQS010000024.1, from coordinate 11,999 downwards.
GCGGGAATTTTCAGAAAAAAAGGAAATAAAAACTAAGGGAGTGCGACCGAAAACGGTTGTGCTCCTTTATGATTTTTTAAAGATTGAAACGGAGATGAAGTATGAGTAAGGTTGGTATTTTAATGGGCAGTAAATCGGATTTTGACGTGGTCAAGCCTGCGGTAGCCGTATTGAAAAAATTCGGGGTAGAAACGGAAGTTCGCGTAATTTCCGCGCACCGTACCCCCGACGAAGCGCACGAATACGCGGCGACTGCGAGAGAGCGCGGTATCGAAGTATTGATTTGCGCGGCGGGTAAAGCGGCGCATTTAGGGGGCGTTATTGCGGCGCTTACGACGTTGCCCGTCATCGGCTTGCCTGTGAAAACGGATATGATGGGGGGCTTGGATAGCTTGCTTTCTATCGTACAAATGCCGTCGGGGATTCCTGTTGCGACGGTCGGGGTAAACGGCGGAGAAAACGCAGGGCTGCTTGCGTTGCAAATTCTCGGTGTGAAGTATCCCGAAATTGAAAAACAGATTGCCGCATACAAGCTCGCTATGCGCGAAAAGATTAACGCGGACGACGAAGCTTTGCAAACCTTACTTTAAGCACCCCCAAAGGAGAAAATATTTATGGCAGTATTCGGTGTTTTTGGGACGGAAACCGCGGACGTAGCTTCGAGCGTGTATTACGGACTGTATGCCTTACAGCATAGAGGACAAGCGTCGAGCGGGATCGTGGTCAACGACGACGGACTTTTCCACGTTTATAAGGATTCGGGAATCGTCAACGACGTGTTCACACCCCGCGTTTTAAAGGAGCTTGGGCTTGGGCAAATGGCGCTTGGGAACGTGCGTTACGGCACGTCGGACACGCGCGATCGTATCAATGCGGAACCGATCGTGGTCAATCACAGCAAGGGCAGAATGGCGATTTCCATGGACGGAAAGCTTGTCAACGGACAGGAATTGAAACGGGAAATGGAGCTCAACGGTTTGATTTTCCATACGGGCAACGACGCGGAGATTATTTCCGCCGTGATTATTAAGGAACGTATTTCTAGCGGCTCGATCGAAGAAGCGGTTTGCCGTGCGATGACGAAACTGAAAGGGGCGTATTCGTTGCTTATAATGTCGCCGCAAAAGCTGATTGCGGTACGCGATCAAAACGGTTTGCACCCTCTTTGCTTCGGGCAGCGTAACGACGGGGAATACGTGGTATCTAGCGAGAGCTGCGCACTCAATTCCGTAGGCGCAAACTTTGTACGCGACGTCTTGCCGGGGGAAATTGTAGTATTTTCCAAAGACGGCTTAAAATCGATTTCGGAGCATTGCGGAGAAAAGCCTGAAAGAATGTGCGTTTTCGAATATCTTTATACCGCTCGGCCCGATTCGGTCATTGCAGGCTGTTCGGTGCATTTGGCGAGAAAGCGCGCAGGGGCGTTTTTGGCGAAAGCATATCCCACGGAAGCGGACGTTGTGATCGGCGCGCCCGATTCGGGAATAGACGCGGCAATCGGTTACGCGGAAGAATCGGGGATTCCTTACGGACTGGGATTGATTAAAAATAAATATATCGGCAGAACGTTTATCGATCCGGGACAAAACGTACGGGAAGATAAGGTAAAAATAAAGCTCAATCCCGTTGTGGAAACGGTAAAGGGCAAGAGAGTTATTTTGGTAGACGATTCCATCGTTCGCGGAACGACGATGGCGCGCGTGGTAAAGCTCTTGCGCGACGCAGGCGCAACGGAGATTCACGTTCGTTCTTCTGCACCCGCCTTTTTGAATCCCTGCTACTATGGAACGGATATTGCATCGAGAGAAGTTTTGATTGCTTGCAATCATACCGAGCAGGAAATGGCGCGTATCTTTGGGGCGGACTCGGTAGGATTTTTGCCCTTACAAGACGTGTTCAAATTAGGGGCAAGCGGCAAATGTAAGGGCTATTGCGCGGCGTGCTTCGACGGGGATTATCCCACGGAAACCCCGACGGCTACCAGCGTGAATAAATACGATCAAAAAATTTCGGAAAATAACCGTTAAATAAAAAAATACTTATTTGGAGAATGATATTATGGCAATTTCTTATAAAGACAGCGGCGTTGACGTAACGAGAGGCTACAAAGCAGTTGAACTGATGAAAAAACACGTAAAATCGACGTACGATCAAAACGTAATCGGGGATTTGGGTTCGTTTGGCGGATTCTATTCGATTGCGGGGGAAAAGATGGAAGAACCCGTTCTCGTTGCGGGTACGGACGGGGTTGGTACGAAGCTCAAATACGCGTTTTTGCTTGAAAAGCACGACACGATCGGTATCGACGCGGTGGCTATGTGCGTAAACGATATTGTTTGTCAGGGCGCAAAACCCTTGTTTTTCTTGGATTATTATGCTTGCGGCAGACTTTATCCCGAATCGGAAGCCGACGTCGTAAAAGGAATTGCGGAAGGTTGCCGTCAGGCAGGCTGCGCGCTGATCGGCGGCGAAACGGCGGAAATGCCAGGCTTTTATCCCGACGGAGAATACGACCTTGCAGGCTTTGCGGTTGGTATCGTCGATAAAAAGAAAGTTATCAACGGGAAAAATATTCAGCCCGGCGACGTGATTATCGGTTTGAAATCGACGGGGGTACATTCCAATGGATATTCCCTTGTTAGAAAGCTGTTCGGGGATAGCGATAAAGCGGCGTTAGAAGCTTACGACGAAGAACTCGGCGCGAGCGCGGCGGAAGTATTGCTTAAACCGACGAGAATATACGTAAAGAGTATTTTGAATTTAATCGAGCAAGTAGAAGTAAAAGGGATTGCGCATATTACGGGCGGCGGTTTTATTGAAAACGTACCCAGAATTTTACCCGAAGGGGTTTGCGCGGAAATCCAAAAGAATTCTTATGAAGTTCCCCCCGTATTCAAAATCATGCAAAAGCGTGCTGGGATTACGGACGAACAAATTTATAATACCTTTAATATGGGTATCGGCATGATGGTTGTCGTTGCGCCTGAAAACGTAGAAAAGGCGGTTGCGGCGTTGCAATCGACGGGCGAAGAAGTCGCGGTGATCGGTAAAATGGTCCAAGGCGAAAAAGGGGTTGTCCTTCAATGAAAAAGATAGCGGTATTCGCTTCGGGCGGCGGCACGGATTTTCAGTCGGTCATTGACGCGAACGAACGGGAAAATTTTTGCAAAATTGAATATTTGGTAGCGTCCAAGCCCGAAATCGGCGCAATCGAACGCGCGAACAAACACGGTATCAACGTACTCGTTTTTGATAAGACAAAGGAAAGCAAAACGGAGTTTTACGCACGGATTGCAAACACGTTACGGCTTTCGGGGGTAGAATATATCGTGCTTGCGGGTTGGTTGCTTGTCGTACCTGCGGAATTCATTAAGGAATTCGAGAGTAGGATTATCAACATACACCCGTCGTTGATTCCTTCCTTTTGCGGTATGGGGTACTACGGCTTAAAGGTGCATGCGGCGGCGATTGAATACGGCGTAAAGCTGAGCGGCGCGACGGTGCATTTTGTAGAAGCGGACGTGGACGGCGGCGCAATCCTTATGCAGTGCGCGGTGGAAGTATTCCCCGAAGACACGCCGGAAAGCTTGCAGGCGCGGATACTCAAAGAAGAACATAAAATGTTGCCCAAGTGTGTAAAACTGCTCTGTGAAGGGCGGGTACAAAAGACGGGCAGGACGGTAAAAATAATCGAAGAATAACGGAGAGAACTATGAACGTTTTGGTTATCGGAAACGGCGGAAGAGAGCATGCGGTTATCACGGCGCTGTTGAAATCCCCTAAGGTGGATAAAATTTATGCCATGAAAGGCAACGCAGGGATTGCGGAATCGGCAGAGCTGGTCAACGTCGATTACTGCGATATTAAGGCGGTAGGCGAATGGGTGGATAAAAAAGGGGATATTGATTTTACGGTAGTTACCCCCGACGATCCGCTTGCGCTTGGGCTTGTGGACGAGCTGGAAAGGCGCGGACACCGCGCGTTTGGACCGCGTAAAAATGCCGCAATTATTGAAGCGAGTAAGGCTTTTTCTAAAGAGCTGATGAAAAAATATAACATTCCCACGGCGAAATATGAAACCTTTTCCGATTACGAAAGTGCGAAAGCGTACGTGGAAACCTGCGATATTCCCGTTGTATTAAAGGCGGACGGGCTTGCGCTTGGGAAAGGCGTTTTGATTTGCCAAACACGCGAAGAAGCGATTGCGGGGATCAAAGAGATGATGCTCGAATCGAAATTTGGCAGTGCAGGCAACACGGTTGTGGTAGAAGAATTTTTGGTTGGGCCGGAAGTTTCCTGCCTTGCCTTTACCGACGGAAAGACGATCAAGCCCATGATTACAAGCTGCGACCATAAGCGCGCAAAGGACAACGACGAGGGCTTGAACACGGGCGGTATGGGCACGTTTTCTCCCGCTCCGTTCTTTGGCGAAAATTCGGCAAAGGAAGTCATGGAAAAGATAATGCTGCCTACCATGTACGCGATGAACGCAGAAGGCAGACCGTTTAAAGGGGTTTTGTATTTCGGTTTAATGAAGACGAAAGACGGGTATAAAGTGATTGAGTACAATTCCCGTTTTGGCGATCCGGAAACACAAGTAATTTTGCCTATGTTAAAAACGGATTTGATGGAAATTTTCGAAGCGATCGTAGACGAGAGACTGTCGGAAGTGGAAATTCAATGGGAACAGGGCGCTTGCGTATGCTTGGTGCTTGCGAGCGGCGGCTATCCGGAAGCGTATGAAAAAGGCAAAGAAATCACGTTGAACGGCTTGGACGAAGATATAACCGTTTACCATGCAGGTACGGCGGTAAAAGACGGAAAACTCGTTACGAGCGGCGGCAGGGTGCTCGGCGTAGTCGCCAAAGGCGAAACGTTGGAAGCCGCGCGAAAGAAAGTATATGAAAACGCGGAAAAAATTCGCTTTGACGGTATGTATTACCGCAAGGATATCGGCATCAAATACAAGGACGTAATCAAGGAATAAGGACGAAGATATGATTTACAGAATTTTTGTAGAAAAGAAAGACAACGTACAAGCGAGAAAGGAAGCGGCGGATATTAAAACGCTGCTCGGGATTAGCGTAGCCGATTTTCGTTTGCTTTTGCGTTATGACGTAGAAGGCTTGACGGAAATAGAATTAAAGGCGGCGCTCGGCACGGTATTTTCCGAACCGCCCGTTGACGACGTATATCTTGAAAACATGGAAATTCCCGCAGGATATAAAGGTTTTGCAGTCAGCTATTTGACGGGACAGTACGACCAACGCGCAGACAGCGCGGCGCAATGCGTACAGCTTTTGACAAGAAAAGCGCGTCCTATGGTCAAGTGTGCAAGAGTATATTTGGTAAAAGGGGTTTCCGATGAAGAACTTTCCGCTATTAAAAAGCACATCATCAACCCTGTGGAAAGCGAAGAAGTAAGCTTTGAAAAGCCTGCAACGCTTGCGCGCGCGGTTGTGGAAGGCGCGCCTGTGCAAGACGTAGACGGATTTATTGAAAAGTCGGATGAAGAAATTGCGGCGTACCACAAAAATGTCGGCTTTGCTATGAGTGCTGCCGATCTTGCGTTCGTGCGCGATTATTTCAAGAGCGAAAAACGCAATCCTACCGAAACGGAATTGAAAGTAATTGATACCTACTGGTCGGATCATTGCCGTCATACGACGTTTGCAACCGAGTTGAAAAATATAAAAATCAACTCCAAAAACCCGAAAATACAGGAAGCGTATCATTTGTACGAGGAACTCTATCAAGAGCTCAACGGTTCGCGCCCTGATAAATATCCTTGTCTTATGGATCTTGCGACGATTGCGGCGAAGAAGCTTAAAAAGGACGGTAAGCTGGATAATTTGGATATTTCCGACGAAATCAACGCTTGCTCCATTCAAATCGAAGCGGAAATCGACGGAAAGAAAGAACAGTATCTCGTTATGTTCAAAAACGAAACGCACAATCACCCGACGGAAATCGAGCCGTTCGGCGGCGCGGCAACCTGTCTTGGCGGCGCGATCCGCGATCCTTTGAGCGGTAGAACGTACGTATATCAAGCAATGCGCGTTACGGGCGCGGCTGATCCTCGGGAGAAGTTGGAAGATACTTTGCGCGGAAAGCTTCCCCAACGCGCGATTACCCAACGTGCGGCGGCAGGATTCTCCTCTTATGGTAACCAAATCGGTCTTGCGACGGGGATCGTTGACGAGGTTTACCACGAAGGGTATAAAGCGAAACGCTTAGAAACGGGCTTCGTCGTTGGCGGCGCAAGAAAAGAAATGGTCTACCGCGAAGCACCCAAGGCGGGCGACGTAATCGTTTTGCTTGGCGGCGAAACGGGACGGGACGGCTGCGGCGGCGCAACGGGTTCTTCCAAAGCGCACGATTCCCATTCGGTAGAAACCTGCGGTGCGGAAGTACAAAAGGGCAACGCTTTGACGGAACGAAAGCTGCAACGTTTGTTCTTGAATAAAGAAGCGACGAGAAAGATTAAAAAATGCAACGACTTCGGCGCAGGCGGCGTATCGGTTGCGATCGGGGAGCTTGCGGACGGCTTGGATATTGATTTGGATAAAGTGCCTAAGAAATACGAGGGCTTGAACGGCACGGAGCTTGCCATTTCCGAATCGCAGGAACGTATGGCGGTCGTCGTGGATAAAAAGGACGTAGAAGCCTTTATCGCACTTGCCGCGGAAGAAAATCTTGCCGCGACACCCGTTGCGGTGGTTACCGATACGGGTAGAATGAAGATGTTCTTGAAAGGCAAGGCAATCGTCGATATTTCCCGTGAATTTTTGAATACGAACGGCGTTAAGCAGGAAGCGAACGTAGAAATTTGCGACGGCGTTACCGCTTGGTTTGATAAAAAGGAAAAGGTTTCTTTTGCGGAAACGACGCAAAAGGTTTTATCCGATTTGAACGTTTGTGCAAAGAAAGGTCTTTCGGAAACGTTTGACTCCACCATCGGTGCAAGAACGGTATATATGCCTTGGGGCGGTAAAACGCAACGCACTCCCGCGATTGCGATGGCTGCAAAAATTTGCGGCGGCGAAACGGACGTTTGTACCGTTTCCGCGTACGGATATTCTCCCTACTTGATGGAAACGAGTCCGTTTATCGGTGCGATTTATTCCATTGTCGCTTCCGTGTCTAAGGTAGTGGCAACAGGTGCGAAATACAGCGATATTCGCTTAACCTTACAGGAATTTTTCCAAAGAATGACGGGTGAAGCAACGGTATGGGGAGTTCCCGCGTCCGCGTTGCTCGGTGCGGTTTACGCGCAAATGGGTTTGGGACTTGGTGCAATCGGCGGCAAGGACAGCATGAGCGGTACTTTTGAACGTATCCACGTGCCGCCTACCCTTATTTCGTTTGCTCTTGCACCTGCAAAGGCAAGCAAGCTGATTACCAACGTTTTGAAGGGCGGGGAAACGCTCTATCACATTCCCGTACCTAAGGACGAAAATTCTGTTCCCGATTTTGAAAAACTGAAAAAGATTTACGAAGAAGTTTATAAAAATATCGAAAACGGCAATACGACCTTTGCGACCGTAGTGGAAAACGGCGGCGTAGGGGCGGCTGTTATCAAGTCGGCGCTTGGCAACGGCGTTGGCGTGGAATTTGCCCTTTCCGCAGAAGAATTGTATACCGAAGGCTACGGCGATTTGATCGTTTCCTTGAAAGACGAATCGGCGCTTTGTAATTGTATTTTCAAAAAATGCATAGGGCAGGTACGTGGTGAACGCTTTATTTGCGGGAATGAACAGGTTTCCATGGACGGAGCGGTAAACTCGTACATGGGTACGTTGAACGGGGTTTTTGCAACGACCGCACCCGCAAACGGCGTCGCGGAAAATTGCGATTATACGGGCGGCGTAAAATACACGAATATTTCGACGAAGCTTGCAAAACCGCGCGTGCTTATTCCCGTATTCCCCGGAACGAATTGCGAGCTTGATACTGCAAGAAAGTTTATTCTTGCAGGCGCGGAAGTGGAAACAATCGTTGTGCGTAACCGTACAGCGGCGGACATTGAAGAAAGCGTTGAAGCGATTGTGAAAGGGATCAAAAACGCGAATATTATTGCGTTCCCCGGCGGTTTCTCGGGCGGCGACGAACCGGACGGCAGCGGTAAATTTATCGCGACGACTTTCCGTAATCCGTATATTGCCGAACAGGTAGAAGAGCTTTTGAATAACCGCGACGGCTTGGCTTTCGGTATTTGTAACGGTTTCCAAGCGCTCATCAAGCTTGGTCTTGTTCCCTACGGGCACGTAAAGGAATTGACGGCGGATTCTCCGACGTTGACGTTCAATAACATTTCCCGCCACGTTTCAACGGTGGTAGACGTGCGCGTTGCTTCTAATTTGTCGCCTTGGCTTTCCGCATGTAAGGTCGGGGAAGTGTACAAAGTTCCCGTTTCTCACGGCGAAGGGAAAATCGTTGCGCCGCTTGCAGAACTTGAAAAGATGAAAGCAAACGGTCAAATTGCTACGCAATACGCAGATTTAAGTGGGAATGCAACGATGGTTTCTCCCTTTAATCCCAACGGCTCGATGTGGGCGATTGAAGGTATCACTTCGCCTGACGGCAGAGTGCTCGGGAAGATGGGGCACAGCGAACGTATCGGGGAAAATCTCTATAAGAACGTAGAAGGAAACTTCGATATGAAGATTTTTGAAAGCGGCGTAAACTATTTTAAATAATCGATACGCATTTTCGTAGATAATAAGGATAAATATATGATAAGGGGTTATTATGATTGATATACACACACACGTACTACCCCATATAGACGATGGGGCAAGAGATAGCAAAACGGCTTTGGAAATGTTGCGCATGGAAGCGGAACAAGGAGTAAAAACGGTTGTTCTTTCTTCGCACTATTACGGAAAAAAGCGCAGCCCTGAACAGTTTTTTGAAAAACGCAGGGCGAATTTCGAGCGGATTAAAAGCCGAATTCCCCAAGATATAGAAGTTCGTCTTGCCGCGGAAGTGCACTATACGGGTGTAAATATGCCCGAAGACGAGCAAATTTGTCGTTTTGCGATTGAAGGAACCAAATACATATTGATCGAATTTCCGTTTACGGAAGCTTGGACGTTCGAGCTGTTGGATCGGCTTTCGTCGTTTATTGCAAATACGGGTTACACGCCGATTATCGCTCATGCGGAGCGGTATAAGGAGGTTCATAAAAATCCCGCTTTATTAAACGAGTTGATCGGTATGGGGTGTTTGATTCAGGTAAATGCAGGTTCTTTTTTAGGCGGTAGAGAAAAGAAGCTTGCATATGCTATGTTAAAACACGGTTTTGTGCATTGTATCGGTTCGGACGCGCACGATACGAAAAAGCGTGCTCCGTGTATGGCGCAGGCAAAAGCACGCTTTGAAAAGCTTGGGCTTGGAGCGCTTTGGGATCGGGCGCAAGATATTATGGATGGGATTCTTTCGAACCAAGCTATTCACGTGCAGATAGGCGAGCCGATTAAAAAAGTGCTGTTTTGGTATGTTTAATAACGTTTTTTTGCTATAATTTTGGCTGAAAGCGTTACAATAATAGTATAAATAAAGAAAAGGAGATAAAAGATTATGGCAAAGATTACGGCAGATACGTTGATTGCGGAATGCTTACAGCTCAACCCGAACGCTCCCGAAATTTTGATGTCGGCAGGCATGCATTGTTTCGGTTGTGCGATGGCACACGGTGAAACGGTTGCGGAAGCAGTAGCAGTTCACGGCGAAGATTTGGATAGCCTTCTTGCAAAATTAAACGAAGGTTTGGAAGATTAAACGAAACGGAAAAGGCGAGAGAAATTCTCGCCTTTTTTCATAGGTAAGCATAGGGCAGGTATGAAACGAATGCATTTTTTTGGTTGAATATCATTTAAAAATTTTGTCCTGATAAAAAAATGAGACAAATTTTTACAAAGGATAAAAAAACAGTTGATATTTACAAAAAAATGTGTTATACTACGAAAGCAGTTAAGAAATACGGCCCGTTGGTCAAGCGGTTAAGACACCACCCTCTCACGGTGGTATCATGGGTTCGAGTCCCGTACGGGTCACCAAAAAACGGCATTTATGCAAAAAATGGTTGCATAAATGCCGTTTTGCTTGTATAAATGTATAAAAATTTATGCGATTTTCCGTTTTATTCTGCGTTTTAGGACAGTAATTTGGACAGTAAAACGGTTCTAGTACTTGAATTTAGAGCCTTCTTTTAATAGGTATTCATCCGACAAATCAGTATACGCATTTCCAAGCGCGCCAAGCGAATGCCCGACGAACTCATCTCTTGCAACGTCAGCGATTCCACATTCTTTACAACGGCTATAAAAGGTTGTTCTCATATCGTAAACAATATGGTTAGGTAGAATCGCTTTGAACTTTTCACGTATAACGTCGCGGTTTACCATTTCAAATTCATTTATCCCCTGAAGGTACGGTGCAAGCATCGGCGTAATGGGTATCCTTTTATATTCCACTCGTTTGTGTTTGCGTTTAGAGTTTACAGCTACAATGAATTGACCCTCGATTTTAGCCGTATTATATTCGTTAGGACGAAGACCTGTGTAAAGGGCGAGTGCGAATATGGTTTGGTATTTTGTATTCGGATACGCCTGCAATAAAAGCTTTTCCTCGTCTTTTGTAAGCGCCGTACCGTGTTTGCCTTCGTGTTTCATTCTAACAACGAGATTGAGCGGATTTTTATCCATAAGCCCGTGAGCGATTGCGCCCTTGAAGATAATAGAGAGTAGGGAATGGATTTCTTCCGCGGTTTTACCTTTACCTTCCGCAAGAATAGAGTCTATAAGGTTTTGACAATGTTCGGGAGTAATATCATTAAATTGTTTCTCGCCAAAGGCGGGTTGGATATACTTTTTATAACGATGCATATCGGCTTCATAGGTGCGAGTGGCAACCTTGGGTAACCGAAACTTTTCGAAGTAATATATTGTAAAGGTATGTAAATTTCCGGAGAGTGGAGAAGATTGTTTAGCGGTAGGCTTCGCTGTTTTTAGTTTTTCAATAAAAAGTTGTTTTGCTGTTTCGAGATTTTTATTAGTTGCGCATATGGAATACCCATTTTTATTATAGCGGATATCATAGGTATAACTATTTTTACCGCATTTCCGTTTACGAACGTGAGCAGTACAGCCATTTGTACGAAATTCTTTTTTAAATGTTTTTGGCATAAGATTGATCTCCTTTTGTGAGAATATAATTTTAGAGGATACCGAATGTTCGGTGTTTTTTTCTACGTTAAAATCAGCCTTCTTATTGGATGCAAGAAGACTTGTAAGAAGTAATTTAATTTTTTCTTCTGAGTTAGGTTGATTTGCCAAAGCGACGATGCAAGTTGCGGTTACGTTGATTTCATTTTTATTCATTAATCTCCTTTTCGAAAATTTAGGTCAACTTCCCCGTCGGGAAGCATAAACGCGTTCACTTTTGCCGTGATTTTCTTTACAATATATAAGTCGAGAAAAATTGAGGGAATGTGGCATTGCTTCAATGATTAGAAAATGTCAAGATTTTATCCCTCTACCCCTAATATAGACAAAAAAATGTCAAATGGTCCGCATTTTGCGGATATTTTTTTGCCTCTTTACTATTAAAGAGTACAAAAAAATGGCGTTTGGCTCATAATTTAAGAAAAAAGTTGAAAATATTTTTCTCCTCACTATTAAAACGGACAAAAAATAGGCGTTTGGTCCGCTTTTAGGTGAAATTCCTTGTATAATATTTTTTTCTCTACTAATAAAACAGTCAAAAAAATGCCAAATGGCTCATTTTTCATGAAGGTTTTTTATTTTTTTCTAAATAAAAGGAAAGAAATCGGCAAGAGTGGTTGCATTCTTACTGTTCATGATGTGTCAATTATCATACAAAGCCTCCTTGATTTAAGAATAAATTTATTACAAGCACAACACCCCTAAATCCTAAACGGTAGGGGCATGTACGAGTTTATTTAATTAAAAAGCGTTTTGTATTTTACTTGCGCA
>JBGVQS010000023.1:0-52432 GCA_045127595.1 Candidatus Scatosoma sp. | reverse complement strand
CTCTTTCGAGAACGTTCAACAAATGGGCGAAATGATCGCCCTGAAAACTCTGCGTGGTCGTTACGCTTATGCTCGTCAAACTTTGGAACGACTCTACGTCGGTTTCGTTAAAGACTTGAATCGTGGTAATGATTCCCATCACGTATTTTCGGATGCTTATGACCTTGCGCAAACTGCTATCTGCTTCTTATGCGAATTTGTAGGTAAGAGCTTGAACGACGTGTATATGATTAAAAACGGTCAAGAAATTACTATTAAGAAAGCTACGTACTTGTTAGTTGGTCGTACCATTGATAGAATGCGTAGACACATGTCAAGAAGCCGTGATATCAACGATTATACAGAAGAATTATCTGTGGAAATCGACCATTACGAAGAAAAAGATTATACCGAGGTGGATAACAAAATTGAGCTTCTTAACCTTAAACCTCGTGACCGCGCTGTATTAGATTGCTATATGGCAGGTATGACTTGCAACGAAATCGCAGACTTTCTCGACATCGACCGTATAACCGTATGGCGTAGAAGAACGCGTGCGCAGGTAAAATATAAAGCGTTGTTTTTCTAATTCAACGCGTACATGCCCCTATCATTTACGATTAGGGGTATTTTGCTTGTAATAAAATTATATCACCCAAAGGAGTACATTTATGGATAAAAAACGAGTTATGCGGCACACAGACGAAATCCACGCTATTTTGACCGCAATTTACTGTATCAATGAAACTACCAGCCAAGACGAAGACGTCGCAAAATTGATAGAATACGCCTTTTACCGCGTATATAAAGAGGGTGTTTACAACTTAAAAGAACTCTGCGCAGAAAAACAAAAGTCGGACGTGATGCCCGACCTCTTGCTGTTATTAAAATCCGAAACGGAATACGGTTTATAACGCAAAAGAAGTTGCCCCTATCATTTAGTAGCAACCTCTTTTCTCATTTTTATATTTTTAAATCTCTACTCGTAAAACTTTTATCTATCAATAGTTTTGCGAGTATAAAACCTTCAACGTAGATATTATACTGTTAAATCCTGCATAAGGAGAAAATCTTTCAACTTAATATGCTTAACAACGCTTGTGGAATAATCAATTTCGTCGTTAGTGATTAGTATTTTTTGAGAAAGATTGTCAATACCCTTAAAGGCTTCAAATTCACGATTATATGCTTTATCTTCCGCAACGCTATATGCAACCTGCACGTAATATTTTTTGTTGCCTTTTTGCGCCAAGAAGTCTATTTCTTTCCCCGCATTGTTATAAACATAAACGTCATATCCCATATAAACAAGCTCGTTATAAACGATATTTTCCAAGTTGTGCGTTAAATCAAAGCGATTATCAGGACAGCGTATTGAATTAAACGCGACGTCAGCATTATAAAGCTTCGCATAATAGCTAAGCTCGCGTTTGGTTTTTGTCGAATACTGCTTTACCGATTCAATAATATATGCTTCTTGCAAATGATCGATATACTTCATAATCGTATTGATCGAACAAGATTCATGCTCACGTTTAATATAATCGCAAATAGATTTAGCAGAAAAAATTCGGCTATTCGAGCGCAAAACATAGTTCACAAGACTTTTAAAAAGGCTTTCCTTGCGAATTTTATAACGACGGATTAAATCGTTGATAACAATGGTATCATCCAAGTCGTTCAAATAAATACGTTGCGCTTCCAAATTGTTAAATTCAAAACGTTTAGGGAAGCCGCCCCACACCAAATAATCCGTAATGGAAACTTCTTTATTTAATTCCTTCGCATATTCTAAAATTTCTTTATAAACAAACGGGCGAACACGGAAAGAAACATATCTACCGCTTAATTCTTTTGTGAACTCACTGGATAACAATTTAGAGTTAGAGCCCGTAATAAATACGGAATTATCGTATAAGCGCAATGTCTTACAAGCGTCTTGCCATCCGTCTAAAACCTGCACTTCATCCAAGAAAATATAGCACTTCCCTTCTTTACGATGTGCCTCTACGTATGCAATCAATCCGTCGCCGTCTTTGATAATAGAAGACACACGTTTATCTTCAAAATTTAAATAGATAATATTGTCCGCTCTCTCTTTTATCTCAGACATGATTTGTTCTAATATAATAGATTTACCACAACGTCGAATACCTGTGATAATTTTTATTAAGTCAGATTCATAAAAATCACGAACGGAACTTATATAATGTTCTCTTTGAATCATAACTGCCTCCCTTTTTCTTAATTATACTGAAAGATTTTTTAAATGTCAAGCAAATGTTTCAGTATAGTGAAATATTTTACTAGAATAATCAAAATGTTTCAGTAGAAGTCAGTGCTTCATAAAAAGAACCATGGTTTTTCAGGAAAATTTAGCCAACTTAAATTCAATGAAATTATTCTTCTATTATAATGCAATTAATTCGTTTGCTATGCACCGTACACGCATCCAAAGCAATGATACCTTTCCCGTAATACGACGAATAATCCGCATTATCGCCTCGCTCTTCGCCATTCCCTTCGATTTTTGCATGTCCATAAGAACAATGCCAATGTCCACAGACTATCGTTTTATCAGGCTCAATAACGCCTTGACGAGCTGCTTCCATTCCATTATACCAACGCGCATAATTCCACTCGGTTGCATCCACTTCACGCCAATTTTCTTTATAATAGAACGTATCCGCTCTACCGCCGTAACCAAGCGCATCGCAGGGAATCCAACCATGAACAAAAATATGATTTTTTGTCTCAAAATAATCTACCATCGCTGGAATAATCCGTTGAAAGAACGGACTATTTTCAACCGCTTCACTACACTTTGTCGGATTAGCATACGCCTCACTTAAAGACATATCGGAAAGCTTTATAATCGTATCGACCGTCCCGTTCTTCCAATGGTGCGTAAATATAACCGCAGAATTCATCCATCTATGAATATTTTTAACGAGTTCAATCGCTAAATCCTCATGATTACCACGAATAAGAATAACTTCGTCCTTATCCAATAAATCCACTATAAATTTTTGCAATTCCTTCGGTTCAGGACCACGGTCAAATAAATCCCCACAAACAATCAGCTTATGCGGCTCTTTATCTTCAAAAAAACCTTTTTCCGTCAATGCGGCAATTAGTTCCGTATAAAACCCGTGAACATCCGCTACTACATAATATCTCATAACACTTTCTCAATTAGCATAGACTCAAATTTACAGGAAAAATCAAAGGACCTTCCAGCTCCCCTCTTTCTTTCCGCCAACACGTTCTATCTTGCCACTTTCTTGTAACGCCTTGATAGACATTTTTACCGTTCGCAAAGATTTCCCAATTTTATCTGCAATTTCTTGCAAAGTAATTTTAGGCTGTTTTTCTAAAATCTCAACAATTATCTGCTCTCTCGTAACGGTTTCTTCCGTCGAACTCTTTACTTCTTTGTAATTAACGTGCATTTCCCTGTTAGAAAGAATGTTATCTTCCCCTAAAAGCAAATTACGCAAAAAGAGTTCCAAATACTTCGTCGTTTCAAACACGCCTTTTGCTCTATTATTATAATTTGCCCGAACAAGCGCGTTTCTAAAATACCAAGAATTTTCCGCAAAAATATCGTTGGTCACGTTAAAGCCAAGCTTTCCTAAATACTTAATAAGGAAAACCGCGGTCGTCCTTGTGTTCCCTTCGCCAAAAATGTGAATTTGCCATAAATTCGATATAAATCTTGCGATATGCGATATGATTTGTTCGGTAGAAAGTCCGTTATAATTAAAATTCTTTTCCACACCGAAATCGTATTCTAACGTTTCTCGAAGATTAAAGGCGTTTCCGTACGTAACGGTGTCCCCATCTAAAACCCACTCGTCTTTCGTTATATTATAATCACGGATCCGCCCCGCGTGAGAATATATCCCTTCAAAAAGACGTTTATGAATACTCATAAGCTCCACAGGCGAAAATACGAATGAGTTTTCGGATATAATCTGTGCGATGCGAACGGACACCTTATCTGCTTCTTCCGTACGATCCGCTTTGGTTTTGCTCGTTTTATAATAAGACGAAATCAACGCATGCGCATCGTCAAAAGAAATATCCCCGTTGATGTTTTGTTCGGCAGTTTTAATCAAATATTCTGACGGTTCCAACCCGTCCACCTGCTGCAATCCAATTGCGGTTTTCCAAGCATAGCTTTTATAATATTTTGCAGGTTCTTTATCTTTAGAATATTCTTCAAAAATTTCGTCGCTCATTTCTTTACTCCTTTTTATAGGTATATTATACCACAAAAAAACGTAAAGTGCAACAATTTAAAGTGCAATTTTTCTTATTTTGCACTTTACAATAAAAAATAGGTTAAGCATATATTTTACGCTTAACCTCAATCCCTTACAATTCCTAAGGAAAAAACTATTTTTGATGTAAAAATATCAACTCAAAATTAAAATAGAAACCTATTGACACGAATAATTAAGGTATAATTTGGACAAATACGCAACTTTTCCATTCGCTTGCACCCAAAACAACCTGCTCGAACAATTCTTTTTCTTTATGCAATCTCATATAACACCCCACTTTGCAACAAATTTTTTACCGTCTTCGCAGGAAAGTTTTGCGCAAAATCTATAATTTCTTCGCGAGACAGCCCTTTTTCTCTAATATGCGATACTACCCCAGCAAAACTCGTTTCCTTCTCCATTTTATTGATGTCTATACTATTGAAAAACTCTAACAATCGAAAAAGCTCCACGTTTTTAGCGGTAATCGGCATACGAGATTTACGTAATATAACCTTTTGGTATCCCACCATAACTTCGCGACGACGAGATTTTTCATTATTTGTGAATATTTCAATTACATTGGGGACTTGCGTAGTAACCCCCATCGAATTTAATAGCAATGCGCCCCCATAAATACCACATACGGAATCACCAACACCGATATACTTCTTCTCTATAATTTTTTGCGGATTTAATTTTGATACGCCAAGTAGCGTCTTGGTGGGAATATAATAAACGCCGTTATCATAACGTATCAACGCGCCACTTTTAACAGCCTCCGCAATGAATTGATAAATACGTGGACGAGAATATTCTGAAAGAAGCGTTTGTATTTCCTCCACAAAAATAGGCGTATTCGGCTTGAACGCGCTATTTAATTTTTCCATCAAAACCATAATACCCTCCTATACTTAGTATTGGTCTTTTTATATATTATACACATTTTGACATTGATTGTCAATATTTTTATATACATTTCTTATTCCTTATTTTTTTACTTCCCAATTTTTCTATTTTTTAGGGACGGAAAATCTTTTGGGTCTAAAAAAATTGCAAAAAAATCACATTTTTAGCTATTTTCGTCGCTAAAAATAGATTTTTGAGGATAATATTGATACTATTTTACCCCTTAAAAGGCTATTTTATCTATATCCCGCCATGCCATTGGGAAAGATTGGGAAGTTTTAGAAAAAATCCCTTGGGTCAAACCCTTAAATAAACTAAGGCTTATTTTGTAGGACATCTATGCAAAAATCACACCTTTCACAATTTTTTAGGCAAAATTGGACCAAAGTGTGAATTTGTCGTTGGGTAGATTTGGGAAGTTCACAATTTTTTGTGATTTTTAGAAGATTTTGAACAGTCGTGGATTTTATCGATTTTGGGGCATTTTTAGGGGTTTTTCGTGCGATTTTGCCCCGTTTTCGCACTTTGCTGTATCACCCAGAAAACAGCGATTTTTGCGCCACCAAGCCTTAAAATCCCTCGGTAGAGATACCGTGCCGGTTCAAGTCCGGCCACGAGCACCATACCCCCTATCCTCGTTGAGGTTAGGGGTTTTGTAATATACGAAGTTTAGGCGGAGTGGAATACCACCCCGCCTTTTTTTGCGCTGCCTTATCGCTAAATATACAAGCCTACTAAATGCTATGCCCCCCAAAAGTTAGGCAAACTTTTGGGGGGCATATCCATCAAGAAGATTATTTATTTCTATTACTTATTGCCGTTGTTGAGCGTAGGCACGTTTTGTTTGGGTTCTTGAGGAACTTGAGGAACGATTTTATCGTCATTTTCAACGAAAGGATTATCGTCGCCAAACGCGGGTTCATAGTCATCGCCCACAACCGCGTCCCCTTCCAACATCTTCTGATAATTTCCTATTTCGTCAGCATACTCTTTGCCGTCTGTCGCAATTTCCTCATAAATTGCAAGGTTTTGTTCCATATACTCACTTACCGCGTCGCTAAGCTCGTTGGGATAAATAGCGGCTGCCGTAAGATTATCGATAATAAACTGCACCGCAATTTTAAGCCCTTCCATGTTATCCAAGCTAGTCTCTATTACCCGTCCCAAGAACTCTTTTTCCGTTTCCTTGAAAAACTTATCCGTTGTCTTAAATACGCCGTGTACAACCTTCGCCATTTCCTTCTTCGGATCTCCGCCGTTTGCAACCGCCGCATCAAAATTCTCGTTCAACTGGTTGATTGTCTCAAAAGACCTCGTCAACATCGCCTGATACTGAACTACTCGAACAAACTTAGCCATATTATTCCCGGGGAGTTCCTCATGCAATTTTGCGGCAAGATTGTTTATAAACTCACTGGTTGCCTTTTCGCTGATTTGCGACGCGACGGGCTGAATCGCCTTCGGTTTAACCAGATTTTCCACGGGGTCTGCTTTGGTTTTCGCAGCTTTCTTATCCTGCGTTCTCGTCGTTTCCGTTTTAGCGTTCACGTCTTTCCCAAAAACGGTTTTCTCTGTGAGTTTTCTCGTTATGCCATCCATCTGGTAGCCCTTTTCAGTCAATGTACTGATTTGGTTGTTAAGCTGTTGTAAATATTCTTTTTCTTGGCGGTTTTGCGCTCTATTAAAAATTACTTTCCAAAGCCAACCCCATACCCCCGAACGGCTTGCTCGAAGCTGTTGCATCGCTTCACGCGCCGCAACTATGTTGGTCAATTCGCCTGCCATCTCGTTTGCATCTACATACCATTTCTTATTCACAACGTCAAAGGAGCTCGACGTAATATTTTGCAGGTTTTGCATATCCATAGTGCCATTTTTCAAATTTTCATACCACAAAGCAGGCAAGGTTTTTTTGTAGTTTCTCTTGCAGTTTGCAATAATGTTTTCAAGACTCTGCTTTTGCCCATTTGTGACGTCTTCCACTTGAAGAGGCACTTCTCCTCTTTCTTTCGCATCGGAATCATATTTTGCTTGAACAAGGTTTTTGAAGCTATCATAAAACGCTTGCGTGTCAAACGAAGACATATATTTACCGTCTTTGTTGGGCGTGGTATTCGCTTCAAAATAAAGGGAAAGCGTTCTCGAAAACCATTTTTTGTATTGAGCTGTAGGGGAGTTATCGGAGGAAGACCCCATCAAAAACGAATCTGCAAAACGGAGCGCTTGTACGCTTTCCGCCAATCTGTCAAGGTCGTAACTCGGTAAGTTCCATTGTTGTCTAAAGTTTGCTAATTCTTGTTCGTAGCTTTCCATAATTTTTTTGCTCCTTGCGTTTGTTTTTTGTAAATTTATTGTACTTTGGATTGTACACAAAAAGTACAGCAAAAATTTTTATTTTACGCTCATTCGTATCATAAAAACCTGATCTTGTTTTTATTATACAATACAAACTACAACACGAACAACAACAAAATAAAATTTTTCACAAAAAAATATAGCTATAATCCCTTCCGCGATGTTGACTTTTGCAAATGGAGCAAACTTAACTTCCCTGCGAGCCTATGCGAGCAACATCACTGCGTATAGCACAACTTCACCCATAGAAAAAGAGCAGATATACAAGATTTTTGTCTTGCATATTTGCTCTTTCTATTTCTTATAAGGTTTCGGGATTAGCCCTTTCGCATTCGCCCAGTCAAATGCGATGCTCGACACTTAGCGGTATTTTCAAATTCTCCGCCAAGAGCATCACCCGTTACATAAGACTTTTTTGTTTCTTTGTTAGAACTTCAAGTCTTTTTCCTCACTCAATGCGGAGTCGTCGAGATTTACAGGCTGAGATTTTTCAAAGTCGTTGTCTTCCTTGAAAGGATGGTTGTCATCATCAAAGACTTTCTCTTTATTATCGGTATAGTTGACCCCGAAATCGAGATCTATCTCTTCCTCACTGCGGCTGCTGTCATCGTCTTCAAGCCCAATATCACCATCATCGCTGTCATCGTCATTGAAATCGATGCCCTTATTATCATTGCTTTGAATTTCTTTCTCCTCAATTTTATTGGCTTTGATTTCATTATTAGAAACGCTATTCGACGAAATGTCATTCATGCGCTTGAACTCAAACTCTTCCATTTCCGATATAAAGTCTTTGTTTTGTTTAGACAATTCTTTCATGGTATTCGTATATTGTTCAACATAGCCGTTTACAGCGTCGCCAAGCTTATCGGAATGGAGCGCAAGCGCAGTATGTCTTTCGAGCATCGTTTGCGCCATGATTTTCGTAGCTTCAATTTTATCTTCCATTTGAGAATAGTCACCCCAGCTCTTAACAGCTTTAAACGCATCAACAAAGAGTTTTCTTACAACATGATCCATTTCTGCTTTCGGATCTGCGCCAGTTGCAATTGCGCTATCAAAGTCCGCATTAATCTGGCCTATATTTTTGGATGCTGTTTTCCACAACGTTTGAAAGCCCATCGTTCTCATGATGTCCATTTTATCATTCGCTGGAAGTTTCTCATGCAATTCTTGTCCCATCGCATAAGCGTCTACATTTTTCAATGTTTCGCCAAGTTGTTGCGCAACAGGGTCCATCTGCGGAGCTTTTACTTCTTGTTTCTGTGCGTTGTTCACCTCGGTATTCGCAGAAGGTTCGTTTTGGATTTGTTCCGCTTCTTGGTGTTGCGGTTGGCTTGCTTTTTCGGCACTGTTTACAGGTCTCCCCAAAGCAGTCTTGCCCATAAGTTCCCCCAATACTTTCTCCGTGTTGAATTGTTGAGCTTCCCAAGTCGTAATACAAGTGTTGAGCGTTTCTAAGCAATCTTTTTCTCTTCCGTTAATTCTAAAATTGAAGATTCTCCAAAGAACACCAAGGAAACCGCGGGGGCGGCTTTCACGAAGCTGTCTTACCGCCTCACGCGCCGCAACTATGCTGGTGAAGGACGCCATCAACGTTGCCTTTTGATCCAAATTATTAGCCAATCCATCTGTTAAATTTACGCAGTTTTGTTGTATCTCCGTTACATCCATCGTACCCTTTTTCATTCTTTCCTTCCATACGGTAGGCAAGGGTTTATTGATTTCTTGGATGTAAGGAGCAATGACAGTGGCAATATTTTTATTCTTTGCGCCTGCGTACGGTTTGCGGTTGGGTTCTTGACCTTCTTTCAATTCAGAAAGGTATTTTGCCTTGGCAACCTTTTCAAAATCATCCACAAATTCTTGGGTATGGAACTTCGACAAATTCTTTTTCCAATCACTTGAAAATTGCGAATGTTTTTCAAAATAGCTCTTCATGATTTTCGAAAGCCAGTCTATAAATTGACCTGAAGGGCCGTCTATCGAATCCTTCATGAGAAAGTTGTTTACGATACGGAATTTTTCATCAATCTTTGCCGTTTGTTTCAGGTCGTAACCTGCCATACCGTACTTTTCATTGAATTCCTTCAATTGACCTTCATAATCGTTTTCTGCTAATGCCATAATAGTATCTCCTTGTTTTTTATTTTACTCTCGTTTTTCACTCTCGTTCACATCATAAAAAACAGATCTTGTTTTTATTATATAATACAAACTACAACACAAACAACAACAAAATAAAATTTTTAAAAGAAATATAAAATAAAGTTTTAACGTCGTTTTGGGTTATCGACCGCAATGTAGCGGCTAAAAATTCACAAAGCTCCCCAAAATTTCTTGGGGAGCTTTGGAACGTAAGCCTTTTTTATTGAATTTCTTTTACGTTGACGATAGAAATTTCATTTCCCGTGTTTGCGTCAACGAACACGTAATATTGATCTTCTTGATACGAGCAAAGGAATTCGTACGCAGGAACTTCCCCTCTTACCGTCTTAACGAGCGCCAAACGTCCGCTTTCAACTTCTAATTTCGAATGGAGTTTTTTCTGCGCTTCCTGGCGGCTGAGTTTTACGTTCAACGCATCCCTGCCCCTATGGTTTTGCAAATATTTCGTCGCGTCCATCGCCGTTACAACACCGCGCGTACGGCATACTTTTACCCGAATTTCGTCAGGGTAATATACTACGTCGTCATCTTCGTATACAAAAGTAAAATCCGCCATTGTGCCGTTGTTGCGAACGCGCACGACTTCCATATCGTCGTATCCAAGCTCGTCTAAAAATTCCTCGGCAATACGCTCCGCATTTTGCATGTCAAACGTTTCGTCCTTGCAATTTTCATAATAGTCGAAGCGGAGCAATTTTCCGTTTTTATTATCGATTTCCGCAAAGAGCAGCGTGCCTTTTTCGTCGTACCCCTGCACGTTATACGCGGTAAAGCCCTTGTTTACCGTTTCCCCTACGCAATGAAAATCCTTGATTTTATAGTCTTTAAAATACTTCGCGCAAAGCTCTTCCGCCTTTGTGGAGCTTAACGCGTCCCCGTCTACCGCAGGCAAAGGCATGGGCATTTGCCCAGAATCACTGCTTTGCGGCAAGGACTCCGTTTCAGAGCTTTCTTTGTCGAACTCATCCTTTTTCGGCGGTTTCTTTTTCCCGAACACCGCTTTGTTTTCTTCCAAGGTCATACCCTCGATTTTACGCAAACCGTCGCCGATTTTTCCCTTACCGTCTTTCAAAAAGCTTTCCAAATCCTTTTCGCGCACGTTTGCGAGCATTCCACCAAGCTCCGCGCATACCGAATGATTCTTTTCATACAAAGCTTCGAGTGTTGCAAAATCCTGCTCGGAAAGCCGTTCTCCTTGACGGAGCTTGCCGAGCAACCGCTCGCATTCCCCTGCTATATTATTGATAAACGTAGTAGCGCAACGGTCGGCTTCCGCGGGAATGGGCATTTTTTCCAAATCCAGCTCCGCAAGGCGCGCCTGCACCAAAAGATCGGTTAAAATCCGTTCCTGTTGGGGTACTGTGTTGGAAATTCTAATACGGTCGAGATCCTCATCTACGTTTTCCATAATCCCCGTCAACTCGTACATGGTAGCCCTTTGCGAAGAATACATGCCTTGTTTTGCACGCTCCATATCGATAGATTCTACCGTTAAAGCCGACGTTAAGGCAAGCGTTGTTACCCCAAGCGTTACGACCGCCGCAATCCATCCGCCGTAGCCCTTGTTGCTGTCGCGGCGTTCCTGGGCGCGCTTTTCCCTATTCGCTTTTCTGCGCGATTGCTCCTGCTTGCGGTTGGCTTTTCTATGCGCTCTTTCGCGACGGCGTTCTTCTGCTTGCGCCGCACGTTTTTCCGCCGCTTCTTTTCTCTTTTTCGCACGCTGAGCCGCTGCTTGTTGGCGTTTCTTTTTCAGTTCCTGTCTTTTCAGTTCAGCGCGAACACGAGCCTTTGCACGGGCGCTTTCTTCTTTTGCCTTGCCCGTTGCTTTTTCTTCATCAAAGCCAAGCGCCGCTTCTTCTTTCGCTTGCGTTGCGGGTTTTTCCGTTTTACGGACGGTTTTTGTTTCGATTTTCTTACCCCCGTCCCCCGACTTCTTTTTAATTTCTTGTTCTATATTTTCCACCTTTTCCGCACCCGAAGATACGTTTACGGCGATTTCTTTCTTTTCCTTTTTCATTGATTTCTCCTTACAAAATTAAGTTGCTATTTAATTGACGTACACAACCAAAACAAAACGTAAATCTGACACCCTGCGTTCCGCTCAGCCTTTAAACGGATAGATGCAAGAAAGACAAGGAGTCGCAAGCACCCCGACGGGAGTGTACATAGACGTACACGAGCAAGGGGCGCGCAGCCACGACGCCGTATTTCGACGCATATATACGTTTAAATAGCGAAAACGTGTTTACCGATTACTGTAACAGTCTTCCTGTCAAAAATCCATGCGCTCGTGGCAACGGCAGGGTTGTAATAATAAAGCGCACCGCCGGTGGGATCCCACCCGTTGATGGCGTCCCGAGCCGCTTTCATCGCCGTTTCGTTGGGGGTTAAATTGATTTGTCCGTCCGAAACCGCCGTGAATGCGTGTTTTTGATAAACTACGCCTGAAACAGTGTTCGGGAACGCTTTGTCGCGCACTCGATTCAAAATAACCGCGCCGATGGCTACTTGCCCGACGTAGGGTTCTCCGCGCCCCTCTGCGTGAATCGTTTTCGCAAGAAGATATACGTCCGCACTTGAATACCCGTTCACGCCGCTCTGCGTTTGCCCCGATTGTCCCGATTGCCCTGAAAGCGAGTTATACGAGCCAGTCATTCCAAGCGCTTTATAAGTGGCTTTGCCCACAACGCCGTCAGCCGTCAAGCCGTTCTTTTTTTGGAATGCGATTACCGCCGCACGCGTACCTGCGCCGAACACGCCGTCCACACTCCCATTATAATAGCCCCATTTTTTCAAACGGCGCTGTACTTCTTTCACTTCACCGCCGGTCGAGCCTTGTTTCAATATCGCTACGGAAACCGTTTCGCCAAACTCCGTGTAAATCGCCGTCGGTTCAAGCAAACTTTCTTTTGAAAAAGCGTTCTTTGCCCCTGCGGCTACCGTCAAACAAGAAATCACCGATAAGCAAGAAAAAATAACGCCTTTTTTAATAGACTTCTTCATTTCCTATCCTCCTCTTATGTAGAAAGCGTAAAGGGTAGTTACGCTTAAAATCGGTCTATGATTTCTTTAATTTTGCTTTTATAAATTACGTTTTCGCCTTGCGGTGCGGAAAAACAAAGGGGCGGATACACCACGCACCACCAGTTATCCCCCTGCCCACGACCAAGCCGAACAATCAACGCCGTGTACTCCCCTGCAGGCAACGTATACCCATCATATACCCGAGTAGGAAAACTTTCTTTCGTCAGCTCCGCCGTCGCACCATAGGAAAAGCCCCTATCGCGCAAAGCGCGCGTCGCCACCGCGGAAAGCGTCGAAATATTCCTTTGTACGCCGTCAAGCGCCTGTTCTTTGGTTTGGTAGCTCGCAACAAGCGGCGTAAGAAATTCCACCAATTTATCCCGTACGTAATACTTGACCGATTGCGCTTTTTCTTCATTAGAATCGGCGCGGATATGCATACGCAAATAACGGCTTTGTTCGGTTGTTGCCGTATTCAACTCGTACCTGCCCCCGTTATTTTGTAAAATCCCCGAAAAACCGAGCGCCGTTAAACTTATTATGATTGACAATAAAAAAATTATGCAAACCTTTTTCATAAAAAATAACCTCCGTGCGTTTGACACGGAAGTTATTGACTCGTTTTTGTGATTTTATACGTTTGTGAAAGAAAATTTATTTTACTTCGCTCCAACGGTGATTATGGAGTTCCCCTTCTTCCAACAGCCCTTGATAATCGGTTTGCCGCAACGCTTCATACAAAGCGATCGCAACCGAGTTCCCTAAATTTAAAGAACGCGCCTGATCGAACATGGGAATCCGCAAACATTCTTCTTCGTGCTGCATTAAAAGCTCCTCGGGCAGCCCTTTCGTTTCTTTCCCGAACACGAGAAAATCCCCATCGCAAAAAGCAACGTCGCTGTGGCGGTGTCTGCCCTTGGTCGTGAAATAGAAAAACCGTGCCTGTGGGTATTTTTCCTGCAACTGCGCAAAGCTGTCGTAATAGAAAATCTCGACCAAGTGCCAATAATCCAGCCCCGCTCGTTTTAAATATTTATCGGTTACCTCAAACCCAAGCGGTCTGATCATGTGCAAATGCGTACCCGTCGCCGCGCAAGTCCGCGCGATATTCCCTGCATTTTGCGGAATTTCAGGCTCTACAAGAACGATATGAAACATACTTTTTCTTCCTTTACATTATTCTATATTATTGTACCTTTTTACAGCGGTTTTGGCAAGCATTTTCCTTTGCGTTTGGAATTGATTGTCAAATTTTTTAGGTATAAGTCGGATTTTTTACTACATACTAACCTTTGAAAGCAACCGCTTTTAAAAAAATTATAAAACGGAGAATCGTATGAAATTTGAGAACACGGAAACTTTTAAAAATCTTGCGCGTAGTTTCGCAGGCGAATGCCAAGCGGGAATGCGCTATCAGATGATTGCCAAGCTTGCTATGCAAGAAAAATTGAAGACGCTTGCCGACGCAGTACGGACGATCGCTAAAAACGAAACGGTGCATGCTACCCAATTTTTTAATAAGATGATTGAAAAAACAGGCAGCCGCGACAGCGTGGAATTTGAAGCAGATTATCCTTTCCATGCAGGTACGCTTGCGGAAGGGTTGAAATTCGCCGCTATGGACGAACAACATGAAACGGAAGATATTTATCCTAATTTTGCACTTACAGCGGAAAAGGAAGGATTTGAGGATCTTGCGGCGCTTTGGAGAATGGTTGCGGACGTGGAAGAACACCACAAAATCATTTTTCAATACCTTTGTGATAGCGTGAAAAATGGAACTCTGTATAAAAGCGAGCATCCGATGTTATGGATTTGTAGCGAGTGCGGCTTTATGCACGTGGGTACGGAAGCATGGAAAATCTGTCCGCTTTGTAAGGCGGAACAGGGCTACGTTGATTTACACCTGCCCTTTGAGGGCGTTCGAAAGTAACGTATATTCAACGTTTTAATATCGCTTTAAAAGCGGTCGCTTTTAATATAAGGAGATTATTATGAAACAGAATAAGCAAAATCAAAACAATCAAAAGAACAAGAATTGCGGTAAAAACTGCGGCAAAGCCAACAACGAAAACAAGGGTTACAACGGCAACGAAAATGATAGATAAACACTCTCAACGCGTACCTGCCCCTACGGAAAAGGCGTTGGACGTGTTAGACGTGGAATCTAGCAAAACGGACGTAAACGGCAGTTATACGGGTAGACCGAAAAATAAAAAGGAAATACCTGTACAGGACGCCGACGATCTTTAACCAACGTTCCGTTGGATCGTGTCTTTTCGATCTTTCCTGATCGCTTAAATAAAGCACGGTCAGGGAAAGTCGGTTGTAAAGCTACGATTCTTTCGTTCCGTTGGATCGTGTCTTTTCGATCTTTCCTGATCGCTTAAATAAAGCGCGGTCAGGGAAGGTCGGTTGTAAAGCCTTCTCCAAAGGAGAAGGCTTCTTTTCATTTGCTTAGGCTTCTCCAGTGGGAGAAGCTGTCAACGACAGTTGACTGATGAGGTGTCTTGCTCGTCTTTCGTTTGGATTACTCGTTTACAAACCTTTACTCCTCATCCACCGCAAGCGGTCCCCCTTCTCCCACAGGAGAAGGCTTATTGTATGATAAAGAAAATCCCCCTTGACGAAAACGTCAAGGGGGAAGTTCAATCCTTCATTTAGTCTTTCAAGAACTTGGGAAGAATAGCCGCAACAGCCGCAAGAATGCAAAGCACACCGCCGAGAATTGCGCCGATTCCAAGATCCACGTAAGATTTCAACGCAGTCAAATCGTTTGCGGAAAGATAGAAATTCTTCGTCAAGAATACGAGAATAGCCGCAACAACAAAGCAACCCGTTGCAATATACATAAACAAATCTTTGCCAGGCTTCAAGAAATTGAGAACCGACAATACCGCACCTGCAACAGCAAATAAAACTGCAAGCAACATCATAAATACGAATTTGCCGCCGTCTCTGCCAAACAATGCCGTTACGCCTTTTTTACCGCCTGCAACGTCCACCTTAATCGCGTCAAGCAACATATACATTGCCATTGCAAGTACTGCGCAAGCCGCCGCCACAACAGGCAACCACTTTTTAAGAGCTTTCATGAAAACACCTCTTTTGCGAAAGGGTTATTTTTTACGACTCTTGTCGCAGCCTTCCGCCCTAATCTATTATATTATAAAACATTTATTGTCATTTGTCAATATATTTTTAAAATTTGTTTTTTATGTAGGGCTTGAGATTGCTTCGTCGCTTCACTCCTCGCAATGACAAGGAAGATACTTATACGAAAAAAGCACCCTTGACGAAACCGTCAAGGGTGTTTTTTATGATTTCTCTTTTGTAATTATTCTTTAACTACGAACGTATCAAGAACAACTGCAACTGCGCCAAGAAGCGAGAAGATAGCCGCAAGGATCGCACCGATACCAAGGTCATAGAATTCCTTCGCTGCTTTTTCAACCGCACCGCTAACACCAGCAAGCTGTTGGAAATTAACCGCACAGAACAAGAAGATAGCGCCAACTACGAAGCAAGCGATTGCAACGTAAGCAAAGATCTTGTTGCCTTTCTTTGCGCCAAGGAAAGCGAGAACGCCGCCAACAACGGGAAGAAGATAAGCAATCGTAAGAAGGATAGAGAAGTCAAAACCTGCATCTTTGTTACCGAAAGCAACTTTCAAGCCGTTGTAGTTTTCCGATTCGCCCAACACTTCAATCTTAGTTGCGGGAAGGAAAATCATAACGAGCGCCAAAACGCCTGCTACTAAAGAGATAAGGGGAAACCATTTTTTGAGAGCTTTCATAAAAACACCTCATTCGCGAAAGGGTTGATTTTTACGGCTCGAGCCATATCCTTCCGCTATTATTTATTATATTATAAACCCCTTGTCGAAATTTGTCAATACCTTTTTTAAAAATTTTTTCACCTATTTATCACCATTTTTCGGCAATTTTTCGTTTTTTACACTATTTTAGGCTTCTCCAGTGGGAGAAGCTGTCAACGATAGTTGACTGATGAGGTGTCTGTTTATCTTTCGTTTGAGTTATTCGTTTACGAACCTTTTACTCCTCATCCACCGCAAGCGGTCCCCCTTCTCCCGCAGGAGAAGGCTTTTTTATTGTATTTCCTCATTCGTTAATCCTAATTCTTTCAGTATATCTTCTATAACTCCGTTAAAGTTTGTATTTATATCCCTGTTGGTATAACGCAATACTTTAATCCCCCAGCCAAATAAAACTTGATCCCTTTCTTTATCCGCTTTTTCTTTCTCCATTGCAAAATGTTGCGAGCCGTCTATCTCTATCACTATCTTTTTTTGAGCTATATAAAAATCAACAATATAATTCTCTATATTATGTTGCCTTTTCACTGTAATCGGTAGTTTTTTTAAAAAATCATACCATATATGCCGTTCTTCTTTCGTCATATTTTTTCGCAAAGTTTTTGCGTTTGAAACAAGCTTTTTATTATATGGAATCATAATATTACTCCTCATCCACCGCAAGCGGTCCCCCTTCTCCCACAGGAGAAGGCTTTTTGACTGCAATACGTACCCCCGTTGCGAATATCGCAACGGGGATGCTTCGTCGTTTATTTTGTTTTATTCCGCTTTTTCTTCCGTTTCTTCTTCAACGGGAGCTTCTTCCGTAACCGCTACTTCTTCCGCAGCAACCGCATTTTCTTGTGCAGGTGCAGCTACTTCCGCGAGCCGATCCGCGTTTGCTTCCGCTTTCTTTGCATATACAACGTCGAGAATAACCGCAACAATAACCACAACGCTTGCAAGCAATAAGACAATACCGCTTGTACTCGAGTCGGATGCAGGCTCAAGAAGACTCATCACTAATTCGCAAGCCAGTTTATTTTCTACACTGGAAAGTCCCATATCTTCATAAAGCTTTTCCATGCCTTTCCCTTGTACAACGAAATCTGCCGTAAAGAAACACATAATTCCGCTGACAGCAAAACAAGCAATCGAAATGTATTTATACATTTTGTTCTTCTTTTTCTCTGTTAAGACAACAAAAACCGCACCTGCAATACCTATCAAAAGCTTAAGAAAATTCATAAACGAAAAGCCAAAGATCTGATAACCCGATTCTTTATAACCGAAGATAACGTCCGTTCCGTTTAAAGTACCGCCTTGTCCATAAATTTCCATCGATACCGTGTCCGCAAACAGCATAAACGCTATTGCAAAGCCTGCAAGTTCACCTGCAATCACAAGTAAACACTTTTTAAATGTTTCCATATGTAACTCCTTTTTTTGCTTTCCTTTACCCCACCGAAGTTTTACTTCTTTTATTATACCCGACAAAGGGGTGTATTGTCAAGTGTTTCTTCCATATAAAAAATCCCGCGCGCAGGAAACGCAGCGGGAATTTCTATCTATTAAAAATCGTCGTCTTTTCTCTTCTTTTTGCCCGATTTCGGCGTGGGCGCGTCATCATCATCAAAAAGGTCGTCGTCATCGTCATCATCATCGTCATCGTCGTCCATATCGTAATAATCGTCCGCCGAAACGTATTCGAAATCGTCCTTTTCTTCTTCGAATTCTTCTTCCTCTTCCTCTTCTTCCTCTTCGTCAAATTCGGAGTCGGGAATACCCAAGTCAATCTCTTCTTCTTCGTCTTCTAAATAGCTTCTCCAAGACGCGTCTTCTTTGTCTTCGTCTTCTTCGCTGGGTTCTTCTTCGTATTCCGCTTTCTTCTTGCACTCGTCGCACATCTTCTCGCCAAGTACCATATAATTTTCACCGCATACGGGGCAAAGCTCCGTTTCTTCGATTCCTTCTTCCGCTTCAAACCCGTCCGTGAACGTCTTTTCACCGCTCAATTCCTTTAAGCATACGTCGCAATATTCCTGCTCGTCCGCGTCAATAAAATTAAGCTCGCATCTGGGGCATATAATATATCTTGCCATAACTGATTTTTCCCTTATCCCTTTTGGCTTTCGCCGTGATTTTGCTATATTATATTAAGATTTACGATTTTTGTAAACTGTTTTTTATATACTTTTGAAAGATTTTATAAAAATTTTTAAAAAAATCGTAAAAACAGGCGGTTTTTTATAACCGCCTGCTATACTTCTTATTCTTCCGTCTTTTCTTCAACGGGTGCTTCCGTCGTTTCTTCGGCTACTTCGGCCGTTTCTTCAACGGTTTCTTCTACCGCTTCCACCGCTTCTTCGACAGTTTCTTCTACAACTTCTTCAACAGCTTCTTCGGTCGCTTCTTCCGCGGGTTCGTCGTCAGCGTATACGTCGATGGTCTTATCGTCCGTCGTGTCAACGCGCTTACGCTTGTATGCGTTTACGGTTGCTTCCGCTTCCTTTCTTCTTGCAACTTTCTTCTTATAAAGAATGATTACGGGCACAAGCACGCCTGCCGCTACAACAAGCACTACCGCCGCTACGATAATGATAATCACTGCCGTGGAAAGCCCTTTTTCTTCCTTTTCTTCCACAGGATCGGGCTGACGGAGATAGTTCTTCCAGCTTTCTGCAATCGCCTCCGCGTCGCTAGCCTTCATTGCGCCGACTTGACGAATGAATTCGCTTTCAAGAGAAAGCTGTCCTTCCGCGCCTTCTTCAAACAACGCTACGAAAACGTCGTATTGTTCTTTTTGATACTTGGTGTATTCGTTTCTTACCGCTTCAAAGAGCGAGCTTTCGCCTTTCGCACCCGTACGGAAGAAATAGCGCATTGCTTTGCCAAGATCCGCGTTTTCGTCGTATTCCGCAATATAACCCTTGTCGTCTTCGTCCGTGCCGACTACCGCGTTATATTTTTTATTTCTTGTTTCGATTTCCGCATCCGTGCCGACCTTTGCCGCATAGATATAATTATACGCCGTCGCGCCGTTGCCGTAGCTTTGCGCGTTCGAATACAGCAAGGTGTTTCCGAACATTTCAGGTGCGTACCAAGCGTTATTTACGTCTACGTAATCAAGGGTAACCGTTTCGTATGCCTTGATCAACGGATTGTAATCGTCCGCGCTGCCTTTATAATAGATACGGTTGATCGAATAGCCGTTCGTACCCGTTGCATAGTAGTAAAGGTAATCGCCGTCCGTTTTCCAAAGCTTGGGGCTGGACGCATTGCTAACAACCGTTACAAGATCAGCTACGCCGTCCGCGTTTACGGTTGCACGAATAATCTTCGAGCCGCTTACATACAAATAGCTGTGTACGCCATTGCCGTCGATTTCGTAAAGCGCCGTCGCGTTTGCGTTCGCCGTTTCACGGGATACTTTTGCTACGCTGTCGTTCCCTGCGATCGTTTTCCAAGCGGTATCCGTAGCCTGTTCGTAAGCAACGTAGTACAGCTTATCCGTCGTATCGTAGCCGCCCGAAGCCTTTCTCTTGAAATACACGCCGTCGTTCGCCGAATGGGAAATGGTGTACGTATAATAGTAGGTAGGACGAGGATCGTTTACTTCCGCAGCGTTGTTGAACTGCGTGTATTCCGAAGCGTCGTCGCCGATACCGTCAAGCAAAAGTCTGCCAAGGTTTACGTAAGGGTATTCGGTGTAGTCTTTTAAATCTACGCCGCTTGCTTCCAAGTAATCTTCGTCGAAATCGTACGTCTTGATTGCCGTTTCGCCTTCGTAAACGGTGTAGGAAGCTTCCTTGCTATTCTCTTTCGCCGTAGCCGCTGCATTTACCGCATAGAGCTGGTTATAGGACGCCGTCGTGGATTGCGCGCTGTCCGCACGGTAAACGACGGGCATTGTGTAATATACGATCGGGCTCGTTGCGTCGGTCGTATCGAAATAATACGTACCGCCTTCTACAAGCGTCGTGTGTTTTTCCGTTTTCGTGTTGTAGGAAATCAGGTTGTTGCCTTCTTGATACAAGCAGTATACAACGCCGTCTTCTTCTACGAAACGGTAAACGGTCGAGTTGCTTTCCAAACGGAAATAGTAATCCTTGCTCGTTTTACCGTCCAAGCGAGAACGCTTAAAGTCGATCCAGCTGTTTTCAACGTCGCCTTTCATGTTCTTGTCTTTGGTCGGCGTTGCATAGTATACGTAATCGCCGTAAATGAAAATACCCGCGTTCATATCTTGCGCCGCAAACAAGGACGGTACTACCGTAACGGTGTTTTCGTAGTTTTCTGCTTCAAGATCGGCTGCCGAAATACGCATAAGTGAACCCTTGACAACTTTACCGAACTTGTTTTTCGCCGTGTAGTCTTCTTCACCGTTGATGAAGTAGATGTATCCGTCTTTTTCAACGGCAAAACCGCCGTTGGAAGTCGCGAGCGTCTTGGGCGAAGATACGAAATCGTCCAACAAATCGTTCTTGTAATAGCCGCCGTTACATGCCGTCATGGACAGTACAGCCGTCGCCATGGTCGCAGCCGCTACGAGTGAGAGAATTTTTTTAGCTTTGTTCCCCATTGTGATAAGGACTCCTTAAATATGGATTAGTCGATTCGCGTTTTTGTTCCGTTGCAGGAAATACGCGCAGCGCAACGAAGTATTGCGCAGTATTCCGCAAGTTAAACAAAGCAAGATACAAGCAAGACAAGGCGCACGAGCATTTTCGACGGGAGTGTACTTTGGCGTACACGAGCGAGAAAACGCGCAGTGCAACGAAGTATTGCGCAGTAGATTCTTTGTTTAAAACATGAATCGACAATATTAACGCATACACTATTATATATCAAATTGTCAATTAAAGCAATCAAAAACGCGGAGTTTTTTGCGGTTTTTGCGTGAAATTTTTGAATTTGGAGTATTTTTTGTGATGGAAACATTTGGATTGCTGAATTTTTTAAACAGTTTGCTGGCAAAAACGGAAAAAACCGATGAAAACGCAACGACAAACGAACCAAAACCAACGAATTTTTCAGAAGAAAAAAGGACGGAAAATCAAACGGAAAGCATGAGCGAAAAGGGAAAGGAAACAGAAAAATACAATGCGTTTTTATCCTTTATAGAAGCGCATGATTTAAGGGCAAAAAACACAAAAAAGTGAGCGTATTTTTTATTTCAACGCGTACCTGCCCCCGTCTTTTTTAATTTTGCGGTAAAAAACAAAAACCGAACGGAATATATCCGTTCGGTAATTTTGCATAATTTTTGAAAGATTATCTCTTCGAGAACTGAGGAGCACGACGAGCTTTCTTCAAGCCGTACTTCTTTCTTTCCTTTGCACGAGGGTCTCTCGTCAAGAAACCCGCCGCCTTCAATACGGGACGGCTGTTTTCTTCTGCTTCGAGAAGTGCACGCGCAACGCCAAGACGAATTGCACCAGCTTGACCGGTGTAACCGCCGCCGATTACGTTTACGATCACGTCGTATTTCGTTTCCGCTTCCACTGCTACGAGGGGTTGCTTAACAATGTACTGCAACGTACCCTGAGGGAAATAATCTTCAAAAGCGCGGTCATTGATTACGATCGTACCGTTGCCGCCGGGGATAAGACGTACACGAGCGATAGCCTTCTTTCTTCTGCCCGTTCCCCAGAATTGAATCTTCTTTTTAACGTTAGCTTTAGCCATATTTTCAACTCCTCTCCTTAGTCAAATTTGAGTACTTCGGGTTTTTGTGCAGCGTGGTTATGTTCTGCTCCCTTGTACACTTTGAGCTTTTTGATCGTAGCTCTGCCAAGGCTGTTCTTGGGCAACATACCTTTTACCGCTTCGTATACGGCAAGGTCGCTCTTTTCAGCCATCATCTTCTTGTAGGAGATTTCCTTCAAGCCGCCGATGTAGCCCGTATGATATCTGTAGAATTTGTTTTCCAACTTCTTACCCGTCAAAACCGCTTTGTCCGTGTTGATAACGATTACGAAATCGCCCGTATCAACGTTGGGAGTGAAGGTGGGTTTGTTTTTACCGCGAAGAACTGCGGCAACACGGCTCGCAAGACGACCGAGGGGAACACCTGCTGCGTCTACAACGTACCATTTCTTTTCAACCGTTTCGGCATGCGCCATATAGGTCTTCATAATATGTTACTCCTTGTTTCGTGTGTATTTTTTCTTTTTCATTAAAATCGTTCGCCTAATCGGATTTTCCTTTTTTTGCCGTTCAACTAACGGGGAAAAACAGCATTTTCAAGGCTCTCCTCTCGGCTTGCCTATTTATTGTATTATGAAAAGAAATTTAAGTCAAGCTGTTTTGAGCCGACTTTTTCATTTTTTTTAAATTTTTTCAAAAATTTTTTAAGAGTTATCCACAAAAGCCGTTTTCCCTTTTATTTTCACGCAAAAAATACTTTTTCACACGCGCGAGCGCGTGCATATGCGTATGCGTATATTATAATATTGTCGGCTTTTTTTGTCGGTTAATATTGTCAGCCTATTTCAATCCTTTTTTTCGATTGATTTTTATAAACAAAAACGCCCCTTTTAGGGCGCTTTCATCATTCGGTTAAAATTTCAAAGAGCTTCAATGCCGTCGCTTTTTTCTTTTCCGGCAATTTTCGATACATCTCTAATAAGCGCAACTCCTGTTCCGTCAACTTATCCGCTTCCACTTCCGAAAAAAATTGCGCCGGTGTGATTTCAAAAACCGCGCAAACGTCTTCCAACGCCTTTAACGACGGCTGTCGGTTATTGTCGTTGAACCAGTCGTATACCGTCGTTTCCGCCAAACCCGCCCTTTTCGCAAGCTTGGATAACGACATTCCCCTTTCTTTACACAACGCGTGTATCCTATCCCTTACGTCCATTTTTGTTTCCCCTATCACTGATTTATACAAGTATTTTACTACGGAAAACACCTAAAAATACAAAGGGAAATGCATGATAAATACTTGTATTTACCGTTATTTTGTGTTATAATATGAAAACTGAAACAAAAAGGAGAGAATTTTTTTGAAAAGATTTAGTAAAAAACGGTTTCTGCTTTACATAAAACGGGCGATTGCTTTTGCAGAGCTTCCCGACGGCGACTTTGAAAAAAGATACTTTACCCTGGCGGAAATGTGGTGTATAACCCACAAGCAGCCCTTTACAAAAAACGGAAAACGGCTTTTTGAAAAAGCTTTCTCCGACAACGAAAAATTATATTTGGCGCTCCCTGAAAACATCCGCGCCGCCGTCAAGGATTATCGTGCCTTTTCCTTGGGCTGTATGGACGAAAACGCACTTATGCAGGTAAAAGAATTTTACACAACGGCGTGTAAAATACATTCTTTGAACGATTAACAAAATAGAAAAACTCCCCGCTTTATCAAAAAACGGGGAGTCGCTTTTTATTCAGTCAATTAAAACGCTTTACCAGCCGAGCCGAGCACGTTGACGATCTTATGTTTTACCATTTCTTTCATCATTGCGCGCGCGTCGCCAAGATATTGACGGGGATCGAAATGACCGGGCTGTTCGCTGAAATGCTTACGGATTGCCGCCGTGAACGCTACGCGAAGGTCAGAGTCGATATTGATTTTGCAAACCGCCATTTGCGCCGCTTTTCTAAGCTCGGATTCGGGAATACCGATTGCGTCGGGCATATGACCGCCGAACTGATTTACGATTGCAACCTTGTCCTGAGGAACGGAAGACGCACCGTGCAATACGATGGGGAAGCCGGGCAAACGGTTGCCGATTTCTTCCAAAATATCCAAACGAAGCTTGGGATCTTGACCGGGCTTAAATTTATATGCGCCGTGGCTCGTACCGATTGCAATAGCAAGGGAGTCGATACCCGTTTTTGCAACGAATTCTTCTACTTCGTCGGGGGAAGTAAACTGTGCGTCAGCCGCGTCTACGTTTACGTCGTCTTCAATCCCTGCAAGCTTGCCAAGTTCCGCTTCTACCACAACGCCGTGGTCGTGCGCATACTCAACGACTTTTCTCGTGATCTCGATATTTTCTTCCCAAGGATGAGAAGACGCGTCGATCATAACGGAAGTGAAGCCGCCGTCAATGGACGCTTTGCAGATTTCAAAATCCGCGCCGTGGTCAAGGTGCATTGCAACGGGAATATCGTTGGTTTCCACAGCAGCTTGTACAAGGTACTTCAAATAAACGGGATTTGCATACTTTCTCGCGCCGGCGGAAACCTGCAAAATCACGGGCGATTTTTCTTCGTTTGCCGCTTCAACGATCGCTTGGATCATTTCCATGTTGTTGACGTTGAACGCACCGATTGCATACTTGCCCGCATACGCTTTTTTAAACATTTCGGTAGTAGTTACCAAAGGCATAATTTTATCCTCCAAAAAATTAACTTTTTTTTCAATCGTTATTATTATAGACCATTTTTCCCTAAAAAGCAAACAAAACGAGTAATTTTTAAAAAAATCCCTTTTGTAATTTGAAAAATAATTTTAGGAAGTATTGCTCAAAATTATTGACGAAAGGTTTTTTTTATGCTACAATGTTAGATGGACAAGAGCGGATTGTTAATTTTTTCCAATCTGCAAAAAGACACAAAATAATTTCATATAAAGGAGACTTATCTATTATGGCAAACGTAAAAGTTGCAATCAACGGCTTTGGCCGTATCGGTCGTCTTGCTTTCAGACAAATGTTCGGCGCAGAAGGCTACGAAGTTGTTGCTATCAACGACCTTACCAGCCCTTCCATGCTCGCACACCTTTTGAAGTATGACTCTGCTCAAGGCAGATACGCTTACGCTGACACCGTTTCGGCTAACGACGAAGCTGGTACGATCACCGTATGCGGCAAGACCATCAAAATCTATGCTGAAAAAGACGCTGTGAACTGCCCTTGGGCTGAACTTGACGTAGACGTAGTACTTGAATGTACCGGTTTCTACTGCTCCAAGGCAAAGAGCGAAGCGCACATCAAAGCTGGTGCGAAGAAAGTTGTTATTTCTGCTCCCGCAGGCAACGACCTTCCCACGATCGTTTACAGTGTAAACGAAAAGACGCTTACGAAGAACGACACCATCATCTCCGCTGCGTCCTGCACCACGAACTGCCTTGCTCCTATGGCAAACACGTTGAACAAGCTTTCCAAGATTAAGAAAGGTTATATGACCACGATCCACGCTTACACGGGCGACCAGATGGTTCTCGACGGACCTCACCGCAAGGGCGACCTTCGCCGTGCTCGTGCAGCTGCTGCTAACATCGTTCCCAACTCCACGGGCGCAGCAAAAGCAATCGGTCTTGTTATCCCTGAACTCAACGGCGTTCTCGACGGTTGCGCACAACGCGTTCCCGTTCCTACCGGTTCGCTTACCCAACTCGTTGCAATCTGCGACGGCGAAGTTGACGCAGCTACCGTAAACAACGCAATGAAAGCGGCTGCTTCCGCATCCTTTGGTTACACGGAAGAAGAACTCGTTTCCTCCGACATCATCGGTATCACGTATGGTTCGTTGTTCGACGCTACGCAAACGAAGTGCATGCCCATGGGCGACGGCACGACGCTTGTTAAGGTTGTTTCTTGGTATGACAACGAAAACTCCTACACCAGCCAGATGGTAAGAACGATTAAGTACTTCGCTGAACTTTAATCGATTCGGGGTTGGAAGAAAACCAAAAAAATTACTCCCGACGGGATTCCCCGTTGGGAGTTTTCTTTTTTGTCGGCAACGTTCCGGCAACGTTCCGGCAACGTTCCGTTGCATCATGTTTTTCTACCAACGTTCCGTTGGATCGTGTTTTTTCTATCATTCTTGATTGCTCGATAACAGCTAAGCTCTACCCGAGCCAACGTTCCGTTGGATTATATTTTTCTATCTTTCTTGATTGCTCGATAACAGCTAAGCTCTACCCGAGCCAAAAATGGTGTAGATACGAGCAGTTCAAGGCGCGTTGAGTACCCCGCAGGGCGCGTACGCCTGTACGTAACCAAGGGGCACGGAAACGCAACGCTAAAATGCGACGTATATACGCCATTTTTTAGTCGCGACGTCGGTTACCAAACATTAAAAACACCCACAAAGCAAACCGTAAGAAATAAATAAGGGATACAAGCAAGGACGCTACGTAAGTCGTAGCAGCCGCGCTCAGCATTTTACCTGCAAAGGGAAGCTCGTCGTC
This sequence comes from Candidatus Scatosoma sp., assembly GCA_045127595.1. Taxonomy (GTDB): domain Bacteria; phylum Bacillota; class Clostridia; order Christensenellales; family Borkfalkiaceae; genus Scatosoma. The sequence continues at coordinate 25,767 of JBGVQS010000023.1, read as the reverse complement.
GTATAAAATACCTTCTTCAACGAGCATCTTTTTTGCTCGGCGGCTCGCGTCCAGCTCGACGGGCAACGTAGCCAACGCAAACAAAGTCGCCATTCCATACGCAATAACGCCCGCTATTGCCAAATAAAACCCAACGTTCGAGCCTTGCGAACCGTACACGGCAATATCTAAAATCACGCCTATCAATACAAGCGGCAACGCAAGCCTGCTGCCTATATTCGTCAACGGCACAAGCACGGAACGCAATTTATACGGAAGATACCCTTCCTTTTTTTGTATGACGTGCCCGACTTCGTGCGCCGCTACCGCACAAGCCGCAATCGAATCTCCGCCGTAAACCCCCTCGGAAAGATTCACAATCGCTTTTTTGGGGTGATAGTGATCGGACAGCGTGCCTCTTACCCTACCGACGGAAATATCTCTTATTCCGTTTCTTCTTAACAATCTCGTCGCTGTATCGTACCCCGTCATATGGGATCTTGTCGGCATTGCGCCGTACGCGCGGTACGCGGAATGGACTTTCGAGCTTGCATATCCGCCCAACGCCGCGCAAATTAACATTACAAAAAGGCTTATCGCATAATAATACATAAACGCACCTCAATTATATTTCTATATACTATTTTACCCGTTAAAGAGTATATTTAATCACAAATCAATGGAAAAAGGATACAGCTCCGATTTGGAAACTCCGCGATCCTTCGCCGCCCGTTTCAAAGCTTCCTTTTTATCCAAACCCGCTTTCATATAATGTTGAATATGCTCCCGTTCGGACAAGCCGTTCAGGGGGCTTTCCTTTTGCGTAGCCCCTTCGACAGCAAGGACGTATTCTCCGCGCTTTTCTCCTGCCAAGCCTTCCGATAAGCGGAAGTTGACCGCTTCTTCGTGGATTTTCGTGATTTCGCGAACCGCCGCGGCGTTTCTATCCCCGAACACTTCGTACATGGCTTTGATGTCCTTATCCACGTCTTGCGGCGCGCTATGGAACAGCAAAGTCATTTCCGCGTCCTTATATTTTTCGAGTAGAGCGCGCTTTTCCCCCGCCTTATCGGGCAAAAAGCCGATAAACGCAAACCTGTCCGCAGGGAGCGCCGACAATACGAGCGCCGCCACGAACGCGCACGCGCCGGGAATCAGCGTAAACGGCTCATTATTCTCCCGTAAAAATTTACAAACGACGTTCCCGGGATCGGAAACAACAGGCGTTCCTGCGTCCGAAACCACCGCTACTTTCTCCCCCCGTCTAGACGCTTCTAATATTTTATGCGCCGCTTCCGTTTCATTAAATTTATGACAAGCGTAAAGGGGCTTTTTGATTTCATACGCGTTCAAAAGCTTGATCGTATGCCGCGTATCTTCACAAAAAATTACGTCCGCTTCCCGCAACGTTTCCAACGCACGCAAGGTAATATCCTTTAAATTCCCGATCGGCGTCGCTACAAAACTGACCATATCGCACTCCTTATTCGTTATAGATTGTGGGTAAAATTTCCAAATTCGGCTTTCCGCCTTTCACGCCTTCCACTAACACCAAATATGGCTTCGATCCGTACCTGCCCCCAACAAATTGCAGTTTCTTTATTTCTATATTTTCCTTTTTAAAGGTATAACACACTTCCGCAAGCCGATCCGCACGGTGCAACATCGCAATCCTGCCGCTAAATTTCAGCGCGTATGCCGATGCCGCGGCAATCTCTTTCAAAGTCAGCGTGATCTCCTTACGGCAAATCGCTTTTTTATACTCGTCGTTGTCAAAACCCGTTTGAGCGCGCTCGTAGGGCGGATTACAAAGAATCAGCGAGTATTGCTCGTGGTGCGATTTATCCATCTCTTGCAAAGGTCCGCAAACGAAACGGAAATTCTCAAACCCGTTATACGCCGCCGTTTTTTTGGATAACGCAAGAAGTTCTTCTTGTAGCTCGAACAGCGTAACCTGCATATTCGGAAATTTCTCTTTATGCAAAGCATAAAAATGAAAGCCGACGATCCCGCTTCCTGCACAAAAATCCGCTACGTTTTCTCCCTTTTTCGGTTTTGCAAAACGGGATAATAACACCGAATCGGACGTAAAACGATACAAACGAGTGTCTTGTACAATCTTCAATCCGTCAAGCAGCATGTCTTCCAACACTTCAAATTCTGAAAGCTCTATTTTTTGCCCGTCCATACCATTCTCCTTTACCTTTGTAACAGTATACCATTTTCCCGTTCGTTTGTCAAGAAACTGCCGACAAAACGCATACTTTTGCAAAAGGCTCACACGCTGATAATGTGAATACTTTATCCAAAACCTTACAACAAAATGAACAGGAACTGAAAAAACGACTCCCTTCCGAAGATATTTTATCCTTCCGCTTTGAAACGGCGGACAAAACCGTTTGCGCCATTTTTTACGCCGACGGCGTCGTCAATAAACAGCTTTTAGGGGATTTAATTGCCCGACCGCTTGGAAAAATTTCCCTTAAAAGCATGGGGGACGGGGGTACGGAAAAGGAAAAAATACTCCCTTTACAAACCCTTTTTCCCGAGCTGAAAGAAGCGAAAGATTTCGACTCCGCCGTAGAAGAAATTTTAGACGGAAACAGCCTGCTTTTGGTGGACGGAATCGCGCAAGGCTTTATCGTTGGCGCAAAGCTTCTTCCAAACCGCGCGATTATGGAACCGCCCACGGATATTGCCGTGAAAGGACCGCGCGAAGGGTTTATTGAAGATATTAAAACGAATATGGCGCTCATTCGAAAACGCTTAAAAACCCCTGCGTTACGGTTTGAAACCCTGCGCGTTGGCAAGCAATCGAACACCGCCGTTTCCGTTTGTTATTTAGACGGGATTGCCGACTCTAAGTTAAAAGACGAGCTTGTGCAAAAAATCCAAAAAATCCAAATCGACTGTATTCCCGATTCTTCGTATATTGCCGCTTGCTTAGCGCCGAGAAAGCACTCGATTTTCCACTCGATGGGTAAAACGGAAAAGCCGGATATTTTTACGGCAAAGCTTTCAGAGGGTAGAATCGGGATTTTGGTGGACGGCTCTCCAATCACGCTGACCGTACCCTTTCTTTTAACGGAAGATTTACAAAGCAGCGAAGATTATTTCGTTTCGCCGTTCGTCGCGACCACCTTTCGGCTGCTTCGGCTTATTGCGTTGTTCGTGGCAATTTTACTCCCTGCTTTCTACGTTTCCGCACAGCTTTATAAAATGCAACTTTTACCGCTTGGGCTGACCTTGACGATTGCAGGCAGCGTACGAGAAATCCCCCTGTCGCCAAGCTTGGAAATGTTCGTCGTTCTGCTTTTGTTAGAAGTATTAAAGGAAGCGAGCATCCGTATGCCCAAATATGTGGGAATGTCTTTATCGGTCGTCGGCGCGTTGGTGTTGGGGGAAACGGCGGTTTCGGCTGGTTTTTTATCTACGCCCGCAATTATTATCGTAGCATTTTCAGGGATTTGTCTTTATACCGTACCGAATTTTGTGGAAACGGGTAGCGTTTTGCGTTGGCTGTTTTTACTCGTCGCAGGAAGCGTCGGACCGTTCGGAATCGTTTTGCTGTTGGCTTTTTTGCTGTATTATTTACTTTCAGCGGACTCCTTTGGTACACCCTTGCTCGCGCCGTTTTCCCCGCTTATCAGACGGGATATTCGCGATACGTTCGTCAAATACGATTTAACGAGTTTGTCAAAACGCCCCCGTATTTTTCAATCCAAAAATGCCACACGATTTAAAGAATCATCTTAAAAAGGAGTACCCATGTACGCAACGAAATCTATTTCCAACCAAAAAAACAACGAAGTCAACGGCAGACAAATCGCGCTGTTTGCGGCGTTTATACTTCCTGCCGGGAAGTTGCTGGAAACGCCGTCCCTGCTTTCAAAATATGCAAAGGGGGATTTGCTTTTGCCTGCATTTTTACAATTTTTATTCCAAGCGCTGATTTTATTTTTACTCTTGCTTGCCGTTCGTAAAAGCGAAACGCCGTTATTACAGCGTTTGCAGGCGCGCTTTGGAAAATGGACGGCTGTTTTTTACGGCTTGTACGCCGTTTATTTCATCTTTTCGGCAATATTGCCCTTATTGCAGTTGGAAAAATATGTTTACGCCGTATTTTTTGACACCGAACCGACGCTGTTTTTCTTTGCGTTTTTCTTCTTTTTAAGCGCATTTATTTGCACAAAAGGCTTTAAAACCGTCGGGAGAAGCGCCGATCTTTGTCTTTTTTTATTCCTTTTGCCCTTCCTTGCTTTGCTTGTTATGTCCGTCGGCGCGGCGGATTTTTCCAATCTTTTACCCTTTTTTAGCGTTTCCGCAAAAAATACTTCGCTGGCATTTATCCGTTCCACGCCCCATTTTTCAGACGTCATTTTACTGCTGCCTTTGCTTGGCAATTATCGCTATAAGAAAGGGGACGGGGGTAAAATTATAGGCGGTTACGCCGTCGGCGCAGGCTTGGTTATGCTCTTCCTTGCCGTGTTTTTTGGAATCTATGCTTCCCTTGCCCCGCGGGAACATTACGCCTTTTCAAAAATCGCACAATACTTCCCCGCGCTTTCCGTGGTTGGCAGAATTGATCTCATCTTTATATACTTTTTGACGGTGGTTTTGTTTTTTTATACCTGCTTACCGTTACAGTACACGACCGAGCTTCTTTCACAAACCTTTCAAACGGAAAAAAAGGTGATTATTTCCTTGCTATTAAACGTAGCCTTGCTGTTGTTCGTTTTGTTTTTTAATCAGCGGTACAACCTTTTTCAATCCCTATTAACGGGAAAGCTCTTTTTTGTTTTTTGGATTTTTGCCGACCTGTTGCCTTTGCTGTTACTTCTTTTGCCAAAAGAAAAAACTAACGCGAAAACACGAAAGACGGGGGTGAATTATGCATAAATTCCAACACGCAAAAAACACGGTACGCTATTATATATTGATTGTTTTCTTGCTTGCATTCCTGTTTGTATCTAACGATTTTGGATTGATCGACGTACAAAAAACCGCTATCATAATGGCGGCTGGGATCGATCGGGAAGAAGACACTTTTATCGTTACTTCGCAAGTAGCCGTTCCGCAATCGGGCGGACAAAATCCATCTACGAAAGCCGTCCAAATCGTCAGCCGCGGCAAAACGATTGCGGACGCATTCGACGAAATCAACGCAAAAACGGGTTGGTATCCCAAGCTCGTGTTTTGCAACTTGCTATTACTTGGCAGTAAAGCCGCGGAAGAAAACGTTTTCGACGCGTTAGAATTCTTTTTACGGGACGAATATTTAACCGACAACTGCTTCGTTGCCGTTTGCGACGGCTTCGCAAAAGATCTTCTCAACGTTTCCGCGCTCGTCGATTCTGCAAGTAGTCTTGCCATCACAAAGGTTTTATCTTCCCATGCAAAGCGCATAGGCACGGTGCTTCCGTCCACTTTACGGGAATTTTCCATCGGGTATTTCGGGGACGGCAGCGGATTTCTACCCTTATTATCCAAGCAAGCACAGCAGGAAGAAATCGGAAATTCAAGTTCTTCCCCCTCGCAAAATAACGGTTCGGCAGGCGGCTCGTCGGGAAACTCGTCAGGCAGTTCGACAAATCAAAATAGTGGGCAGGCGGGGAGCGAAATGCCGCAAAATCAACCTGTTTTCAGCGCGCAAGAAACCGCTTTATTTGTCGAGGGAAAAAAGCGCGAAACGCTAACGCCGCAGGAAACGTTTGCCGTCAGCGCCGTGATGAATAAATTACAGCTCGCACCCTACACCGTTATTTCAAGCGACGGGTATTGTACGTTGACCATCAAAGACAACGCGCCAAAAATCCGTCTTTCGCTTGAAAACGGTATACCCGTTTTAAAAATTCGCATCACTTTTGCCGCTGGTATTCGAGATTATTCAAAAGCGCAAGAACTGTTAGAAATCAGCGACGCAGGCGACGTTCCAACGGGCGTATTCGCGCTTGCGAAAAAACAAATGGAATCGGATATTTTTTCCGCTTTTGAAAAAAGCCGCGGCGTAAATTGCGATTTGTTCGGTATAAAAAGCTTGCTTGAAAAATACGAAAACAAACATTATAAAAAATTAAAAGACGCCATTTTACAAACGGTGCGCTTGGACGTAGACGTTTCTTTCCGCAACGTTCGATAAGAAAAAAGACAGCTTTTACTCTCTTTTTTGCATAAAAGCTACCTTATTTTACTCCTTTTTCAGTGGATAAGTGTGGATAACTTTCGCCATTTTGAATAAAAGAACATTCGTTTGTGGATAAAATGCTCATTTTTCGCAAAAATACCGATTTTTTATTTATATTTTCAAGTTTTCCACGAAAAATTTGCGATTTTAATTTTTATTTAGACCTTAATTTTAGCTTATTTATCCACAAAAATAGATGTTCCTGCGTATTTTTACGCTATTTTTTGACTATTTTTATGTTTTTCCACAAAAGAAAACGAAAATTTATCCACAACGTTTTTAAAAATGGGTGGACAACCCTATTTTTGTCCACAATTTTCCTGTTTTTCCTTTTATTCGCATATACGGTATGAATGTATACTTGCATTTTTTTGCATAAAAATACTCCGTCCGACAAAAAACGACGTTCGGGCGGAGTACATTTTTTTTACGTTGTGGAAAACTTTCGGCGTTTATATCAGCCAACCCAAAATATAATTGAGCGGATTATATTTAAACAACAGACCTGCAAGCACGCTGCTATCCAAATATTTCGCGATTCCGTCCGCAGGAATGAGCGACAGCACGGAAAGCACCGCATACAAAATCAACGCGCCTTGAATAAGCCCTAACACACCGCCGAGCAAGTGATTGACCGCCCCCAGCAAGGAAAGTTTCGAAACGAGCAGCATAATCAAACCGCGGAGCAATCTAAGCACGAGCTTTGCAAGGAAGAACAAAACAATCCCCGTAATCAAGGTCGCAATCAATTTCGCAAGGACGTTCCCTGCGAGCATTGCAAGCGTCGTGCCCGCTTCCAGCTCTTTCCCCTTGTACTGCTTTACAACAAGCGAAAGGATAAAGCTCGGCAAGCTTTTATCTTCAACGGCGTCTTCCAAATTTTGGTTGGAAATGTCTACGTCAAAGCCCTTTAATCCGTCAAGCATATTTTCACAGCTCTTTTCGAGTGATTTTTGCAAACCGAACAAGCCGTCCGTCGCATTCAAAACCACTTTGCAAAGGGAAATTGCCAAGATCAAAGAAACGAGGGTAGAGGCAAACCCAAACAAACTGTTGATAAACCCTTTTTTAATGCCTACGATAATATACCCAAGCAAACAGACCGCCACGACAATATCGACGATATATTTCGTCCACGCTGCCGCGTTTAAACTGAGGACTACGTTTGAAAAAACATCCATGTTTTCTTCTCCAAAAAATAAAAATCTTCTTTTATTATTTTCTTTTCTCTATTATAGCATACTTTTTTCTTATTTTCAACCTTTGCGCAAAAATGAACGGATTTTTTTGCAATTTTGTTTAACTTTTTTAAGAATGGAAATACTTTAAAGACGGAAACTTTTTAAAGGAACAAATTATATGGAATACGCCTTTCACGTCTATAATAAAATTGCCGCGGACGGAGCGTCCATGGCGCTCGATCGGCTTTTACAAGCAAATTTAAAAGCAAAAGAAATAAAAATGACGGGGGCAGGTACGAGTTCACCGTCTTTTTATAAAAAATCCCCCGTCATTGTTTGTATCGGCAGCGATCTTGCAATCGGGGACAGCTTAGGTCCGATCGTCGGTTCAATGCTGCGCTATAAAACGCAGGGCTTAAACGTATTTTTATACGGTACGCTTGCCGCGCCCGTTACGGCAAAGGAAATCAAATACTTGCGCGCTTTATTAAAATCCACCCATTTTGATCGGCAAGTAATCGCAATCGACGCCGCCATCGGAGAGGAAGGGGACGTTGGATTGATTAAATTAAACGACTCCCCGTTATACCCCGGGGCGGGCGCAAATAAAAAGCTTGGGGAAATAGGGGATATTTCGGTTATGGGAATTGTAGCGGAAAAATCGGTCGCGAATTATGGACTGCTAAATTCCACCCGCTTAAACCTTGTCTATTCCATGGCGGAAATCATTTCCGAAGCCCTTGCTTCACTGCTTTGGGAGTGTTTGGGTTCTCGTGAAATAAAAAATGCATAAAAACGTTTGACTTTTTTATTTTTGAATGGTATACTATATGCCGATACGGAAGGTTTTCGGTAAACACTTCCACGATAAAAAAACCGAGGTACAATCAAATGAAAAAGGTATTATCCACCAAGAAACTTTGCCGCGCAGGTATTATCGCAGCGTTATACGTTGCGTTGACCTACGCATTTGCGCCCTTTGCTTTCGGCCCGTTACAAATACGTCCGGCAGAGGCGCTTTGTATTTTGCCCTTGTTTTTTTCCGAAGCAATCCCTGCCCTTTTTGTAGGCTGTATGTTATCCAACCTTGCGTCGCCCTTTCTTTTTTATGACGTAGTCTTCGGCAGTTTAGCCACCTTATTAGCGGCTTTGAATACATACGTTTTCGGCTTACTGATAAAAAAGCGGCTTGCAAAATTGCTTGTGGGCGGAATTTTCCCCGTTCTTTTCAACGGCTTGATTATCCCGTTTGTTATCGTATTTTTATGCGGCGAGGGGGCTGATTCTTCCGTGTGGACGTTGTATTTTTCCTATATGGGTTCGATTGCTTTCACGGAAGCGATTTGGGTTTACGGCCTTGGAACGCCCATATATTTTACAATCCACCGTTTACAGAAAAACGGAAAGTTTCTTAATTAACTATCTTTTGTTTTACGTGAAAAACGCTCTGAAATCATATCAGAGCGTTTATTTTTATGGAAACATTATTCTTTATTACAAACAAAAATCTTTCCGATATTATCGAGAATACGTAGCAAAACCTCGTCATTGCGAACGGAAACGTAGCAAGCTTTCAGCTCCGTCATTGCGAGCGCAGCGTGGCAATCCCATATCTATCACACGTTTTAATATAAAAATAACCGCCTTGCATCATCACTTGCAAAGCGGTTGTTTCTTATTCGTCTTTGTTGCTGTTTCCAAGGAAAATTCCAAAGAAATCGTTGGAAGCTTTCATGGTCGTTCCGCCTGTTGAAGAACCGCCCGAAGGCTTTCTATCACGGTTGAAAGGCTTTTTATTAAAGCCGCCTTTACCGCCTCTGCCGCCGCGGTTTCCGTTGAAACTGCCTCTGCTGCCGCGACCGCTGTTTTTTCTGTCGCGATCGTTTCTTGCAGGGATAGCGGGTGCGTCGGGATCTTCCAAATTATCGGGAACAATCACGATATAGCGGTTAGGTTCTTTCCCTTCGCTTTGCGTGGAAACGCCTTCTCTTTCGGAAAGCGCCGCGTGAATAATTCTTCTTTCATACGGGTTCATGGGTTCAAGCTTAATCTTTTTACCCAAACGAATCGCTTTTTGCGCAAGATTTTCCGAAAGCTTGTTTAACGTAGTTTCGCGGTTTTCGCGATAGTTTTCGCAATCGACAACAACGCGCTTATAATCTTCTCTGCCCGTGTTTGCAACTGCGCCTGCAAGGGTCTGAATCGCGTCGAGCATCGCGCCGTGCTTCCCAATAACGGAAGTCGTATTCGACGCCGTAACGTTAATTTCTACCTTTTCGCCCTCTGCAACGAGTTCCGTACAAGCGGTAATATTTAATAATTCAAACAACCCTTCCAGAAAAACCACCGTGCGTTCGCCGTCCGTCATACCGCTGGTATTCACGGATGCGGGAGCAACGTTTTCTTTCGCCGTTTCGACCGCTTGCGCCGCTTCTTTCACAGCGATTTCCACGCGCGCTTTGATCGAACCGAACAGCTTTTTCTTTCCTTCTTCCAAAACACGGATATCCGCTTGTTCCGCGGTAATTCCGAGTTCTTTCAGCCCCTTTTCAACGGCTTCTTCTACCGTCTTTCCTGTAAATTCCGTATAAGTCATAATTACTCCTTGCCGCTTTTACGCGGTTCACATTCTCTTACTTTTTACCCTTTTTATTGTTATTTTTCGATTCGCCCTTATAGGTACGACCGGGGAAACGCTTATTGTATTTCGCCTGTGCGGCAGCCGCTTCTTTCTTTTCTTCTACCTTATCCACGATCTTGTTGATGATAATGGTGGATATAAGCGAGAATACGTTACTCGTGATCATGTAGATCGAGAACGCCGAGCTATACATAAACGAGAAGATCGCAAACATTGCCGTCATAATGATCAGCATCATTTTTTGTTGCGATTTACCCTGTCCGTCTACCGAAGAATAGGTTTGCTGTTCCTTTTGCGAGCGCATGGATACGAATTGTTGCAATAAGATCGTACCAATCGAAAGCAAGATCAACAAATAATACCCGTTCGCTTCCTTTTTGTGTTGACCAAGTTCTCCCGTTACGATATTATAGGTATCCTTTTCGTATACGTTGGTGTAATCACGTACACTACCGAAGGATTTTTTCTTACCATCTACACGGAATTTTTCTTGGCTCGCTTCGCTCTTGAATTCGGAATAAGTCAAAACGGGCTGTTTATAGCTTGCGTCAACCGTCCAAATATTCTTAATCCAAAGGAATTTCGTCTTTTTCAAAACGACCGTATCGTACGTATCTTTTACGGCAAGCTGCGCTTCTTTGATGAAGTATTCGCGAATGGTGCTTTCGGTAATCTGCGTTTTGAGTTCTTCCGTCAGCGTTTCTTCGCCGTTATCTTCTTCCGCCTGCGTAAGCGCTTGCTCTACGTTCGTTTGTACAACGCTGCCATAGGTAGCGTCTGCATACAGCTTGGTAACGTCAATGAAATAATTTTTATTTGCCGTAGCAAAAATTTCCGCTTTTTCTTCGTCCGTTTTTTCCGTCCATTCATCCGCAGGCAAAACCGCTTTATAATAGATGAACTTATCGTTCTCGCCAGAATCCTTTACCGTTATCGTAACGATATTACGCGTACCGGTTACGTTCCCGCTCGCGTCGGTGATATTTTCCGTACCCAACACTTCGGTATACGTCGCACCGTTGTCTAAATCCGCGCAATAATACTCGATTTTTGCGTTGTACGCATTGACCATCGTATTATAATTTTCTACGTTGGAATACTGCGCGTATGCGTTGAAAGCGTTGATTGCAACGATAAAGATAATCATGGAAAGAATCATAGGCAAGCAGGAAGAACAAACGGACATACCGTTTTCCTTGTAAAGCTCCGCCATCTTTTGATTATACATATCCTTGTCGTTTGCGTATTGCTTTTTCAGTTTATCAAGGCGTTCTTGGCTCGCTTTGATTTTGTTGTTTTGCTTACGCATGGTAATTCTTTGATAAATATCGAAGGGCATAACAACGAATTTTAAAACGAGCGAGAATAAAATAATCCCCACGCCTACGATTCCTACGCCGTTGATAAGCCAACGTATAAAATTACCGATCCAGTTAAGCGAAATATGGAAAGTATCCCCAAATACGGGAATCCCCACGTCCGCTACGTTTAAAAAATTAAGCATTTTATTGTTTCCTTATACTCTTTATAAAAAGAGCTTTGGTCTTTATTTTAAAGAAAATCCCGCGTTGAAAAATCTATAAAACCAACGCGCGACAGGCAAACTTATAAAAATTTTTATAACACCCACCGTTTTTTAAAATACCATTCAGGAGCGGGATCATACCCACCCTTTGAAAAAGGATTACACCGAAAAATCCGCCACGTTCCCAGCAAAATACCCAAAATAACCCCTTGGTTATTGATACTCTCCATCGTATACTGCGAACAGGTCGGACGGTATAAACACGTATGCTTAGAAAGATGTTTTTGATAAAAACGGATCATGCGCATACACAGCATTTTTAAATAGGGCTTAAATACCGTCTTTCGCAGGTACTTTCCGTTTACTGTGAGCAGGAATAAAAAAGGTATACTCACAGATTCTCTTTTTTGATTATCCATGAAAGCTGCCTACGGAATTTTTCAACGCTGTAATCTTCTCTCACTTTCGGAATGATGACGAACGCGTAAGAGCCTTTCAGCTCGCCCGCGCAAGCACGAAACGCTTCTCTGATCAATCTTTTGATACGGTTTCTCTGCACGCTTTTTCCGTGTTTTTTTCCTACGGAAATCCCCATTGTCAACTTGTCCAAGGGGCGGTAAATTACCGTAATATCAGAAGAAAACGCCCGTTTTCCCTTTAAAAACAGCCTTTGAAAATCCGCTTGTTTTTTTAATCTGAAATATTTCATTTTTATAGGAATTAGCCCTTTTTATCCAAATAAATCCTTTCTTCTAAAAATGGCAAATCCCTTACCTTTAAAAAAGGGAAGGAATTCGTTGTTTTTATCTTCGGTTTTTAAGGATTAGTGGGTAAGTCTCTTTCTGCCCTTATCTCTTCTTCTTTTAAGTACTCTTCTTCCTGCGGTCGTTGCCATTCTCTTACGGAAACCGTGTACTTTGCTCTTTTGTCTTTTCTTGGGTTGATAGGTTCTCTTCATAATAAAATTTTCTCCTACTTGGTTTTTCTTTTTTATTTTTTGGTGTTACCGCAGTTCTCCCCACGATAACTTTCAATATTATATCCTAAATTAGTAACTCCGTCAAGCGATTTTTAAGGCTTTTTCCGCTTGATTCTTTTCTTTTTGCGCTTTTTTTTAATTATTTTGATTACGCGTTCGTGCGTACGGGCAAAATCAAATATTGATAACGCTTGTTTTCCACGTTTTCAAGTGTGAAAGGGGAGATTGCCGTGTTAAAGGAAAGGGCAACCGTTTCTTCTTCAAGCGCTTTCAGCGCGTCCGCAAAATACTTCCCGTTCATCGCAATACGGAGTTCCTTTCCGTTGAGTTCAGCGGAAACGGTTTCTTCTACTTTCCCCATTTCCGAATTCGCATTGATGACGATTTTCCCGTTCTTCACGTCCAACACAATTAAATTGTTTTTATCTCCGCGGATAAGGACGGAAGCACGTTCTACGCTGTCCATAAGCTCCGCGCGCTTCACGGTAACCTTCGTCGTGAAATCTATGGGGAAAATGTTTTCCTTTCTCACGAATTCGCCTGCGTACAATCTCGAAGTAATGATGGTATCCTGCACCTCAACCGACAAAAGATTTTTGCTTGCGTAAATTTTCAAGCTGTCCTCTCCGCCAAGCATACGGGAAATTTCATTCAACGTTCTTGCAGGGCAAACAATCTTCATATCCGCGCTGTTTTCCGCAATTTCCGTGTACGCGCAAGCCATTCTGAACCCGTCGAGCGCCGACGCGGAAAGTTTTCCGTTTTTCGCTTCGAGCAAGCACCCTTTCAAAATCGGTCTACTTTCGTCCGTTGCACAGCAAAATACCACTTTGTTGATTAAATTTTTAAAATTGTCTTCCGTCGTTTCGAAATATTCTTCCCCGCCGAGCACTACGCCAAGCTTGGGAAAATCTTCCGAAGAAAGGGACTGCATATACGATTCACTGTCCGCATAACGAATGATAATACCTTTCTCATCAGAAGCGATCACCACTTCAAACGGAGAAATTTTTCCCACAAAGTCGGCAAACGTCTTGCCGTTGACGCAAAGCTCGCCCTCTTCTAAAACTTCCGCTTTGATTTTCTTTTCAATGGAAATTTCGCCGTCGTACGCCGTCAGCGTAAGTCCGTCGTTAGCCGCTTGTAAGCGGATACATTCCAAAATAGGCGTAATGGTCTTTACGGCGCAAGCCTTTGATACGGTTGCCGCCGCGTCCGATAATACCGTTCCGTCGCATACGAATTTCATAACTTTTTTATCTCCTGCATAAAAGGGGAAATCCCCACGTTTTTTACCTTATTATTTTACCATAAGCGTTTGTTTTTGGCAAGTGTTTTTGACGCGCTTTTATATAATATTATATAAAAAGGATTCTGCATTGCGGTTTTTTCTTTTGAAAATACCGAACGGTATACGCCGTACCCCCCGTTTCCTTTTTACAGTAAGCGATCATCACGTCCGCGCGGTCCGCCATATACCTATCCCGCGCCAGCATACAGCCTTTATAGTATTCTTCCGAAAGGAAAATTTTTTCGTCTGCCGCATAAAGAATTTTCGCATATCTCGTCTTTTCCTTTTCAGGATAATACTGTTCCTGATTACGGCAGGGGATACACAAAATTAAACGTAATTCTTTATTTTTTTTCTTCCGTTTTAACACGGCTTCTGCCGCGCATAAATCAAAGCCGAGCGCCATGCCGCAAAAAAATTCGGTAACACCCTTTTCAATCAAGCTGTCCACCGCTTTTTGAAGGACTTTTTTGGAAAAATCCTTTTCAAGTTCCCGATGCCCGGTAAAAACGCAAACCCGCTCCGTTTCTTGTCCTTGAAAAAAGCCAAGCTGTTCCATAAAACTCCCTCCTTTTTTACGTCCTTTATAGTATACCATAAAGGAAAATTTTGTCAACGGAGTAGTGCCGCTTTTTCGCAAAATTCTTTTTAGAATTTTTCCTGCGGACGTTTGGCAGCCGACGTCTTTTACCTGATGATTAGTTATATTTAAAGTAATAATAGTAGTAATAATAGAGTGCTGTGGAAATGTGGAATTCGACTTTTTTCGACAAGAAAAAAAACAGGAATATAAAGGCTTTTTTACACTTTTCACTTCGGTGGACAAGCGGCGTTTTTTTGGTGGATTGTCCTGTGGAGAATTTGTGCATAAGTGGATAAACAAGGAAACTATCAAAAAATTAAAATGAATAAATATTTACAATTACTGTATAAAAATACATTCTTATAAGGAATTCCACAGGATTTATCCACAATGCGGATAACTTTTTAAACAATGCTGTTGAAAGCGGTGGATTGCTTTTTTAAAATAGGAAAGAAAAAGGCGCGAAAAAGGCAGGAAACGAAACGGAAAAATTACTTTAAAAGGATTGATATTTTTTTTAAAGTATGCTATAATAAAAAAGCTATGGAAAAGACGGAGGCGCAAACGGCGCAGACAACGGAATTATTAGTAAAGAATGCGGAAAAGCTTGAAAAATTCCGCCAAATGCTGCTTGAATACAATCAAAAATACAACCTGACGGCAATTTTAGAAGAAAAGGAAATGTATTACAAGCACTTTTTCGACAGTGCGGCAGGGGTTGCGCTGTTTGAAATGAATGCAAAAGTGGCGGAAATCGGCTCGGGAGCAGGGTTTCCCTCGATGGTACTCAAGCTTTTGCGCGACGATTTGGCGTTTGATTTATTTGAAAGCGTTGGAAAGAAGTGTGAATTTCTCCGCGCGGTTGTGGATAATTTCCAGTTAAAAAACGTGCATATTTATAACATGCGTGCGGAAGACGCGGCAAAGAATAAAAATTTCCGCGAAAAATACGATTGTGTAACTGCGCGCGCCGTAGCGAGAATGAACACTCTTTGCGAATATTGTATGCCTTTTGTGAAAGTGGGCGGTAAGTTTATCGCTTACAAAAGCGGCGACACGAGCGAGATTGAAGAAGCGCAAAACGCGATTAAGACGCTCGGCGGAAAAATCGAACGGGTAACGCCCTATTCTCTTCCTGAAAATATGGGGGAACGGGTGCTTGCCGTCGTTGCGAAAATCAAGCCGACGCCCCCCCGCTATCCAAGGGGGCAGGGAAAGGAACGTAAAAATCCTCTTTAAGCAGTTAAAATTATAAGGAAAATTTATGCAAACGTTATTACAAAGCACGCAGGCTTACCGCCTGTTGAAAACGGAAATAGAAGGAAGTCAACGCGGACATGCCTACCTGCTTTTGTTTGCGGACGGTAGAAATTTACGCTGTGCCGCAAAGACGTTTGCGCAGCTTTTTTTCAGTCCGAACGGGGAAAATCCCCGCGCGGAAGATTTGATTGAAAGGGAAATTTTTTCCGATTGCCTGTTCTTTCCGCAGGACGAAAAAAAACTCACGGTAGAAGACGCGGAAAAAATCCAAGAAGAATGTACGTTAAGCCCCGTAGAGGGAGATACGAAGGTGTTCGTCGTCGGGGATTTTTCCGAAGCGAACGTGCAAACGCAAAACAAGCTTTTAAAGCTGTTAGAAGAACCGCCCCAAGGGGTTGTCTTTTTGCTTTGCGCGACGAACGTATACCCCATTTTAACAACCGTTTTATCCCGCGTAAAGCGTTTGGAAATTCAGCCTTTTTCAGTAGATGAAATCAACGAGTACTTGCATAGAAAATACGGTGAATCCCACGACGAAAATACCCTTTCGGTATGCGCGGCAACCTCTAACGGAATCGTCGGGGAAGCGCAAAACGCTTTGGAAGGCGGATATTATAAAACACTGACGGAAGCGGCGTTTGCTTTGGCAGGAGAGCCGCGTACGCAAATTCCCTTGACGGTAAAGCAAATCGGTGAAACGAAGTATAAGAAAGAGTTATTGAATATCCTGCGTTTGATTTTTAGGGATATGCTTATTTTAAAAACGCAAAGCAAAAAAGCGGAAAGACAGTTGCTTTTAAAGGGAGAAAAAGAACGGCTTGTTTCCATTGCGGAAAAATATACCGTAAACGGCTTATTATATGCGCAAACAGCGATTACCGAAGCGGAAAAACAGGTCAGATTCAACGCGGTATTTCCGCAGTGTATCGAGCTTTGTATTATCAAAATCAGAGAGAATAATAAATAAAGGATAAAAGACGGGATTCCCGTTTTAATATAAGGAAAAATTATGGTAAAAGTAGTAGTAATAAAATTTAAAAACGGCGGAAAGCTGTATTATTTCGCGCCGAAAAACGGAGACGTTTACGAACGGAATATGCCCGTGGTGGTAGAAACCTCTCGCGGATTAGAATACGCTTGGGTAGCCTATCCCGAACGATTTGTTCCTGATGATGAAATTGTTCCCCCTTTAAAACCGATTATTCGTATTGCAACGGAAAAGGACAGGGAATTTTACGAAGCTTGTCAGGAAAAGAGACCGCAAGCCATGCAGCTTTGCAAAGAAAAGATTATCAAGCACGGCTTGGAAATGAAGCTTGTGGATTGCGAATATGCGTTTGACGGCACGAAAATTTTGTTCTATTTCACGTCGGCAAACCGAGTAGATTTTAGGGAGCTCGTCAAAGATTTGGCGGCTACCTTCCACACCCGTATCGAGCTTCGTCAGGTAGGTACGCGCGACGAAACGAAATATCTCGGCGGAATCGCGCCTTGCGGCAGAATTTGCTGCTGTGCGGGGAATATGCCTGAATTTAAAAAAGTAAGCGTGAAAATGGCAAAAACGCAAGGTTTATCCTTGAACCCTGGAAAAATCAGCGGTCTTTGCGGAAGATTGATGTGCTGTTTGAGCTATGAAAACGATTATTACGCGGACGCGATCAAAAAAATGCCGAAAGTCGGTTCGGAAGTAGGAACGCCCGACGGACGCGCCATCGTTGCTTCCGTGAATATGCTGAAAATGCAGGTAAAAGTAAAAATGGACGATATGCAAGGCGGTTGGATTTATAAGGATTTCCCTGTGGATCAAGTGCGCTTTAAGAAAAATATCCAAGCGGAAAAAGCGGAACAAAACGACGATGACGACGTTCTTCCAAATGAATAAATAAGCATCTATCGCGTACCCATGTACGAGTTGAATACAAAAAAAATACGCCCGACGGGAATTCCCCGTCGGGCTGTTGTTTTATAAAATCAAGATTTAGATAATTTTACAACCAATTTATTTATTAAATTTTTATTTTCGGAAGTTAATTTTCTATAATCGTTTAAAAACTTTTCTTCGTTTTTTGATAATAACGTTGTGTTAATCGGAGTGAGTTCTTCTTGTCGCCCCATTAAAAAATCAACAGAGCAACCGAAAAAGTCTGCTATTTTTCCTAAAGTGATAAAATCAGGGAGTCTTCCTAAATTTGTCCAACCTATAATAGTAGGATAAGGAATTTTACTTTTTTCAGAGAAACTTTTTCTTGTTAATCCATTTTCATTTAATAATTCTGTAAAAATTTCTAAAAATACTTTTTGTTTTTCCATATAAATATTATAGTTTAAAAAATCTAAAAAGAACTTGACTTATCTTTTAAGATATGATAAAATATATAAAAATATCTAAAAAGATATTTAAAATTCTAATTATATAACATCAGGAGTTTATTATGGAATCTAAAAAAAGTTTTGCTTCATACCTTGCGTTACTTTGCGGTTTTTTAGTTTTGTTTATAATTTTTTTACCTATGTTAGAAACAAAAGAAAATTCAGTTACTTTTAAAGGATTTGAAATTGTATTCGGCTGTGATGATGAAGATATGTTTGGTTTTTCTATCTTAAATATGCTCGCATATCTATTTCCTTTTTTAGGCGGAATTTTTGCTTTTAATAGTAAAAAAGCGGGTAAAATTTTTGGAATATTATTATTCATTGCGGGTGGAATACTTCTTTTCTTTAGTTTAGAATTTATTAAACCGAATCCTGATTTTCTTGAATATGGAGATGAATCCGATATAAAAGAAATTTATCAAGAGTTTTTAGAAATAGGTATAGGCGTTAAATGTGGCGGTGTAATATCAATTTTAGGCGTTTTATTTACCGGAATTGCTTTCTATATGGAAAACCGCAATGAAGATGAAGAAGAATATTATGAAGAAACACAAGATTACAATGAAGAAGAAAAAATAGAAATATTAAAAAAATATAAAACACTTTTAGATAATAAAATTATCACGCAAGAAGAATTTAATCAAAAAAAGTATGAATTGTTAAAAAAATAAGAAAGAAAGGAACGGAAAGCCGTTCCTTTTAATTTTTAATATAAGCTTTGCTTATATTAAAGCATAGATTTCCAACGTTTTTCAAATTCTTCTTCCTTGGCGATCATTTCTTCTAATAACGCGCAAACGTCTTCCGCGCCTTCGCAGGGTAAATCCCCTTGCGACGTTCTCAATGCCGAAATACCCATCACCGTGCCTTGCAGCATCATATCCGCAATATGCGAGGGGGAATTGTTCGTCATCGAGTTGATTTTGATTGAGCCCCACATCATCATCTTTTTAAAAGGATTCGGGTCTTTTAACTCCGTGCCCATATCCTTTGCAAGCATGGCGGCTTTGGCAGAAAGACGCTCGTATTCTTCGTGCTGGGAAGAAAGCTCTGCTTTCGTTTTCTCGTCTTCCACCTGGGGTAAAATATTGGAAATCGATTGCAGGGCAAGCTGTGCGTTGCGGTAAATTTCAGACAAAACTTCTTCGGATTTTTTGTTTTTTTGGTTTTCCATTCGTTTTTTCTCCTTTTTTATACAGTTTCTTTCAAAAAGCGGAAAATCATACGAAAAACTTTTAAAAAGAAAGAAAAAACGCTTGACGAGCCTTTTAAAAATGTGTTATAGTTATAGTCGAGCCGATAGAAACGGGCTGATTTTAAGTTGCTTTTTTTCGAAAAAGACACGCCTTGGATATTCTTCGAGACTGGAAAGAGGAGGTAAAAACTTTTTATGTACGCTATTATCGATAACGGAAATAAGCAGTATAAGGTTGCGGAAGGCGATCTCGTTCGCGTTGAAAAGCTCGCGGCAAACGAAGGCGACACCGTAGAATTTAAAGTGCTTTTGGTTTCCGATGAAAACGGTATCAAGACGGGCGCGGAAGTTGCTTCTGCAAAGGTTACCGCTACGGTCGTTAAGCAAGCTAAGGAAAAGAAGATTATTGTCTTCAAGTACAAGGCAAAGAAGAACGAACGTAAAAAGCAGGGACATAGACAGCCCTACACCGCAGTTAAAGTTGAAAAGATCGTACTTTAATTGCTACGCCCTTTTTAGGGGAACACACAAATTTTGAATGAAGGAGAAATAAAGATGATTTTTATCAGTTTATTCGCTCATAAGAAAGGTACCGGTTCTTCCCACAACGGCAGAGATAGCGAAGCGAAAAGACTTGGCACGAAGCGCAGCGACGGTCAGTCGGTTCTCGCTGGGAACATTCTTGTTCGCCAAAGAGGAACGAAAATTCATCCCGGTTCGAACGTAGGCATCGGCAAGGACGATACGCTGTATGCTCTCGTTGACGGCGTTGTTCGGTATGAAAGAATGGGCAAAGACAAAAAGAAAGCAAGCGTTTATCCCAACGCGTAAAACACATGAAAATAAAACCCGATTGTCTAACGGCAGTCGGGTTTTTTCGTGGCTGTTAATCGTTTGTATTTGTCATTGCGAGGATTGAAACGACGAAGCAATCTCGAAAATAAATCGTGAAAATGAGATTGCCGCGCTACGCTCGCAATGACAGTATGGAAGATTGCCGCGCTACGCTCGCAATGACGGTATGGAAGATTACCACACTGCATTTGTAATGATGCTGTGGAAAATTGTTCCCACTACGCCCATAATGCATGTAAAATTAGAGCGGTTTTTTCGGGGTTACAAGAATGGTTTTATAATCGGTATAAATGACAAAGCCTGCCTTGCTTTTGTTCGGCTTTTTTACAAATTTCCGTTTACAATAATCAACGGGGAGCTTATCGCTATCCCTGCCTTCCGAATAATATGCGCAAAGCTGTGCCGCGTACAAAATCGTTTCATCTCGTACCTGCCCCGTTCCTTTTACAATAATTACGTGCGAAGAATGGTATTTTTGCACATGCAGCCAAATATCGTCGGGCGAAGCAAGCCTTAACAAACGGTCGTTTTGTAAATTGTTTCTGCCGATTAAAATTTTATGTCCGTCATGCTCGTATTCTCTAAACGGTACGGGCGTTTCTTTCTTTTTAGCCCCCGCTCGTTCTTTGGGTGCGCGCAACAATCCAAGCTCCGTCAATTCCGTTTCAATTTCCTTTAAATCTTCCGCTTGTTCGGCAATCGAAATCGAGCTCAACACGCTGTCCACGTAGAAAATTTCCTTTTCTTCTTGCTCTTTTATCGGCAAGAGAATCTCTTGCGCGCGTTTGTATTTATTATACGTTTTAAAATATTTTTGCGCGTTTTTCGACGGAGAAAGGGTGGAATCCAAATGGATTTTAATAAAACCGCCGTCGGGAGAATACCAGTTTTCCAACTCGATTCCCGTCATACCTTTTTCAAGCTTGTATAAATTCGCTGTTAAAAGTTCCCCTTTGATGCGGTATTCTTCCGCTTTTTTCGCGTCGTTTAATCGCTCCAAGGTATCCTGCAATTTTTTCGTCAGCTTCTTTTTTAAACCGCGCGCCGTATTTTCAAGCTTGCGTTTTTTATCGTCGAACCCCTTTTTATTTTCACGCCGAGTATAATATTCGTCTTCCGCTTTGCAAAGAGAGGGCATTTTTTCTCCGCCGTCCACAGGGAACGCGAAAAAATCGGTCGGCAAGCCGTTTTGTGTTTTAAGACAAGGATTACAAGGCTCGTTTTCGCAAAATTCCCCCACAAAATCCCAAAGCGGCGCTTTGGAAGACGGAGAGAGCGTCAGCGCGAGCGAACCGGCTTCCTTTGTTGCACGTGAAACAATCTCCCTTGCGGTGGGTAACGCAAGCCCCGAAACGTTCTCAAAAAGGAATACGGAAAGGGATTCCAAATCCACGTTATCCGCATGGGTTGAAAGGTAGCTTTCGAGCCGTGAACGCACACCTGCCCCGTCCAAATGGGATAATTTATCCTGCGGCGCGGGGTAGTCGTACTTCGCGCCTGCAAGCAAAACGCGGTGGGTGTTGTCTTCCAAAGAGCTCGTTTTCAGCGCGCCTAAAATTTTGCCGTTTTCCGTTAAAATGATATTTGAATATTTCCCCATCAATTCACAATGGAGCACCCGTTCCGCTTGGGAAAAATCGCTTGTGCAAAGAAAGCGAAGCTCGATAATGCGCTCGAAGGCGTATTGCGAAACAGACAAAAGCTCCGCGCCCTGCAAATGCTTACGCAAGAGCATGCAGAAATTCGGGGGGACGGGCGCAGGTTCTTTTTCGGTTAAAGACAAACAAACGCGCGCATTTGTAGCATTTGCGCTTAAAATGAGTTTAACCGTTGTCTTTCCGGTGTATATAATAAAGGTGAGCTCGTCTTTGTTCACCTGTGAAATGCGGTTGACTTTTCCCCCGACGAGCAAAGAATTCAGTTCGTTTGCAAGACGGCGAATATGGAAAGCGTCCTGTGGCATGAAAACTCCTTTTCGTTCTGCTACGACAAAAAACGGGCAAAACGGAAAATCTTTTTCTAAATTATAGCGCAAAAAACGTAAAATGTAAATAAAAACGCTTTATTTTCTTTGATAAATGTGGTAAAATGTTAAAAGTGCCCCGCTCGCGGGACATTATATAAAAGAAAAATAAAAAAATCAAGCAATAAATGCAGGAGAAATGTTATGAAGTACACCACCAAAGCGGCAGAAAAAAGCACGGTAAAAATCACCATTAAGTTTGACGGTGAAGAATGGAAGAACGCGCAAACCCAAGCGTATTTGAAAACGCGCGGCAGATTTGCTATCAACGGCTTCCGTAAGGGTAAAGCGCCCAAGAACGTTATCGAAAACGTTTACGGTAAAGGCGTATTCTATGAAGACGCACTCAATACCATGTTCTCGGAAAACTACGGTAAGATTCTCGATAAGGAAGAAAGCAAGTTCACGGTTGTCGGCGATCCCGACGTTTCCGTTGAAAAACTCGAAGACGAAGGCGTAACCCTCGTTGCGATCGTACCCGTGAAACCCGAAGTGAAAATTTCTTCCTATAAGGGTATGAAAATCAAGCAGTTTGCGTATACTGTTAAGGACGAAGAAGTGGACGCGGAAATCAAACGCGTACAGGAAAGAAACGCACGCAACGTACCCGTTGAAGGCAGAGCGGCTGAAAACGGCGATATCGCAAACATTGACTTTGTCGGTACGGTTGACGGCGTAAAATTCGACGGCGGCGAAGCGGAAGGGTTCGACCTTACTCTTGGCAGCGGTCAATTTATTCCCGGCTTTGAAGAACAAGTCGTTGGTATGAACGTTGGCGAATCCAAGGACGTAAACGTTACGTTCCCCGAAAACTATCAAGCGGAAGCGCTCAAAGGCAAAGCGGCTGTGTTTGCAGTAAAGCTTAACAAGCTGCAAGCGAAAGAACTTCCCGAACTCACCGACGAATTCATCAAGGACGCTACGGGCAGCGCAACGGTAGAAGAATACAAGGTAAAAGCAAAAGAACGTTTGCAAGCGCAGGCGGATAAGCGCGCTACGGACGCTACGGAAAACAGCATTCTTGAAGCGATTGCCGCAAACACCGAAGCGGAAATTCCCCAAGCAATGATCGAAAGAGAAATCGACGGGCTTGTGAAGAAATTCGAATATCAGCTCATGTATCAGGGCTTGAAATTGCAGGACTACCTTGAATTCTTGAAGGTTACCGAAGCGGATTTCAGAAAGAATTATGAAGAACAAGCGAAGAAGAACGTGATGAACCAACTCATCATTTCGCAGATTATCAAGGAAGAAAATGTAGAAGCGACGGAAGAAGAAGTTGACGCGAAGATTGCGGAACAGGCTGCTTCGGTTGAAAAGACGGCGGAAGAATACAAGAAGAATATGGATCCCCGTCAGGTGGAATATATCCGCAGCGATATTATCATCACCAAGCTTTTCGATCTTTTGAAAGCAAACAACGAAATGTACGTGGAAGAATAATCTTCGCAAAATAAAAATCAAGTAAAAGCAAGGAAAGCGAAAGGTATGGAAGAAAAGAACGTTTTAGTCCCCTACGTTGTTGAACGCACGTCTTCGGGGGAACGTACTTACGATTTGTATTCCCGTTTGTTGGATGATAGAATTATCTTTTTGAGCGGCGAAATCAACGACGCAGTTGCCAACACGGTAGTGGCGCAGCTTATCTATCTTGAAGGGAAAGACCCGACGAAGGATATTAGCTTGTATATTAACTCCCCGGGGGGTAGTGTTTCCGCGGGAATGGCGATATACGACACCATGAATTATATCAAATGCGACGTTTCGACCATCTGTATCGGTCTTGCGGCGAGTATGGGCGCGTTCTTGCTTTCGAGCGGTGCGCGCGGGAAACGCTATGCGTTGCCCAACTCCGAAATTATGATCCATCAACCCCTCGGCGGGGCGCAGGGTCAGGCGAGCGATATTAAGATCCAAGCGGAGCATATCCTTCGCACGAAAGCGAAGCTCAACCGCATTTTGTCCGAGAACACGGGCAGAGATATTGCCGTTATCGAACGGGACACCGACCGCGACAATTATATGTCGGCGGACGAAGCGAAAGCGTACGGGCTTATCGATAAGGTGTTTGTCAGAAGATAAAAGGCTTGTGGGCTTTGATGAAAAATCGTTTAAACGGACGCGCAGAATTCAAACGGAATTTTGCGCGTTGTTTCTCAAAACCCGTTCACAAAAAATACGTTTTGTACATATCATTTTATAGAAACTTTTGGAGTAGAATATGTCAAATAAAATGCAACATTGTTCCTTTTGCGGAAAACCGAAAGACGAAACCCGTCATATGATCACGGGGCCCGACGGGGCTTGTATTTGCGACGAGTGCGTGGAAATCTGCAAATCCATGGTGGAAGAATGGGAAGATAACAAAGAAACGCAAGCGGACGTTCCTTTGAAAAAACCCGCGGAAATCAAAGCGGAGCTCGATCAATATATCGTTGGGCAAGATAAGGCGAAGCGCGTCCTGTCCGTTGCCGTATATAATCATTATAAGCGGATCAACGCCGTTGCGAAAACCAAGAAAAAGGACGATGACGGAATCGAGATTGAAAAGAGCAACGTCCTTTTATTAGGGCCTACGGGGAGCGGTAAAACGCTTCTTGCGAGAACGCTTGCAAAAATTTTAAACGTGCCTTTTGCGACGTCGGACGCTACGACGCTGACCGAGGCTGGGTACGTTGGCGAGGACGTGGAAAATATTCTTTTGAAGCTTATCCAAAACGCCGATTATGATATTGAACGCGCGCAACGCGGTATTATTTATATCGACGAAATCGATAAAATTGCGAGAAAGAGCGAAAACGTTTCCATTACCCGCGACGTTTCCGGGGAAGGCGTACAGCAGGCACTTTTGAAGATTATCGAAAGCACGACGGCAAACGTACCTCCGCAGGGCGGTAGAAAACATCCAAACCAAGAATGCTTGCGGCTTGACACCACCAACATCTTGTTTATTTGCGGCGGCGCGTTCGTGGGCTTGGATAAAATCGTTTCTTCCCGTAAAGACGATACGACGCTTGGGTTTGGCGGCAAGGTCCGTCTTGGCGCGAACGAGAATGATTATTCGGTACTCGACGACGTGAAACCGCAGGATTTGACGAAGTTCGGGCTTATTCCTGAATTTGTCGGCAGACTCCCGATTGTCGTCAATCTCGATCCTTTGGGAGAAGACGCGCTTGTGAAGATTTTGACCGAACCGAAGAACGCGATCATCAAGCAGTATCAAAAGCTTGTTGGGTTCGACGGCGTGAAGCTGACGGTAGAAGACGGTGCAGTACGGGAAATCGCGCAAACGGCGATTCGTTTAAAGACGGGTGCGCGCGGACTTCGTACAATTATTGAAAGTGTGATGACTGACGTGATGTATAAAATTCCTTCCGAAGAAAACGTGGAAGAAGTAGTCATCACGAAAGAGTGCTTGACAGACGGTGCAACGCCGAAACTGATTTATAAGCAAACGGCATAAAAGTAAAAAATAAAACACGGCTGAAAAGCCGTGTTTTTCATTATACAGAAACAACCGCGTGTGAGAACGCGCGGTTGTAAGAAACCACCTGCTATGCAGGTGGTAGGAGAGCTTTAGCTTCAAGCGTTTGCAGGCTATACAAAAAAGCTCCTTTGTGCTAAACTAAATGTACGACTTGCAACCGTATATAAGTATAGCCAAAGGAGGACATTGTAATGAAGAACCAAAACAACGA
>JBGVQS010000022.1:0-2352 GCA_045127595.1 Candidatus Scatosoma sp. | reverse complement strand
CATTTGA
Organism: Candidatus Scatosoma sp.; assembly: GCA_045127595.1. GTDB lineage: Bacteria > Bacillota > Clostridia > Christensenellales > Borkfalkiaceae > Scatosoma. Next base: position 2,345 of record JBGVQS010000022.1, on the reverse strand, counting down.
TATAATGTATGCGTTTTCCGCTGGTTGAAAGGCGAGCGGGAAGCGCAAAAACGAGGCGTAGCGCAGCTGGTAGCGCGCAGCGTTCGGGACGCTGAGGTCGTGGGTTCGATCCCCGTCGCCTCGACCAAAAATACGGTGTAACCTTGCGGTTGCACCGTATTTTTTTGTCTTCTGCGATGGTTGCGAGAACGCGCGAATTATCGTGGGTTCGCGCGAGGAGCGAGAAGGGAAAAAGCTGGGAAATGTACGAAAGCTGACGAGCGACGACGCCCTGCCGAGGTTCTGCGTAGCGGAAACGGCAGATCCCCGTCGCCTCGACCAAAAAATCGACAAGTTTCTTATTGAAACTTGTCGATTTTTATTCAAGTCGAAAGGCGTGGTATGTAATCACGGCTTGCCGTGTATGTCCTTGCCATAGGCGTATGTCATTTTCGACTTGATTACATGCAATTCTATCGAATTGATTGCATACCGCTTTGCGGATTACATACACGCTGCGGCGTGATTAAAACGAGGGTTCAACTCACCCCTTAAAATTAGATAGGGGTGTAAATTGTCCACTCCTCACAAAAATACGATGTAACCTTGCGGTTGCACCGTATTTTTTGTCTTCTGCGACTCTTCGCCGTGGTTATGCTTTACCGCACCCGAATTGCAGGCACGAGTTAAGCTGGTGGAGTGAGAAGATTTAGTTAAAGGGAAAAGCGTGTTGCGAAAGCAGGGCGCTTTTTTCATACACAAAACCAAAGGACAACGGGTGTTTCCGCTGTCCTTTTATTATGCCTGAAAATTATAAAGTGGAATATTTTAGCGGTGAAATGCCGACCTTTTGACGAAAGACGTTTGAAAAATAATGCTCGTCGCAAAATCCAAGGTCTAATGCGATTTTCTTGACGCTTGCAGTAGAGTTCGATAAAAGAATTTTTGCCGCTTCAATTTTTAGGTTTAATAAATATTGATAGGGTGATTCTTGATAATATTTCTTGAAAGAACGGTTTAATTGCGACGGGGAAACATAAACGTGCTCCGCAACGTCCTTTATCTCTATTTTTTTGTCGTAATTTTCGTCAATGTACGCTTTTGCCGCGGTTACGTATTTGGGAATACGCGGTTGTGCGATTGCAGGTGTATGTAACAATTCGGCAATTTTCAAAATCGTTTTTGCGGACAAACTACAAATCATCGGATAAGGCTTTCCGCTTTTCGCTTCATTGAAAAGAGCTTCAAACACCGCAAGACATTCGGGCGCATGATAGACGGTATCGCGCAGGGAGTAGCTTTTCAAAATGCTTTCGGGAAGTTCCCCGATGACCAGGAAGAAAAACTTCACAAACGGCTCCTTCGCATCGGCGTAATAATACCGTGGAGAAAACGGTCGGGAAATAAAAACGTCGCCTGCGGACAGCGCTTGCACTCCCTTTTCCGTTCGGATATAGCCCTTGCCGCTCACAATAAATTCAAAGGCGAAATTATCTTCGCTTGGCTTGCTGATTCGATAGCTGGAGTCGGCAAACGTTTTCCCGATGCTCGGGACGGCAACGGGGATATTGCTCGACTTAAACGGCATAATGATGATATCTTCTCTCATATGCGTGTTTTCCTCACTTTTTCGGTTGAAATGCTCATTTACAAAAGCGTTTTACACAATTATAATGAATTTATAAGGAAAAATCAAGCAACAGGAGAAAGCTGATGAAAAAATTTTTAACCTTATGCAGTTTATTTGTTATACTCTTTGCGCTAACGCTTGGGGGGATAACGGTTTATGCGGAAGAAGGAGGAACTAAAATGGATATGGCACAGACAAAACGAGAAGAAATATGCTTAAACGGTATATGGGAATGTCAGGATATGCCTTTTGACGAAGATATTTCTGCGCTTCCCGATACGTTTACGAACACGATTCCCGTCCCTGGGCTTTGGGACTTGGCGGAAACGCCTTTCGAGTACACAAAAGAGCGTGAAGCCTTAAAAGGGAATTACGACCAAGTGGCGCTTTGGTATAAAAAGACGCTGACGTTTGACGGGGAAGTGCCTGCGCGCGTGACGTTAAAAATACATAAGGCGTTTTGGGGAAAATACGTTTACGTCAACGGGGAATTTGTTGCCGAGCATCACCCTAATTTTACCCCTGCGTACATTGATATTACCGACTACTTGGTTGGGAACGGTCAGGAAAACACCCTGCTTATAAAAATCGGAGATAAGGGCACGCAGGATTTTTCTTTGGGAACGCCCACGGGCTATGATCCTGAAAAAATTCACTTTATTCCAGGGATTTACGACGACGTATATTTGCTTTGCAGCGGTGAACCGCGCATCGATTACGTACAGGTTGCACCGAA
>JBGVQS010000021.1:0-133727 GCA_045127595.1 Candidatus Scatosoma sp. | reverse complement strand
TTTCATTGCTGTCAGTATAAATCATATACCCGTTATCATTGGAAATGTTTGTGCCTGTAAATGCATCACCATTATTATACACATCCAATGCGTAATATCCTATATAACCATTAGACGAACTTCCTTTTGTTACCGTAATATATGTGGAGTTATTGATAACTTCTACAAGTTTATAGCAACGATCGAATGCATAAAAACCAATACTCGTTACGCTGTCACCAATTACCACGCTTGTCAAGCTACTGCAATTATCGAACGCATAATCTCCTATCGTCGTTACACTGTTAGGAATTACAACACTTGTCAAGTTGTCGCAACTATAGAACGCATACTTGCCGATAGAAGTTACGCTATCTGGAATAGTTATGCATGTCATGCTATCGAGACCAAAGAACGAATGATTACCAATACTCGTCACGTCGTCAGGGATTACCAAGTCGGTAACAAGCTGGTTATTTAAATATAAGTTTTTTGCATAATACAAAGGATTTGCCATCCATTGCTCGCTTACATCTTCCCCATAATAGGAACCAAACGAAATATTACACCAAGATACAATATCTGTAATATATACACCCGTCAAGTTGTTGCAATTACGGAATGCAGAAGCACCAATTGAAGTTACACCATCGCCAATCAGCACACCCGTCAAGTTGTTGCAATTACTGAATGCAGAACGACCAATTGAAGTTACACCATCTCCAATTACCACGCTCGTCAAGCTACTGCAATTTTCGAACGCAGAACCACCGATACTCGTGACGCTGTCGGGAACGACCACGCTCGTCAAGCTACTGCAATTATAGAACGCCCTATAACCGATAGAAGTAACGCTGTCGGGGATAATAAGTTCCGTTACAAGTTGATTATTCAAATACAAATTCTTGCTTGTAGAGCCATATCCCATAAGATCACTTAACCCCGAGATTTTGCACCATGCCGTTAAATCCGTGATATAGATGTTTGTTAAACTACTGCAATTACTGAACGCATAAGAACCAATCGAAGTTACACTGTCGCCGATTACCACGCTCGTCAAGCTACTGCAATCTTCGAACGCAGAAGAACCGATACTCGTGACACTGTCGGGGATTTCCAGTTCGGTAATCAGCTCGTTATTCAAATACAACTTCTTGTCGCTAGAGCCATAATCCATAAGGTTATATAACCCCGAAATATTGCACCACGATGCAAGGTCGCTGATATATATATTCGTCAAGCTACTGCAATTATAGAACGCAGAAAAACCGATACTCGTTACGCTGTTGCCGATTACCACGCTCGTCAAGCTACTGCAATTACGGAACGAATCTTCACCAATCGAAGTCACGCTGTCAGGGATTTCCACGCTCGTCAAGCTTAAGCAATTATAGAACGCAGAATTACCGATACTCGTTACACTGTCGCCGATTACCACGCTCGTCAAGCTACTGCAATTTTTAAAAGCTTCGTCGGCAATTTTTGTTACATTTTTATTATTGTAAATACTGATTACTATTTCTGTTGCTGTGCAACTGCCGATACCTGTTACTGTGTATGTTCCGTTGGCATTTTGGGTGTAAGTAAGTCCTGGTGTACTTTCTGCTTGATTACAATCTATACAATAACCATCTTGAACATTATGCGTATTATCCGTAATGGGTAATTCAGTATAAGACGTATAAGCACAGCGAGAACAAGTATCATATGCAGTCCAACCAGTATCGCCACATGTAGGCGCTTGCGCTTCGTGTGAAATGTAATCATGTCCAAGAGCAGTAATTTCTACATACCCATTATAATCGCAACGGGAGCAGGTGTTGTACGCGTCCCAACCGATTTCAAGGCAGGTTGCCGCTTTTGCCTCGTGGGTAATATAGTCGTGCCCAAGTTTTTCGGCAATGATACCATTACAAACGGCACAAAGTACGTCTTCCGTACACGTAAGCAAGGAAGCGATAATTTCTTCGGTGGGCGTTACCAATTGTTCGACTTCTTCCGTTATTGTTTCACTTGCAGGGGTGATAAACTTAACCCAAGCACAATCGCTACCGCTCTTTTGGCTACTATCTTTTGAATACGTAATAGTTACTTTATCCCCAGATTGCATAGAGATTGTAAGTGTTGTAAAGGAGGTGGTGGATGTACCCGATGTTTTTACTTTTTCCGTAGAATTATGTTTAATGGTAAGATAATCGTATTTTTGTTCGGATGATACTTTATATTGCAATTCTAACGTGAATGCACGTTGCGCTGTTATCGTGTAAGTCGCACTGGAATTATCTGTTGTATTCGTGGATGTGATTTGATTGTCCGATACGCTGAAAGGATAATTGGTTGCGTTTATCGTTGTATAGTTTTGTACAGTTGTTTCCACTTCAACTATTTGCAATATTTTATGCCCAAGTGCAGGGATTTCTACATATTCGGTATAATCACAACGCGAACAGGTGTTGTAGGCTTCCCAACCGATTTCAAGGCAGGTTACTGCTTGCGCTTCGTGGGGGATATAATCGTGTCCAAGCGCAGGGATTTCTACGTATTCGTTATAATCGCAACGGGAACAGGTATTGTAAGCTTCCCAACCGATTTCAAGGCAGGTTGCTGCTTGCGCTTCGTGGGCGATATAATCGTGCCCAAGCGCAGGGATTTCCACGTATTCGGTGTAATCGCAACGAGAGCAGGTATTGTATGCTTCCCAACCGATTTCAAGGCAGGTTACCGTTTGCGCTTCGTGGTAGATATAATCATGTCCTTTTGCAGGGATAACGATGGTTTCTCTAAACACTTCGTAGTTGCAAACGGTGCAAGTAACTACGTTGTCGTATGCGCCGTCATTTAAGCAGTCGGAATCTACGTAGTTTTCCACGACGATTTCGGACGGCGTACAGTACGCGCAATCGCATTTATAGCCGTAGAAAACGTTATCGATATAAACAACGCCTTTTTCTTGCGCAGTCCACCAAGGACAGTTGTTGAAAATGCCGTAAGGGATACTCGTTACGCTGTCGGGCATGGTGATTTCGGTGAGATAAGGCAAATAGTTATAATAAAGGAAAGCGTTTACCGTGGTTGCGCCGTCTTCCACGATGATTTTCGTGATCTTCGGGAAGTTTTCCACGCGTTCTACGGGAATAAACAAGCCTTCGGGGATAATCGACGTTTTGCCTATCGTCAAGGTAATGCCGTCGCCTGCAATACCTGCGTTATAGAAGACGTAGTTTTCTTCTTCTGCATAGTGGCTATATGCCGAAGCGATATAGATATTCGTGAGTTTTTGACATTCGTAGAAGGTAGAGTTGCCCCACTGCGTTACATCGCCGAGTACGGAAAGCGTAGTCAAGCCTTCACAAAACGAGAATGCCGAGTTGCCGAGTTTTGTAATATTTTCGGGCAAGGTTACTTCCTGCAAGGTGATACAATACTGGAAGGAAGCGTTGCCGATGGTGGTAAGCTGGGTGGGGAATTGGATATATTTGAGTGATTCCGCGTGTCTAAACGCCATATTGCCTATTGTGGTAAGCGAGTTGGGGAAGGTAAGGGCTTTTAAGCCTGTGCAGTAGTCGAATGCTTTATCTTGAATGGTGGTTAAGCCTTCCGCAAAATATACCGTTTGCATTGCGGTACAATACTCAAAGGCGTTATTGCCGATTACTTCCACAATGGAAGTGAGCACGGCATATTCAAGCGCAGTACAATGGGTAAACGCATACGCGCCTATCGTAGCTTTGGCTTCCATGGGTTCTGCTTCGGAGTTGCCGATATAGAGCTGTTTTAAGCCAGAGCAGTTTTCAAAGGCGTAGTTTTCAATCGTTTCCAAGGACATAGGCAAGGAAACGAGTTCGAGTGCCGTACATTTTGAGAACGCATACGCGCCAACCGTCTTTAACTTCGGTAACACTTCTACCGCGTGGAAGTTAGCAAGGGAAATACAGTTCGCAAAGGCGTATTCGTCGATAACTTCAAGATTAATCGTGCCGTTGGTAAGGAAGATAATTTCGTTGAGAGTCGAGCAGTTTTCAAAAGCGTGCGCACCGATCTTCGTTATCTTATAATTAAGCGTTACCTTTTCAAGACTCGTACAATTCGCGAAGGTGTATTCGTTCAAATCCTTTACTGATTCGGGAATAATAACGCTTTGAAGGGAAGTACAGCCGTAGAATGCGTATGCGTCCACCGTTTGAATAGTGTTCGGCATGGTAAGCGTTTCGATATAAGTATTTTCTCTAAACGCTTGTTCTGCGATACGGATAATACGCAAACCATCGTGAAGGTTGGGGATTTCTACGTTCTTTTCATAACCAGTATAGCCCGTTACAACGTAGAACGAGCTGTCTTCGGTAAGCGTAAATTCGATTTCGCCTGCTTTTACCGTAAGTTCGCAGGTTGTAGTCTTACCGTCCAACGTTGTTGCTGTGATAGTGGTTGCACCTGTTTTGATTGCCGTAATTACGCCGTTTTCATTGACGGTTGCGACGGTTTCGTCCGAAGACGTCCAGGCAAGCGTTTTATACGTTGCGTTTTCGGGTAAAACAGTTGCCGTGAGCGAGAACGGTTGACCAATATAGATTTCCGCTTCCGTTTGGTTCATCGTTACGCTGTTTACGGGAATGATTACGTAAAGAATACAGCTGGCGGTTTTGCCGTCTACCGTCGTCGCTGTGATAGTCGCAACGCCTTCCGCGTGCGCGGTTACAACACCGTCTACAACTGTTGCAACGGTGGGATTATTTGTTGTCCAAGTCAGCGTTTTATCGCTTGCATTTGCAGGTAAAATTTGCGCCAATAATTCGCCTTGTTCGCCTACGTTGAGGATACCTTCTTCTACGTGCAAGGTTACGCTTTCGGTAGGAACGTAAACCGCTTCGCCGTATAAGAACGTTTCTTCGCCTTTTGCTCCGCACAAACAGGAATAATAATAGATTGCAGGGGATTCCGTCGTTGCTTCGGCGTGCAAATATTTTTCATCTGTATTTTGTTGTGAATACGTATGCCCCGTTGCAGGGATTTCTACGTATGTCGTATAGTCGCAACGAGTACACGTTTCGTATGCATTCCAGCCTTTTTCGGTACAGGTTGCTGCTTGTGCTTGATGTTCCACCTTGTCGTGCGTTAAGGCAGGGAGTTCTACGTATGTTGTGTAATCACAGCGAGAACAAGTTTCATATGCGTTCCAGCCTTTTTCGGTACAGGTTGCTGCTTGTGCTTGATGTTCCACCTTGTCGTGCGTTAAGGCAGGGAGTTCTACGTATGTCGTATAATCGCAACGAGAACAAGTTTCATATGCATTCCAGCCGATTTCAGTACACGTTGCGGCTTGCGCTTGATGTTGTACTTTGTCGTGCGTTAAGGCAGGGAGTTCTACGTAAGTTGTGTAATCACAGCGAGAGCAGGTTTCGTATGCATTCCAGCCGATTTCAGTACACGTTGCGGCTTGGGCATTATGTTGTACCTTGTCGTGCGTTAATGCAGGGATTTCTACGTATGTTGTGTAATCACAGCGAGAACAAGTTTCATATGCGTTCCAGCCTTTTTCCGTACATGTTGCCGCTTGTGCGTTATGCTGTACTTTATCGTGCGTTAATGCAGGAAGTTCTACGTAAGTTGTGTAATCACAGCGAGAACAAGTTTCGTATGCATTCCAGCCGATTTCAGTACACGTTGCGGCTTGCGCTTGATGTTGTACTTTGTCGTGCGTTAAGGCAGGGAGTTCTACGTAAGTTGTGTAATCGCAACGAGTACAGGTTTCATATGCTTCCCAACCTTTTTCCGTACACGTTGCCGCTTGGGCGTTATGTTGTACTTTGTCATGCGTTAATGCAGGAATTTCTACATAGGTCGTATAATCACAACGAGTACACGTTTCATATGCATTCCAGCCTTTCTCGGTACAAGTTGCCGCTTGCGCTTGATGTTGTACTTCGTCGTGCCCGAGCGCAGGGATTTCTTCCGTATAAGTATCATTGCACGAGCAAGTATAAGTGATTAAACCTTTTGTCGTGCAAGTCGCTTCCGTTGTCGTTTGTTGCGTATAAGAATGTGTATGCTCATCTTTGCACGCCGTAAGAAGGGTTGCGCTTGTTAAACAAACACAAAGCTCTGTTAAGATAGATATTAAAAGTTTCCGTGTTTTCATAGGAATACCTCCGTTTTCATATAAATGAAAAAAAGTAACATCTTTCCCTATTAGTTTAGCACTTTTGCGATTTTCCGTCAAGGGAATTTTATATTTATATAAAATTTTTCGTTTTGTCCCAAATTTTATTTTTTATAAAAAAAGTCAAAATTATCATCTAATATATAAAAAATGCTTTAACTTATTGCGAATAAGATTAAAGCAATACTTGTCTACACCCAAAAACGGTCTCTAAATATGAATAACAAAATTTAGCACCAATCATACTTTTATATTTTCAAAAATCAATATAAAAATTATTGTTACCATGGGGCAGGTATGCGTTGAAATACTTTTCTATATGCAAATCGTCTTAATTAAAATATATTCGTAACTATATCAAGTTTATAAATTCTATCAAAGCGAACCAGGTGTTGAATTATTAAAAATCTCGCATACTGCACACCAAGTATTCATAGTGTTCTCAAGAATAGTGTGTCACAAAAAATATCGATAATATATAGCTTGAGTGTATAACTAAAAATCCATTTGACAGTTAGGCGTGTGCTTGTTTAATACAAGTCGTCGGCGCTGGCGCGCCGCCGAGACAAGCACACGCCCACTCGAACTAACAAACTTCAAGAAAACGAAAGGAAATCGAATGCGTCGTTCGCCGCTAAACCGCTTGGCGAATCGACGCAATTTATTTTCGATACTTCCAATGTTTTCGTTTAATGCCTTGAATAGAAATTGTTATTCTTCTAATGGGGATTTGTGTACGCTTTTTTCGCCTTTCCGCTCAGCGCAAGGACAACACCTATCTTTAATTTTGTTTTACGAACGTTTGTTTTTGCTTGTTTTTAGCATTTTATCCTTTTCCGCGATGAAATACTCGTCCAGGATTTTTTCGCTTAATTTTAGCCTATTTTTGCACCTTCCCGATTTTGCAACCATTTTTTCTATATTTTGATGATGATTTTTTCCAAAATGGTTGTTAGACGTGTGCTTGTCAGATACAAGTTGCGTATGTGCGTACGCATACGAAGAAAAAAATCTCAAAATAGACTTAGGCGTGTACTTGTCTTTGATACAAGTGAGCGCATAAAAAACGCAATTTTTTCGTCGATGAGCGCAGCGTGTGCCTATCTATACAAGTGGAACTGATTTTCGGCTAAAAAATGCCAGATGACCGCAGAGTGTGCTTGTTTAATACAAGTAAGCCGTAAAATTATTCATTTGAGATTGGCGTGTGCCTTGTCATATATACAAGAGAGAACGAAAAAAAACAACCCATAAAATGTGGATAACAATCCTTCCAATTTTACCTTTCGGTTGTGGCTATGGTAGCATAGGATAACCCGAAAGTAAACGCAAAAAAATTCTTGTCTTTTTATCAATTGTTGCTTGTTTTGAGCAACAATTTTTTTGTTTCTCGTTGACTTTCGGGAAGATTTCAACTCGTACATGGTATGCCTCTTTATCCTATGCTCCTTTGCCCCTGCCCAAAAGGCAAATAGAAAATCGGAGGTAAACTCAATGCTTAAATCTCACAATCCTTACAACGTATTATCGGAAATCATCTCTTTCGAGAACGTTCAACAAATGGGCGAAATGATCGCCTTAAAAACCTTGCGTGGTCGTTACGCGTATGCTCGTTATGCATTGGAATGGCTCTATGTTGGTCTTGTAAAAGATTTGAATCGTAGTAACGATTCCCATCACGTATTTTCAGATGCGTATGACCTTGTACAGACTGCCGTTTGTTTCTTATGCGAATTTGTAGGTAAAAAATTAACCGACGTTTATATGATTAAAAACGGTCAAGAAATTACGATTAAACACGCTACGTATATGTTGGTCGGTCGTAATATCGATAGAATGCGCAGACATATCGCTCGTCATTGCGATTTAGAAAATACTGACGCGCAAAATATTTCCGTGGAAATCGACCATTACGAAGAAAAAGATTATACGGAAGTGGATAAGAAAATTGAACTTCTCAACCTTAAACCTCGTGACCGCGTTGTATTGGATTGCTATATGGCGGGCATGACCTGTAATGAAATCGCAGAATTTCTCGATATCGACCGTATAACCGTATGGCGCAGAAGAACTCGCGCGCAAGTAAAATACAAAGCATTATTCTTCTAATACGACAAAATTTGTCGTAGACCTTTCTATCGGGATATGATATTATGTTGTCTATCCAAGATAAAAATTTTATTAAAAATATTACAAACATTTGTTCGTATTTTATTGACAAAGACGAACTCAAATGCTATAATAATAAAACCTTAGACCTTAGGCGCGAAAGGATTTTGCCTACTTTCACGCTCCTTAAAAGTCTTTTTTGTTTTACTGAATGCCATATAAAGGAGGATATGAATCGACAAGAAAAACAGAGAAATTTAACAGAATTATTGCAACTTTTAGCAACCACGCCGAGCGGCGATAAATATATGCAATTCGTTTTACAGTTAGCGGAAGAATCCGTTACGGTGGAAACCTTGCAAAACCTTATCCGTTCGGGAAACGTCAATACTCCCCCTGCGTACAACGGGGATATTGATACAACTGAAAATAGTCCGTGTATAATAGACGAGAGTGCGGAATCCAACATTATTACATTCACGAAAAACGAGGTAAAACGTATGGACAAAACATTCAAGAAATATTTTATACTTAACGGCTATATAGCGCACGTCATCAAAAGAAAAAGCGGTAAAAATGGGTTTTACTACGAAATACGTTATCGCAGGAACGGATATAATATCCGCGCCGCGTCCGTTGATATCAACGAGGCAAAACGTATCTTTTTAGAAAAAACTACGCCCGACAATATCGGGAAATACCTTGTCGCCAAGCAACAATCGGGATTCAACCTTTTGGAAGAAATCTTCGAAGAATGGCACGCCTATAAAAAAGGTACGGTGGTCGATAAGGAACATATGCGATTTAGGGTAAACTTTAACGGCTTACCCGAAGAAATCCGTAAAAAACCGATAGCTCAAATCCGAACGATTGACATCGACGCCATTTTGAAAGAAGTCAAGCCCCGTAAATACGAGGAACTCCGTACTCTTTTTAACGGAATTTTCAAGTATGCGGTGGCAAGCGGCATTATTACGCATAATCCCGTGGCTTTAATCAAGTTCAAGCGCGCCGAAAGACAATCGCGCGAAAGTTTATCCAACGGTGAAATTGTAGCGTTTTTAGAGCGCATTAAAGACTCTAAATACGATAATATCCGACAATTCGCCTACATACTCTATTTCTTCGGTTTACGCCCTTGCGAAATTGATGAAGAAACCCACCGCGAAGGCGATTTTCTTATCACTCGTAACCGTAAACGTAAAAACGGGAAAATCGAGTACAAAAAAATTCCTATACCTACGCAGGCACAGGAATTGATTGACTGGAATAAACCTTTAACAACGGATTTACACCGATTGAAAATCAATGATATTATGAAAGAACTGCTTGCAGAAAAAACGGCGTATTGTTTACGGCATACGTTCGCGACAATTTGTCAGCAATACGTTCGACCTGATATCGTTGATATTTGGATGGGCGATAGTCCTGACCGACTTGTCGGAAAGGTTTATACGCACTTCCCTGATGACTTCATGTACGAACAAATGCAAATGGTGAAATTTCCGTTGCCGCAAACGGCTTAAAAAGACGGATTTTACACCCCAAATTACACCCCAAAGGTAGTAATTGTCGCAAATTTCAATGCATAAATCAATCATTTATACAAGAAAAATGAGCTTTTATGCATTGATTTTTGCATAAAAACTCATTTTGGTGGGCAGAGGTGGATTCGAACCACCGAAGTCGAAGACGTCAGATTTACAGTCTGATCCATTTGGCCGCTCTGGAATCTGCCCATATAAAATTGTTGTTGTGGAGCCGGTGATTGGACTCGAACCCACAACCTGCTGATTACAAATCAGCTGCTCTGCCAATTGAGCTACACCGGCAACTCTTGTCGCACCGATTCGCAATCGGCTACCCCTTTCGGTGGTGCCTTGGGGCGGAATCGAACCACCGACAGGCAGATTTTCAGTCTGCTGCTCTACCGACTGAGCTACCAAGGCAAGTTATGGCGACCCAGAACGGGCTCGAACCGTCGACCTCCAGCGTGACAGGCTGGCGCTCTAACCAACTGAGCTACTGGGCCATAACCATTATGCGTTTCAAAACAACGCTTGTATATAATAATCTATTTCAAAATATTTGTCAAGCGTTTTTTCTTGTTTTTTGCAGAATTTTAAAAAATTTTTTCAACTTTTTTATACGCGCGCGCGTATGCGCGGAATTCCGCCGCCGTAAAAAACGTTCAACGCATACCTGCCCCCGTCTTTTACCGTTTATACAGCTTGGCAAGCCCGCCTTCCGCCGTTTCACGATAAGGACGACGCAGATCTTTTCCCGTTTCGTACATCGTTTCTACAACCAAATCAAAGGAAATTTTTCGACTATCCGAAAGAAAATATGCCAACGAAGCCGCATTGATCGCGCGCATCGCCGCTACGGCATTTCGCTCAATACAAGGTATTTGCACCAAACCGCAAATCGGATCGCACGTCAACCCTAAATGATGCTCCATTGCCACTTCTGCTGCGTATTCAATCTGTCCTAAAGTCAATCCGCGCAATTCAGCAAGTGCCGCCGTTGCCATACAGCACGCGCTTCCGATTTCCGCTTGACAGCCGCATTCCGCGCCCGATATGGACGCGTTTGTTTTGATCAAATTCCCCACCAAACCCGCCGTTGCCAGCGCATTGATGATTTCTTCATCCGAGTATCCTTTCCGTTCTTGCATATAACATAAAACGGCAGGCAAGACGCCGCAAGCCCCGCAAGTGGGCGCGGTAACGATTGTTCCCCCAGCGGCATTTTCTTCACTGACGGCAAAGGCGTACGCGCATACCAAGCGATTTTCACGAACTTCTGCCGCTTCTTCCGGCGTTTCTCCATTGAATAAAATCTTAGCGCGACGCTCAACGTCTAACCCGCCGGGCAAAACCCCTTCGCTTCGAACCCCACGAGCCACCGCCGCTTTCATTGTTTCCCAAACTTCGGTAAGATATTCTTTTAAATCTTCCCCTTCGCACGAAAAGACGTAGTCATATAAGCGCATATGTGCACTTTCGCAATAGGCACGAATCTGCGACATCTTCCGCATATTATATATATGCTTTCCTTCGAAATCTTCTCTCCCCTCCACCTTAATCGCGCCGCCACCAACGCTATAAACACGCATGAAATTGCATTTTACCCCACCCATGTACGCGATGAGTTCCATTGTGTTGGGATGCAAGCACTCGGTTGTTTCGTCATATTCAATGGTAACGCAAGGCAAAATACTCTCGATAACCTTATCCGTTCCATGCCCTATTCCCGTTTTAGCAAGCGAACCGAACAGCCGCACAGCAAAAGAAGTCGCCGTAGGATTTTCCGACTTAAACAAGCGACAAGCACGTTCCGGACCGATTGTGTGGGAAGAAGAAGGTCCCTTCCCAATTCTGTATAATTCTTTTAAAGAGTGCATATCTTATTTTACCCCTGATTTTCAAAAATCATTTATGTTATTATAGCATAAATTTCCACGTTTGTAAATAGTGAAAAAGCAGTTTTTACAACAAACGTCGAATTATCATGAAAAATCGCAAAAGCAATCGTGCTATGTCATCGCAAAATATGACTATTTTCACAAAACCCCACCGACTTAATTGACAAGAAATAAAAAATTTGTTATAGTAGATATATGATGACGTTAATAATCAGTGTAAATTCCACTCGGTTAAACGTAGGAGAATACGGAACATGAAAATTGCTATTACAACGGACAGCAACAGCGGCATATTGCCAGAAGAATATAAATCGCAAGGCGTTTACGTTTTAGCAATGCCATTTTTGGTAGATTCCGATCCTTATTTTGAGAATGTAAATCTCACGCAAGAACGCTTTTATGAGCTGTTAAAAAATAACGTGAGCGTTTCCACTTCCCAACCGAGTATCGGCGATTTAGCGGACTTATGGACGGACGTATTAAAGGAATACGACGCGTTGATACATATTCCTATGTCGTCGGGGTTGAGCCAATCTTGCGCAGCTGCAACCAACCTTGCCAAGGATTTTGACAACAGAGTCTACGTCGTGGATAACCGCCGTATTTCGGTTACACAAAAGGAGAGCGTGCTCGACGCGCTAAAACTGCGCGAAGCAGGAAAGACGCCCGACGAAATCAAGGCATATTTAGAAACGACCGCAGGCGACTCCACTATCTATATTGCCGTAGATACAATGAAGTATTTGAAACGCGGCGGCAGAGTTACCCCCACCGCAGCCATGATCGGTACGATTTTAAAAATCAAACCCGTTTTGCAAATCCACGGAGATAAGCTTGATAAATTCGGCGTTGTACGCAGCACGCAGAAGGCAAAGGACATGATGATTGAAGCCATCAAAACCGATCTTGCTTCCCAGCTTTCTGCCTACGTAAAAAACGGTGAAATAGCTCTTGCAGTTGCGCATACCGCTAATTTTGCGGAAGCTGAAAAATTCTGTGATGAATTGAAAGCGGCATTCCCGAACATTCCCTTCCATTTTTGCGAACCGCTTCCTTTGAGTATTTCCTGCCATATCGGCCCGGGCGCAATCGCGGTAGCGGCTACGCGTATCATTAAATAAGTATATATTAACAGTATAAAAACAAGCTCGCAAGAACTTTTCTTGCGAGCTTATTTTGCATATCCATACCTTTATTTTGCTTCTTTAATTGTATTGACTAGTCCGACTATTCCTTGCAATTCACTGGGAATAACAATTTTAGTTGCTTGTCCATCCCCAACTTTCGCAAGAGTTTCAAGCTTTTTAAGCGTCATAAATGCGTCTTCGGGCTTCGCTTCATTAATCATACGGATTGATTCCGCCTGTGCTTCATTCACTCGCAAAATCGCTTCTTTCTCAGCCTCCGCTTTCAAAATAGCCGCCTGTTTTTCTGCTTCCGCTTTCAAAATAGCCGCTTGTTTTTCCGCCTCAGCCGCTAAAATTTGACTTTCTTTTTTACCCTCTGCGACAAGAATATTGCTAGCTTTTTCCCCTTCCGCACGTAAAATTGCCTCACGTCTTTGACGTTCAGCCTTCATTTGTTTTTCCATGGCGTCTTGGATTTCCGCAGGCGGTTTAATGTTTTTCAATTCGACGCGGTTAATTTTAATCCCCCAAGGATCTGTCGCCTCATCAAGGATAGAGCGGATTTTCGCATTAATCGTATCACGTGAAGTCAGCGTATGGTCCAGTTCAAGTTCCCCAATAATGTTACGAAGCGTAGTTGCCGTAAGATTTTCAATCGCCATAATAGGAGATTCAACGCCGTAAGCGTACAGCTTTGCGTCTGTAATTTGATAGAATACGACGGTATCAATCTGCATCGTTACATTGTCTTTTGTAATAACGGGTTGCGGCGCAAAATCTACCACTTGCTCTTTCAACGATACTACTTTTGCAACTCTTTCAATAATAGGAATCCGGAAATGAATTCCTGTTTGCCATGTTTCATGATATGCGCCAAGCCGTTCAATGACATACGCTTTTGCTTGAGAAACTACTTTGATCCCTGATACAATCAATAACAAAATAACTGCTACAACCGCTACTATTGCGATAATTGCTCCCATTTTCTCAATTCTCCTTCTTTGTTTTTATAACAAAAGCTTTATTCCCTTTGATTTCGCAAACCGTTACCAGCGTTGACTCCTCCAAAATGCAACCGTCAACCGAACGCGCCGTCCAGACTAAACCGTTGATTTTAACTGCGCCCAATTCTTTATCGTTATCAATCCTTTCGGTAACCATCGCAGTATGCCCTATAATAAGTTCCAAATTTGTTTCTTGCCCTTTTTTTCGTTGCATAATTTTTTTGACCAATGGTCGTGTTAAAATGATCAACACCGTTGAAATAAAAGCAAAAATCAAAATTTGCCATATAATGTGCAAAGAAGGAAAAATTGCTGCAACCAAACAGCAAAGCAACCCAGCTATCCCAAACCAAACCGCAACAAGATCTGTCGTTAAAACCTCTGCTGACAGTAATATGACCGCAGCAATTAGCCATACGATCCATAATTCCATATAAACTATCCTCCATCTCGCTTCTACGCATGAAAAGGCTTACATTTATTATATTTACTATGACAATTATAACATAACTCTGATTCTATGTCAATATTTTTAAATAATTTTCTAATAGTCGTTTATGTCGCCTCCCCATGTAAGAGTAATATAAATATTCTCGCCTTGCTTTTTAGAAAGAAGTGCACACCGCGCACTCGAAAAAAATCCCCTCGCAAATATTTGCGAGGGGACACTTTATCGGTTACAATTAAACCAATTCGATTACTGCAAGTTCAGCAGCGTCGCCACGGCGTTCACCGAGAAGGTAAATTCTCGTATAGCCGCCACCTTGACCGAGTTCTTCTTTACGAGCCGCATATTTGGGTGCGATTTCGTTGAAAAGTTTGTCCATCAAGGGGTGCTGAATATCAGCCGTTCTTGCTTTGAATTCGCTCTTCTTTTCGTTGAACGCTTTGATTTCTTGCAAGTCATAGGTTTTTGCCATGATTGCACGACGAGCCGCAAGTTTCTTTGCGCCGTCTTTCACGTTCGTAACGGTGAATTCTTTGCCTTTGTTGTCTTTTTTTGTTACTTCAAATTCGATATTGTCATCGTACGTATTAACGGCCTTGGTAATGAGCTTTTCAACGTAAGGACGAAGCTCTTTTGCCTTTTCAGCGGTCGTTTCAATTTTACCGTACCAAAGAAGTTGGGATGCCAGATTTCTCAAAAGGGCATTTCTTTGTTTAGACGTTCTTCCCAATTTTCTGGGCATAATATTAATCCTCCTGTTGTCTTAATGCGAGGCCGTAAGATTCCAATTTGTGAATGACTTCTTCCAAGGACTTTCTGCCGAGGTTTCTAACCTTCAACATATCGTCTTCCGTCTTCTTGGTCAAATCTTCGACCGTATGAATGTTTGCTCTCTTCAAGCAGTTGTAGGAACGAACGGAAAGGTCCATTTCCTCAATCGCCATCTTAAGAATTTGCTGTTGCTTATCGTCTTCCGTCTTGACAAGGATATCCATACCCTTGATCGTTTCGCTAAGATTTACGAATAAGCCGATGTGATCTTGCATAATCTTTGCCGCAAGGGAAATAATTTCTTTCCCCGAGAACGTACCGTCCGTCCATACTTCAAGCGTCAGCTTATCATAGTCAACTGCCTGACCAACGCGCGTAGGTTCTACTGCGTAGTTTACCTTTTGCACAGGCGTATAAATGGAGTCGATTGCGATATAATCGACAACGGGCTTTTTATTCTCTTTTGCAGGTCTATACCCTCTACCTCTACCGACGGTAAGCTCGACATCAAGCTTTGCACCCTCGTCAATGGTACAGATGTATTGATCCTCGTTGATCACTTCAATTTCCGCGTCAATGTTGAGATCTTTACCGGTTAAAACCGCAGGACCTTCTTTACAAATATGCAGAACTTTTTCGTACTCTTTATCAATTACTTTCGTCTTGATAGCGAGCGTTTTCAAATTAAGGATAATTTCCGTAACGTCTTCTCTGATTCCCGTTACAGCGGAAAACTCGTGTTTCACACTGCCGTCAAGGAACTTGATCCCTTCCACAGCCGCCCCGGGCAATGCGGAGAGCAAAATTCTTCTTAAGCAGTTTCCAATGGTAAGACCGAAACCTTTCTCTAAGGGTTCACAAACAACTTTCGCATAGAAATCGCTGTTTTCTAACACCTCGAGTTTGGGCATATCCATTTCGATCATTATGTTACCTCCTTATATTCGATTATTTGGAGTACAATTCGACAATCATATGCTCAGCAATCTGGCTGTCGATATCTTCTCTGGTAGGAAGAGCCAATACCTTTCCTTCAAGTTTTTCTCTATCAAACTCAACCCATTTAACAAGGGTGTTGCTTGCTTTCGTTTCTTTGAGTTCCGTGAAATATTTGTTGCCCTTTCTATTTTCTTTAACAACGATTACGTCGCCTGCCTTTACAATGTAGGAAGGAACGGTAACCGTCTTGCCGTTTACGGAAAGGTGTGCGTGGCTTACGATTTGACGAGCCAACGTTCTGGAAGGAGCAATGCCCATTCTGAATACTACGTTGTCAAGTCTTCTTTCCAACAAGGAAAGCATGTTTTCACCGGTAACGCCCTTCATGCGGTCAGCCATTTCGTAATACTTACGGAATTGACCTTCCTGCACTCCGTAAATTCTCTTGGTCTTTTGCTTTTCACGAAGCTGCAAACCGTATTCGGAAACCTTCTTTCTATCCGCACCGTGCTGACCGGGAGCAACCGGACGCTTGTTGAACGGACATTTTTCCATATAGCATTTATCGCCTTTGAGGAACAGCTTTGCACCTTCTCTTCTGCAAAGCTTACATTTCGCTTCTCTATATCTAGCCATTTTCTATTTGCCTCCTGATTAAACTCTACGACGCTTCGGGGGTCTGCATCCGTTGTGGGGGATGGGGGAAACGTCGGAAATCAACGTAATTTCCAGTTCGCAAGCGGAAAGCGCACGAATAGCGGATTCTCTACCAGCCCCGGGACCTTTTACGTAAACTTCTACACTGCGAAGACCGTGTTCTTTTGCAACCTTAGCAGCCGTTTCAGCAGCCATTTGCGCTGCAAACGGCGTACCCTTTCTGCTACCCTTGTAACCGAGCGCACCTGCACTGGACTGGGAAATAGCGTTACCGCTCATATCCGTAACCGTTACGATCGTGTTGTTGAACGTGGATTGAATATGAACTTGACCTTTGTCTACCTTCTTAATTTCTTTGCGCTTACGGGAAGCGACTTTCTTTTTCATTTCTGCCATAATTATTTATCGCCTCCTAATTATTTCTTCTTGCCTGCAATCGCGCGTGCAGGACCTTTACGCGTACGAGCGTTTCTCTTCGTGCTCTGTCCGCGTACGGGCAAGCCCTTTCTGTGTCTAATGCCTCTGTAGCATCCGATTTCCATAAGGCGCTTAATGTTGAGGGATACTTCGCTGCGAAGTTCACCTTCTACTCTCAAATTGTGATCGATATATTCTCTCAATTTGGAAACGTCATTCTCGTCGAGATCTTTTACTCTCGTATCGGGATTGATTCCGGTTTCCGTGAGAATCTTTTTCGAAGTCGTAAGACCGATACCGTAGATATAAGTCAAACCGATTTCGATTCTTTTTTCTCTGGGTAAATCCACACCGGCAATACGTGCCATAGATTTCTGTCCTCCGTTTGTTTTTTTATTATTTTTGTTTTATATCGCCAACGAATACACGTCGTTTCGCAGTGGAAAATGCTCCACGTCGCATACTGTATTATTTTCGCGCTTTGTTCCCTTCCTGCCTGTCCAACAGCGTAAAACTGGCAAAAAATGGAACGATTATTAAACGCAACAAAACTGAGTTTCCGTAAATCTTACGGAAATTCAGCTTAATTACTCTATTCTTTTACCGAGAAATCACGCTTACGCGCGCCATTTCCCAAATTACGGCATGATATAATTCTACCACACCTCGTCAAGACTTGTCAAGCGTTTTTTGATACTTTTTCGTCTTGATTTTCAATCTTTTTAGCCCTGTCTTTGTTTGTGGCTCTTGCTCTTGGAGCAGATAACCATAACTCAACCGTTTCTCTTGATAACTTTGCACTTATCGCACATAGGTTTTACAGAAGGTCTAACTTTCATTGTATTTTCTCCTTGTTTAATAAACTTGTTCAGCCGTAATTACGACTTGCTACGCCACGTGATTCTGCCTTTCGTCAGATCGTACGGGCTCATTTCCAACTTAACCGTATCGCCTTCGATGATTCTAATATAATTCATTCTAAGCTTACCGGAAATATACGCCGTGATGATATGACCGTTGGAAAGTTGCACTTTAAAGGTTGCATTGGGCAACGCTTCGATTACTTTCCCTTCCGCTTCGATTACGTCGTCTTTGGACACAGAAATTTCCTCCGATTTTTTATCCGCCATATTAGGCGCTTTTTTTCTAAACGCAATTCTTACAAAGTAAGAATTTCCACGCCGTCTTCGCGCACCACTACCGTGTTTTCATAATGCGCTGCCGGTTTTCCGTCTGCCGTTACCGCGCCCCAACCGTCGTCCAGTAATTGGACTTTCCAAGTCCCTTGCGCGATCATCGGCTCGATACAAAGTACCGTTCCGGCTTTGAGCCGCACGCCCGTACCCAGCCGTCCGAAATTCGGAACGGAGGGATCTTCGTGCATTTCCTTACCGATCCCGTGTCCCGTGTACGAACGAATTACTCCGTAGCCGTGGCTTTCCGCATGTTTCTGTACGCGGTATCCAATGTCAAACAGCGGTGTACCCGCCCGTAAGCCCTCAATACCTTTGAAGAAACATTCTTCCGTAACTTTTACAAGCTGTTTTAAGTCCTGCGAAACTTCGCCGATACAAAAGGTTCGGCAGGCGTCTCCGTGATACCCGTTTTTATCCGCTACCACGTCCACGCTGACGATATCCCCTTCTTTTAAGATTCTATCGTCGGGAATACCATGCACGACCATCTCGTTGACCGAAATGCACGCGGAGGCGGGAAAACCGCCGTAACCTAAGCAAGACGGATTCGCTCCGCAAGAACGGATGTACCGTTCGACGAGCATATCCACTTCCTTCGTCGTCATACCCGCTTTGATTTTCGAGCCTACGAAATTCAAAGTATCACGCACGATTTTACAAGCTTCGCGGATCAACTCGATCTCTTTTTCGCTTTTTACGTGAATCATACTTATTTCATCAAATCGAGCTTTTCGGAAATCTTTGCGTAAACTTCGTCAGGACTCATGTTCCCAGATACGTTGAAGATCAAGCCCTTCTTCGTATAGTATTCGATAAGCGGAGCGGTTTGTGCGCTGTACACGTTCAAACGGCTCTGTACCGTTTCGGGATTATCGTCCTTTCTTTGATAAAGTTCGCCGCCGCAACGCGCGCACTTGGTTTCGCCGCCGAGCGTCGATACGTGATAGGTCGCGCCGCAAGCGCAAACGCGTCTACCGCAAAGGCGTTCCATGAGTAAACTGAAATCTACGTCGATATTGATAACGAGATCAATGTTCGTGATCTTATCGAGTGCTTCGGCTTGCGCAATCGTACGGGGGAAGCCGTCGAGCATATAGCCGTTTTGGCAATCCGCCTGTGCGATACGTCCTTCTACGATTTTGCAGGTAACTTCGTCGGGAACGAGTAAGCCTTTATCGATATAGGATTTTGCTTCCAACCCGATCGGCGTTTGGTTTTTAATGTTTTCTCTGAAAATGTCGCCCGTGGAAATATGGGGAAGTTTATAGCCGTCGGAAATTCTTGCGGCTTGCGTTCCCTTACCCGCGCCGGGCGCGCCAAGCAAAATAATGTTCATATTTTTCTCCTGATAAAAATTACTATGTATTCTCTATTTCGCAACCTGCGCGCTTAACCCGCAAAGGGCAAGCGCGTAGGAAGTTTTTCTTATTTCAAGAATCCTTTGTAATTCTTCATCATCATTTGTGCTTGTAACTGTTTCTCGAATTCCATTGCAACGGATACTACGATAAGGATACTCGTCGTAGAGAATACGTTGACGAGGTCGAACGACGCCCATGCAAACGCAACGGAAGGAATAAACGCAACAAGCGAGAGATAAATCGCACCGAAAAGCGTAATACGGTTAGAAATCTTCGTCAGATAATTTTCCGTCGCTTTACCAGGACGAATACCCTGAATGAAGCCGCCGTTTTGCTGAATGTTCTTGGAAACTTCGTCCGGTTGGAATTGCATCTTCGCATAGAAGAACGAGAACGCAAAAATCAACAAGCAAAGCACGAGCGAGTACACAACTGCGCCCCAACCCGTAGCCGAAGCCGACATCCAGTTATTCCACCAATTCGTGAAACCGCCGTTGGGCGAAATCATACTAGCGATCATTTGAGGGAAGCTGAGAATCGAGAACGCGAAGATGAGAGGCATAACGCCGCCGCCGCTGATTCTGATAGGAATCGAAGACGACTGACCGCCGTACATCTTTCTGCCCTTGATTTGTTTTGCGTACTGAACGGGAACTTTTCTTTCGGAAAGATCCACGTAAACGATTGCGAAGAAGATAACCGCGCAAACGAGAATGAACGCAACAACGTCCCAAAGTTGATTGATATCAGAAGGAATCGCTTGAATCTTCGCAACGATTTGCATACCTGCCGTAGACAAAATACCTACGAAAATGATCATGGATTGGCCGTTGCCTACGCCGTAGTCGGTGATTCTTTCACCAAGCCACATAACGATCAGCGCGCCTGCCGTATATACGATTGCCATGAAAATGGTAGCAAGCCACATTTTGTTGTAGAAGAATTCGATTTGAATCGCGTCCTTACCGAACCCTACGATAATACCGATTGATTGAATGATTGCAAGAAGAATGGTTACGTATCTGGTATACTGCGCCATTTTCTTACGCCCTTCTTCGCCTTGCTTAGAAAGTCTTTCAAGCGCGGGAATACCTACGCCAAGGAGCTGCATGATAATCGAAGCGTTGATGTACGGTCCGATACCGAGCGCAAACAAAGTACCCTGCGACAACGCGCCGCCGGTAATGCTGCTCATAAGCGTTAAGAAGTCGTTGCCTTCGATAACGCTAGCAAACTCCGATCTTTCAAGCCCGGGAATGGGAATGAAACAACCGATACGGAAAATCAAGAGCAGCAAGAGCATCATATAGACCTTGCGTCTGATTTCCTTTACTTTAAAAGCATTGATAATAGTTTGTAACATTTCTTTCTCCGTTTAGTGTTTTATTTCCCGCGACGCCGTCAAAATACGACAACGCGCGTGGGGAGAAATAACGCGAAGTACGGAAAACCACTTTTACGCGGTTTTCCGTTCGCGATATGTTTTAGAGGGTCTCCGCCGTTCCCTTGGCAGCTTCAATAGCTTCCTTGGCGGACACGGAGAATTTCGCCGCTTTCACGGTAAGTGCAACGTTTAATTCGCCTTTACCGAGAACTTTCAGTCCGCAGTTATTTTTAACTTCTTTTGCGAGTCCGTTTTCCATAACGAAACCGTAATCAACAACAGTGCCTTCGGGCAACTGTGCAAGATCGGAAAGGTTAACGATAACGTATTCCTTCTTGCCGTTATGGGTAAACCCTCTCTTGGGTACGCGACGCGCAATAGGCATCTGACCGCCTTCAAAGCCGGGACGTACGCCACCGCCGGAACGAGCCCACTGACCTTTGTGGCCCTTACCGGAAGTTTTACCCGTACCCGAACCGATACCGCGACCGAGTCTCTTCGACGCTTTAACAGCTCCCTTTGCAGGAGCAAGAGTATCTATTCTCATGGTAATCTCCTTAGATGTTTTCTACTTTGACGAGATGCTTAACTTTCGCAATCATACCCTGGGTTACAGGAGTATCGTCAAGTTCGTTGGAGGAACGGATCTTTTTAAGACCGAGCGCTGCAACCGTACCTTTTACGGAAGCAACCTGTCCGATCGTGCTTTTTACAAGCGTAACTTTAATTTTAGCCATTTTACAATCCCTCCGTTTCTCAGCTCAAAATTTCTTCAACGGTCTTACCGCGAAGCGCTGCAACTTGCTGAGCCGATTTAAGCTCTTTCAAACCTTCGATTGCTGCCTTAACGCAGTTACCGGGGTTCTGGCTGCCATGCGATTTCGTTCTGATGTTCTTAATACCAACTGCTTCCATTACCGCACGAACGGGACCGCCCGCGATAACACCAGTACCTTCGGATGCCGGCATCATAAGCACGGAACCGCGGCCAAACTGACCGATTACCTGGTGAGGAATAGTACCGTCAACGATCGATACGGAAACCATATTCTTTTTCGCTCTCAAAGTAGCCTTTTCGATTGCTTCGGGAACTTCTTTCGCTTTACCGGTAGCAACACCGATTTTGCCGTTGCCGTCGCCAACGATAACGAGCGCTGCAAAGCGCATATTCTTACCGCCTTTAACAACCTTGGTTACACGGTTTACTTCGATGAGCTTTTTAACGAGCCCGTCGTCTTCAGCCTGTCTTCTTTGAGGTCTTCTTTCTCTTTTTTCGTCTGCCATTGTACCCACTCCTTAGAATTTAAGTCCGGCTTCTCTTGCGCCGTCTGCGACTGCCTTTACACGTCCGGTGTAAAGATAACCGCCTCTGTCGAATACGACTGCCTGAACGCCTTTTGCCATCGCTCTTTCAGCAGCAACTGCGCCGACAACCTTAGCGGCTTCCGTTTTGGAAAGACCTGCGATCTTTTCTTTTACAGCTTTATCCATCGTGGACGCAGCGGCAAGCGTAACGCCTCCCTTTGCATCGCCCTTACGATCGTCGATAACCTGTACGTAGATGTGGTTAAGGCTTCTGTATACGTTCATACGGGGAGCTTCCGCCGTGCCCGTAACCGTCTTTCTGACGCGTGCGTGGCGTCTCTGTCTGACTGCATTCTTATCAATTTTCGTAATCATACTTTAACGCTCCTTATTTCTTACCTTTACCGGAGGTCTTACCTTCCTTATGTTCTACGTATTCACCCTTATAGCGAATACCGTATCCATGGTAAGGTTCGGGCACTCTGATAGCTCTGATATTCGCAGCGATTTGCCCAACGAGTTCCTTGCTGATACCGCTAACGTTTACTTCCGTCAACGTAGGGCATTCAAACTTAATCCCTTCGGGAGCTACGAATTCTACGGGGTGGGAGAAACCAACGTTCAAAACAAGCTTGTTGCCTTGAACAGCCGCTTTCCAACCTACACCTTTTACTTCCAACGTCTTTACAAAGCCTGCCGTAACGCCCGTAACCATACCGTTGATGAGCGCGCGGTACAAGCCGTGCTTCGCGTTGGTATCCGCATTGTCGTCAAGCGCTTTTACCAAAAGGGTTGCGCCGTCAACTTCAATACCGATGTTACCTACAACTTCTCTCGTCAAAGTGCCTTTCGGACCTTTAACGGATACTACTTTATCCTTAAATTCAACCGTTACGCCTGCGGGAAGGGCGATGGGCATTTTACCGATTCTCGACATAGTCCAACTTCCTCCCTATTACCAGATGTAGCAAAGGACTTCGCCGCCAACGTTGGCTGCCTTTGCCTTCTTACCGGTCATGATACCCTTGTTGGTGGAAAGGATAACCGTTCCGAAGCCGCCAAGGACTCTGGGCATGTTTGCAACGCCTGCATAGGTACGCAAGCCGGGTTTGGAAACTCTTTGCAAACCGCTGATAACCGATTTTTTATCTTCGTATTTAAGCGTAATAGCGATCTTGCCGTTGTAACCGTCTTCAACGATCTTAACGTCTTTTACCCATCCTTCGTTTGCAAGGATTTCAGCAATCGCTTTCTTTTCGTTGGAAGCGGGGATTTCCACCGTTTCCTTGTTTGCCGTGATCGCGTTTCTAATTCTAGTAAGCATATCTGCGATAGGATCTGTCATTTCTTTTACCTCCTATTACCAGCTCGACTTCTTAACGCCGGGAATTTCTCCCTTGTACGCAAGGTTACGGAAGCAGATACGGCAGATACCGTATTTTCTGAGAACCGCGTGGGGTCTTCCGCAGATGCTGCATCTCGTATAAGCTCTCGTCGAGAACTTAGGCGTCTTTTGCTGTTTATTAATCATTGACTTCTTTGCCATGTTCGTTTCTCCTTACTTCTTGAAAGGCATACCGAGCGCTCTCAAAAGCTCTCTCGCCTCTTCGTCCGTGTTCGCGGTAGTTACGATTGCTACGTCCATACCTCTGATCTTATCAACCTGATCGTACGTGATTTCGGGGAAGATCAGCTGTTCTTTCAAGCCTACCGAATAGTTGCCGCGTCCGTCGAACGCTTTATCCGATACACCGCGGAAGTCGCGGAGTCTGGGAAGCGCGATCGATACGAACTTGTCGTAGAAGTTATACATTCTTTCGCCGCGAAGGGTTACTTTAATACCAACGGTCTGTCCTTCTCTTACCTTGAAGTTTGCAACGGACTTCTTCGCCTTCGTCAAGATAGGCTGTTGACCGGAGATCAACTTGATTTCGTTTTCCGTCATTTGAATGGACTTTGCGTTGTCTTTAATATCGCCAAGACCCGTGTTGATAACAATCTTAACGAGCTTCGGGCATTGCATAACGGTCTTGTAACCGAATTTCTTCATAAGGAAAGGTACTACTTCTTTTTCGTACTTTTCTTTTACTCTGTTTTTATAAACTTTTTCCGCCATCTTAACTTACCTCGTTAGTTGTTTTCCGTAGCCTCGGTCGTTTCAGCCTTTGCCGCGCGCTTTCTCGTTCTCTTCTTGGGAGCTTCTTCCGCAGCCGCCGCAGCTTTAGCCGCAGCCTTTCTCGAATAAGCCTTGTCAAGAACGCCGCCGCATGCGCAAACGCGAACCTTCTTACCGTCTACAACTGCGTGCTTAACACGCGTTGCTTTGCCACAAGTGGGGCATACTACCATTACGTTAGAAGCGTCGATAGCGCCGGGAACTTCCGCGATTTTGCTCGTTTCGTTCGCCTTTCTAGCCTTTTGATGCTTCTTTTGGATACGTACGCCTTCTACCGTTACCGTATTTGCCTTAGGGGACGTGGCAAGGACTTTTCCCTGTACGCCTTTGTCTTTACCGGCAATTACAAGTACGTTATCATTTACTTTTACGTTCATTGTTTTAGTCCTCCTGACAAATTACAGAACTTCGGGAGCAAGAGAGATGATCTTCATGTAATCTTTATCTCTCAATTCTCTCGCGATCGGCCCAAAGATACGCGTACCCTTGGGTTGTTTCTGGTTATCGATGATAACAGCAGCATTTTCGTCGAATTTAACGAACGTACCGTCTGCTCTTCTGATGCCTTTAGCGCTTCTTACGATGACTGCCTTAACAACGTCGCCCTTCTTAACCGCGCCGCCGGGCGTAGCCGTCTTAACGGACGCTACGATAACGTCGCCGATATTACCGGACTTACGGAAGGAGCCGCCCAAAACTCTGATGCACATCAACTCTTTTGCGCCGCTGTTGTCAGCTGCTTTCAATCTCGATTGAGGTTGTATCATATTCTTTGTCCTCCTTCAATTACTTCGCCTTTTCGAGAATTTCAGCAACTCTCCAGTTCTTGTCCTTGCTGAGTTTTCTCGTTTCAACGATACGAACCTTGTCGCCTACGCCACATTCGTTCATTTCGTCGTGCGCTTTATACTTTTTACTCTTGGTGATCGTTTTCTTGTAAAGCGGGTGCTTGCTCTTGTCGCTGACCAAAACAACAACCGTTTTATCCATCTTATCGGATACGACAAGCCCTACTCTTTCTTTTCTCAAATTTCTTTCCATTTTCGTTGTCCTCCGATGTTACGCTTTGAGCTCTCTCGCACGGATTTCCGTGTTTACGCGAGCGATATCTCTCTTGCAGGTTCTGATGGAAACGGGGTTTTCAAGCTGCCCGGACGCCAAACGGAAACGAAGGTTGAAAAGTTCGCTCTTAAGCTCTTGGAGCTTGTTAACGAGTTCTTCGCTCGTCATTTCTTTCACTTCTTTAGCTTTCATTATTGTTCACCGCCTTCTGCCGTTTCGGGTTGAGCCGCTACGACTTCTTTCTTAACAAACTTGCACTTAACGGGAAGCTTGTGCGCCGCGAGACGCATAGCTTCTCTTGCAACTTCTTCGCTTACACCCGACATTTCGAACATAACGCGGCCGGGTTTAACGACTGCTACCCAGTATTCAACCGAACCTTTACCGGAACCCATACGGGTTTCAGCGGGTTTCTTGGTGATGGGTTTGTGGGGGAAGATATCGATCCAAACCTTACCGCCACGCTTAATGAATCTCGTCATAGCGATACGGGCTGCTTCGATTTGATTCGATTTGATCCAGCCGAGTTCTTCGGATACAAGGCCGTATTCGCCGTAAGCGATTACGTTACCCTTCGTAGCCTTACCTTTCATCGTACCGCGATGCTGTCTACGTCTTTTTACTCTCTTGGGAATTAACATTACTGTTCGCCTCCTTCTACGGGCTTTTTCGCGCTCTTGATAACTTCGCCCTTGTAGATCCAGCACTTAACGCCGATCATACCGAACGTAGTGTGCGCTTCTGCAAAGCCGTAATCGATGTCCGCACGAAGCGTTTGAAGGGGAATAGAACCTTCGTGATAGCTTTCGCTTCTTGCAATTTCAGCGCCGTCAAGACGACCGCTAACCATCATTTTGATACCTTTAACGCCCGCTCTCATCGAACGACCGATAGCTTGCTTCATGCAACGTCTGAAAGACATACGCTTTTCGAGCTGAGCCGCAACCCCTTCCGCTACGAGCTGTGCGTCGCAATCGGGCTTTCTTACTTCCGTAATGTTGATGCTGATCGCTTTGCCGTTCGTAATCTTCGCGAGTTCCTTCTTGATAACTTCTACTTCCGCGCCTGCTTTACCAATGATTACGCCGGGACGAGCCGTGTAAACGGTAACGACGATTCTGGAAGCCGCTCTTTCGATAAGGATTTTGCTGATTGCCGCCGCATAGTACTTCTTTTTAAGGAAGGTACGAATTACGTTGTCTTCTTTGAGGAATTTGGAGAATTCTTTTTTATCTGCATACCAAGTCGTATTCCAATCTTTGATAACGCCGACTCTCAAACCGTGAGGATTTACTTTCTGTCCCATGTTATACTTCTCCTTCCAATTTCTTTACGTCCAAAATAACCGTGATGTGGCTCGTTCTCTTAAGAATCGCATGACCGCGTCCCTTGGAAACGGGTTGCATTCTCTTGAGCATTTGACCGCCGTCTGCGAAACATTCCGCAACGAACAAGTCGTTCTTGTCCATACCCATGTTATGTTCTGCGTTTGCAGCCGCGGACATAAGAACTTTCTTAACCGCAAGTGCGCTGCCGTTTACGCTGTAATCGAGTATTGCCTTCGCTTCTTTAAAGCTCTTACCGCGGATAAGCGCGAGAACCGTTCTTACTTTGTAAGGCGAAACTCTGATATATTTAGCAACTGCGTAAGGGCGTTTTTCTCTATTTTGAGCAACCCTTTCCGTCTTTTTCTTCATATTACCTGCCATGATCTTTCACTCCTTATTTCGTGGTTTTCGCCGTGTGTCCGTGGAACGTTCTGGTAGGCGCAAATTCACCGAGTTTGCAACCGATCATATCTTCCGTTACGTATACGGGAACGTGCTTACGTCCGTCGTATACAGCAATCGTATGACCTACGAAATCGGGGAAAATGGTAGATGCTCTCGACCAGGTCTTGATAACTTTCTTTTCGTTCGCAGCGTTCATTGCCAAAATGCGGCTCATGAGTTTCGCTTCGACGTAAGGTCCTTTCTTTACGCTTCTTGACATTTTTTGTTCCTCCGATTAGTTAATTCTCTTAAGAATGAACTTGTTGGTTGCATTCTTCTTCTTTCTCGTCTTATAGCCGAGTGCGGGTTTGCCCCAAGGCGTCAAAGGACCAGCATGACCGATAGGAGACTTACCTTCACCACCGCCGTGAGGGTGGTCAACAGGGTTCATAACCGAACCTCTAACTTCGGGTCTCAAACCGAGGTATCTTGCCTTACCTGCTTTACCGAGGGAAACGAGTTCGTGGTCAACGTTACCAACTTGGCCGATCGTAGCGCGGCATTTCAAGAGAACATATCTCATTTCGCCGCTGGGCATACGAAGCGTCGCATACTTACCTTCCTGCGCCATGATTTGCGCGGAGATACCAGCACTTCTTGCGATCTGACCGCCCTTACCGGGGGTAAGCTCAATGTTGTGTACCATCGTACCAACGGGAATGTTTGCAAGGGGCAACGCGTTACCAACCTTGATATCCGCGTTTACGCCGCTCATAACCTTATCCCCAACGTTAAGACCTACGGGAGCAAGGATATACGATTTAACGCCGTCCGCATAAACGAGCAAAGCAATGTGCGCGCTGCGGTTGGGGTCGTACTGAATGCTCTGTACGGTTGCGGGAATATCGTCCTTCTGTCTCTTGAAGTCGATGATACGGTATTTTCTGCGGTTGCCGCCGCCGATGTGTCTAGTCGTGATTCTACCGAGATTGTTACGACCGCCGCTGTGGCGTTGATCGTGCATCAAGGATTTTTCAGGCTTAGCGCCTTTCGTCAGATCGTCGTAGGTAAGAACCGTAACGAAACGGCGACCTGCCGACGTAGGTTTATAGGATTTAATAGCCATTAGTCTTTCCTCCTAATTAGGTCAACGAATCAAAGAATTCGATGGACTTGCTGTCTTCTTTCAAGGTTACGATAGCTTTTTTACGATCGGGCGTATAACCTTCGTTTCTGCCCATTCTCTTAAGCTTACCCTTGCAGGTAACGGTGTTTACGCTTGCAACCTTAACGCCGAAGATTTTTTCGACTGCATTTTTGATTTCCGTTTTGTTCGCGGTCTTCTTCACGATGAACGTGTATTTCTTATCCGCGATACCGTCGTAACCTTTTTCGGTGAGGACGGGTTTCAAGATGATGTCTTCTGCAAACATTAGCCGTTTACCTCCTGGAATTTCTCAACAGCAGCTTTCGTCATAACAACCTTACGGCTTACGACAACTTCATAGGTGGAAAGCTGTGCCAAAGGCAAGGTGTTAAGTTCGGTAAGGTTCGCCGCTGCGCGGATTACGTTTACGTCGTCGTTATCCATAACAACGAGCGCCTTGTTCAAACCGAGCGCTTTTGCAAACGCCGCCATTTCCTTCGTCTTGGGTGCGTTCACTTTGAGCTCGTCCACAACGACGAATTCTCCGTCAGCAACCTTCTTGGAAAGTGCGGAAAGCAACGCTGCTCTCTTTGCCTTAACGTTCATTTTCTTCGAGAAGTCGCGGGACTTAGGTGCGAATACAACGCCGCCCTTAATCCATTGAGGAGCGCGGATAGAGCCCTGACGAGCACGACCAGTGCCCTTCTGTCTCCAAGGTTTAATACCGCCGCCTCTAACTTCCGATCTGGTGAGGGTGGATTTCGTGCCCTGTCTTTCGTTTGCAAGACGGGTAACGACTGCCTGGTGAATCAAAGGCTCGTTATAATCTACAGCGAAAACGTTATCGTTAAGTTCCATGCTGCCGACTTCGGAGCCGTTCATATTTACTACTTTAATAGCCGCCATTTTCGTTCACTCTCCTTATTTGCTCTTCACGCTGTCCGAAATGGTAACGATGCTACCTTTGGGTCCGGGAATAGCGCCTTTGATGAGAATTGCGTTTCTGTTCAAATCTACGCGAACAACTTCGAGATTTTGAATGGTAACGTTCTCAACACCGTACTGACCTGCGAGATGCTTGTTCTTGAAAACTCTCGAAGGGGAGCTGATAGAACCCATAGAACCGGGTTCTCTGTGCACGGGGCCGGTACCGTGCGTCATTTTAAGACGCTGTTGGTTCCATCTTTTGATAACACCCGTGAAACCATGACCTTTCGTTACGCCCGAAACGTCAACCTTGTCCCCTGCCGCAAATACGTCCGCTTTCAGCTCAGCGCCTACTTCGTACGTTTCCGCGTTCGCAACTCTGATTTCCTTGAGTACCTTGTGGGGTTTGATGCCTGCTTTCTTGAACTGACCGAGTTCGGGCTTATTCAGCGCTTTCTCGTTCGTTTCAATGAAACCGAGCTTCAATGCTGCATAACCGTCGTTTGCTACCGTCTTCACCTGAACAACGGGGCAAGGACCTGCTTCTACTACCGTTACGGGAATCATTTTCCCGTCTGCTGCAAAGATTTGGGTCATCCCAACTTTGCGACCGATGATTGCTTTATTCATTGATAAAGTTCACTCCTTATATTTTTTTATCTCGAATACCTTAAAAAGTATTTCTCGGCAAATTGTGGATTAGAGCTTGATTTTGATGTCCACACCTGCGGGGAGGTGAATGGAATCAAGAAGCTTTGCGTTGGGGGAATAGATGTCGATGATTCTCTTATACGTTCTCATTTCGAACTGTTCGCGGGAATCCTTGTATTTGTGGGGCGAACGGAGAATCGTTACGATTTCTCTTTCGGTGGGAAGAGGAATAGGACCGCTGATTTTTGCGCCGCTCTTCTTCATTGTTTCAACGATGCGGCTTGCCGCTTCGTCAACGAGTTCGTGGTCGTATGCCGCCAACTTAATTCTGATTTTTTGTACTGCCATTTTCGTTACTCCTTTTACTGTTTATACTAACATTTTATTTTGCTGTACAACATATCCGTGTGTATCGAGGTTTCTGCAAAATAAAAACACTCTTGTTTTTCCCGAGCGTTCTTACGCAAAGCCTCGGTTAGTCGCAGGAATCGAGTTCCCACTTTTGTCAACGGAAATTATCTGCCGAAGCGGCTTTCAGCCTCGGATTTGCAGTAACTTCCCGCATCAACCCATACACGCCGTTTTTACACAGCCTACTTATAATATCAAATTTGTAAATACCTGTCAAGCGTTTCAACGCACTTTTTTTAAAAAATTTTAGAATTTTATCGAATTATTTCCAAAACGCGAAAAAATATACCTTTTTCTTCTTTTTTCCTTTTTTTCGGCGGCATTTACTTCCTTATTATAATATATATAGGAGCGGCAACTGCCCTTTTCAACAAACGCCGCCCGTAATGAAAGGCGCGTTTTTCACGCGCCTATGCCTTCAAGAAATTATTTTTCGTAAACAGAGGGTTTCAAAACGCCCACGTAGGGCAAATTTCGATACTCCTCCGCATAATCGAGCCCATAACCGATTACGAACTCATTCTCAATCACAAAGCCCGTCAAATCGGCTTCAATGGGAGATTCCCTGCGTTCGGGCTTATCCAAAAGCGTTACGATCCGCAGGCTTGCGGGATTCCTTTGCAAAAGCAACTCCTTCAAACGATACAGCGTATTCCCCGAATCGATAATATCTTCAACAATGATAACGTCCCTGCCTTGAATATCCGTGCTAAGATCGCTGACGATATTCAGTTTCCCCGACGATACCGTACCGCTGCCATAGGAAGATACACGCATGAAATCGAGCTCCATACTCGTTTCCATCGCACGGATCAAATCAGCAAGAAACACTGCGCTACCTTTTAAAATGCAAACCATAATCGGCTTTTTGCCCTCGTAAAGACGGTCGAGCTCTATCCCAAGCTCTTTCACCTTTTGCGCAATTTGCTCCGCAGTAATCATCACGTATTTCACGTCCGAATGCATTGACATCACAATCCCTCCACTTCTTTTGTAATCTCTTTGGTAATCAAATATATCACGCGCGAACTCTCCGCCGTAACCTTCACTTTTTCCGAAATCTCCACGCCGCAAACGGCATACACTTCCCCGCCGTCCTTTTGTGCGATAAGCGGCAATTCTCCGCGCAAATCCACGGGAATTTTTTCTTCGTTGAAAAACTTTTTTAAGGACTTTTTACCGCCGCCAAACCGTTCGATAAAATCCCCTTCCCTACGAAAGCGAAACACGCAGTCTTGGGGGAGCTTTTCTCTATCCAAACGCAGCGTTTTCCAAGCCCTTTCTTCCGCTTCCGCCGCCGTAAAAGAGCATTTCACCTCGTACCTGCCCCCGTCAAATCCATTTTCGTCGAATATTTTTTCCGAAACCGCCGCCACCATTTCTCCCGTCGGTTTTTTATAAAATAAAACGCCCTTTTCAAGCTTTTCCGCGCATACGTTTTGCGGCAAAGATACCCTTGCGCCACGTTCCAAATCCTGCAAACAATACACGCTTTCCAAATGCGCGGACGTATAATCCTTTTCCACGCCCAAGCCCTTCAACGCCAACAAGCACGCACGGGTAAACAAGGGTTTTTTATCGCTGAACACTACGGCAATTCCAACCCGTTTCCCCTCTTTTTGCGTAAAGAGCAATTCCTTTGCGTAGGCATACAACAGCGCGTCGTCCTCCGCCGCAAGCCGCGCAAACCGAGCAATATTTCCACTCGCCCCAGGCACGGCGTTCTCCAAGGCAGGCAACACGTTCAAGCGCAGCCTATTTCTCGTAGCGTCCGTTTCAAAATTCGTTTTATCTTCACGAAACGCCAACTCATTTTCTTTGGCGTACCGTTCAATTTCCGCGCGCGTTTTATGCAAAAAAGGCCGTAGAATATACCCGTTTTTTTCGTCCATACCCCGAACGCCGCTCAATGCCGAACCGCGCGCCAGCCGAAAAAGCACCGTTTCCGCCTCGTCGTTTAGATGATGCGCCGTCGCAATAAAATCCGCTTCCCCTTTTTCCACCAAAGCGGAAAAGCACGCAT
This sequence comes from Candidatus Scatosoma sp., assembly GCA_045127595.1. Lineage (GTDB taxonomy): Bacteria > Bacillota > Clostridia > Christensenellales > Borkfalkiaceae > Scatosoma. The sequence continues at coordinate 101,337 of JBGVQS010000021.1, read as the reverse complement.
ACCGAAAATTCCGCGCCGCCGTTTCCAAGCTCACCCTTTCCCTTGCCGCCCGCGCAGGGCAGTCTTCGGAAAAATAATGACACGGCACGCCCAACGACGCGCAAAAAGCTTTTACAAACTCCCCGTCGGCAAGGCTCTCCTCTCCGCGAATCCCATGCTCGCAATGTACAGCGGAGAGTGAAATTTCAAACTGTTCGCGAAGCTTAAAAAGCGTATGCAACAACACGACCGAATCCACTCCGCCGCTGATTGCCACGCATACTTTTTTACCGCGAAACGCCGACCAATCCATAACTCCACCCAAACAACCGCAAACGGCGCGACTTATTACGCCTTACGATCTTCCAGTTTATACAACTTCCCCGCAAGCATCGCAAGCGAAGCCGCCAAGTCTTCCGTCTTCAACACAATATCCTTCGGCACACGCAAAGGCGCAGGCGCAAAATTCCATATCGCCTGAATCCCCGCGTCTACCATTTGGTTTAAAACCTCTTGTGCCGCGTACTTCGGCACGGTAATAATCCCTATCCGAATGTTATGCTCTTGCACGAATTCCCGCAGCTTCGAAACGGGTAAAATTTCCTTATCCCCGATTTTCGTCCCCACGAGCTTACTCGAAGAATCAAACGCCGCGACAATCTTCAAGCCGTTATTACCAAACCCCTCGTACCCAAGAAAGGCTCTGCCCAAACCGCCTGCGCCGACGATAATGGCTTCGGAAAGGTTATCGTAGCCCAAAAACTTTTCAATATCGACAATTAAACGGCTGATCGCAAACCCAAGCTTCGGCCGTCCAGGCTCAGACGACACAAACGCCAAATCCTTACGCACCAACACCGACGACACGGAAATATTTTGCGCGATTACCGTAGAAGAAATATACTGCGCCCCTTTCGAGCTTTCTTCCTGCAAGAAATGTAAATACAGCGGCATTCTCCCGAGCGTCGCCTTGGAAATCCCCTTTTCCTCTTTCGAATTCATCTGCTTATTCTTCATCTTCCACCTCTTATCCCATTATACCGCAAATTATCGATAAAAACAAGCGAATAAACGGATTTCTTTCACGGATTTTAAAAAAACTTTTTATTATTTAATTTTCCGTTCCGCCGCCGCCGCTAAAAGGGATAAAAGAAACTCCATCAACAAGCCCACGATAAACGACACCCCCACGAGCGCGAAAAGCTGCGAAATTTCCATATAAATCTTCGCTTCCTGCATCATGCCGCCCAAGCTCCGCGCGGTGTTCGCAAGCACCTCCGCCGAAACGATCAGCTTCACAGAAAAAGAGAGTGCCGCCCCCGCTTCTTTCAATACGTACGGCGCAGCCAACGGCGCATAAATCGCGGTAATTCTTCTCCAAAGGGAAGTCCCCTGCACCCGACTAACTGCGATAAGCCCCCTATCCACACTGGAAAGTCCTGCCAATACCCCCACGTACAGCATAGGAAAAAGGGATAAAAACGCAACCGCAATCGGCGCTTCCCCCGCACCTAAAAAGGAGAGCAAAATCAAGAGCACCGCAAAAATCGGCAAGGAGCGCAAAGCCGACACAACGGGAGCTAAAAAACCGCCAAACGAGGGGGACAGGTACGAGATGACCGCCAAAACAACGGCAAAAATAAAGGAAAGGAAAAAGGCAATTATCGCGCGCCAAACGCTCATGCCAAGTCCCTGCCAAAAGCCGCCGTTTTGGAACAATCCTCCAATTTCTTTCAAGCTATCCGAAAAAGACGGAATAATCAACTCGTTCCCCACCGCAAAATAAGCAACCACCCAAACGGCAATCAAAAAAACGATTGCCGCCACGGCTTGCCATATATTTTTCCAAAGTAGGTTTTTCATCATACAATCCTTATTTTATATATTCCCAATAGAACGCTTGCTCGGGAATCGCCGCCGCCTTATCGTTCACGACGAGCATTTCCGTCAAGAATTCTTCCGTAGCCTGCTTACAAGCGGACGCGTAAGTGAAATAGATGCCGCAACGTTCTAAAACCGCCGTCGAAAGCAAGGGTGCTTTCAAGGACGTTGCCGCATTCTTATCCTCCATATGCGCTGATACCGTCTCTACAATTTCCGTACCGCTCGCCGTTTTCAGCCACTCGGTAGACAACTCCACGTTTGCCACAAACTCTTTCGTCCATTCGGCTTTTTCTTCTACAAACTCATTCTTCGCCACAAGCACCGCTTGCGTATACCCGTTTTCTCCGCCGTACAAAGCCTGCAAATCCCCCACGATCGAGTACCCTTTTTGCGCCTGCGCCGTAGCCGCAGGTTCGGCAACCAAGAAGCAGTCGGCATTTTTGGTCAGTTCCGTACCGATTGCGTCCGCGCCTGTGATCGCCAATAAATTGACCTTATCCTCAACCCTGCCCCCGTCGTTTTGAATTTCCTGCCAAGGAATTTGGTATTTATTCAGCACCGTTTTAAAGGTCAAACCGGGCACTTGATTGATTTGCAGCACGCCGACCGTCTTGCCGATCAAATCGGACAAATTCTCCGCCGTATACGTGCCGTCTTTTCCGATAAGATACAAATTCCCGTGCGTTACCGCGCCAAGCATCTTATACGAATCCCCCCTACCGAGCAGCTTACTTGCCGCAGTAACGGGCATCACGCAAAAATCCGCATTTTTATCCATATCCTTATAGGTTACCTTGCTCGAAATCGTCGAAGCGTCCACCACGCGATAGGTAACGCCGTCCTCTTTTGTATCCTGCGCCATCATTCCTGCAAGCGCAAGCGCAGGCGCACCATCGGGCATATAGACGGAAATTTCTTCTTCGTCCACTCCCTTTTTACAACCACCGAATGCAGAAACACACACCGCCGCCGCAAATACCAAAGCCAAAACTTTCTTCATTTCTTTTCTCATAATTCCTATACTCCTTTTTAATTTTTTCCAAACAACGCCTTTACGGATACACCGTGAATTTTCCCGATTTTCCCCGTCAGCGCGTTCGTAATCTCTATCGGCGCGTCCAAAACGATAGACATCACCGATATATTTTTCTCTTTATAAGGTATTCCCATTCTACCCAAAATCCACTCTCCGTAATCGGATAAAATTCCATTGATTTTTTGACTTTCCGTCCGATCCGCCACCAAAATACTCACCACCGAAATACGGTTTGCCGATTTTTCTATCATTTCGCTCATCTCATACCTGCCTGCTTGTTATTATTAAAAAACGCCCTTTGCCAACCAAGCAAAAGGACGCTACCGCTTTTATACAAAAACGGCTTTCATTTCTTACGCCTCCGTCGCAAAAGGCACAGCCCACCGCTTCGGCTACCATAGATACGGCATAACCGTACCCATTTTACGTATCTATCCTTTTCCCCGTCAGACCACTCTTTCGGATCAAATTACTTTTTTTCTTGCGGCGGCGCTTTTCTTAACGCCGCCGCGCTTTCTGCAATGCATTACTACGCTGTTTTATTACTGCGTTTTTGGGTTTACTTCCCCTTCTTCCGCATTCTTCTTAAACGGTTCTTTTCTTTCGTAGACAATCTCGAATAATAGCGATTTTTCTCTTTTCCTTCTTCCGAAAGATCCGTCAAAGCGACTTCTTCTACCGTTTCTTCCACGGCAGGTTCTTCAACTACTTCTTCCACAGCTTCTTCAACGATAGGTTCTTCCACAACCTCTTCCACAGCTTCTTCAACGATAGGTTCTTCCACAACCTCTTCTACCGTTTCTTCTACGGCAGGTTCTTCAACTACTTCTTCTACCGTTTCTTCTACGGCAGGTTCTTCCACAACCTCTTCTACCGTTTCTTCAACGATAGGTTCTTCCACAACCTCTTCCACAGCTTCTTCAACGATAGGTTCTTCCACAACCTCTTCTACCGTTTCTTCTACCGTTTCTTCTACGGCAGGTTCTTCAACTACTTCTTCTACAGTTTCTTCCACAGCAGGTTCTTCAACTACTTCCTCTACCGCTTCTTCTACGGCAGGTTCTTCAACAATGGATTCTTCCGCAACGTCCGCAATTTCTTCTACTTCTTCGATTGCAAGCGGTTCAAAAACCTCGTCAATTTCGGCAAAATCAATTTCTTCAATTTCCGCAAAAGCCTCTCCATTGCGACAAAGTGCCTGCCATTCTTTCACAAGCCGCACCGCCGCCGAGCTCATATCCGCCGATCTTGCCGCGCGGTTACGATCGAGATAGTGCAAGCCCAACGCGCGCAATCTTCTCGTGCGCAACATCTCGTCCCCTTCATATCCGTCCATACTGCCGCCGATACAGCCGCCCTCGCGCGCGGTAACTTCCACGAAATCGTATGCTGCCGCGCCCGTTTTCACGTCTTCCAATAACGCCGCAGCTTCTTCCATAGAAGAAACGACCGCAAAGGAATACACAGTTTCCCCGACGGAAATTTCCGCCGTTCTTCTCGGCTGATTCCCGTAAAGCCCGCTATACGCCAATTTTTTCAAAGGCGCGCGCGTTTTGTCGTCTAACAAACAGCGAGCAACGCTTTCCGCAAAGCCGCCGCTGACCGCGCACACGTACGCCCCGCCCGACGCCACGCCAAGCGGCGTATCCAACGGTTCTTTTCTACCCAAGCGCAAATTCACTTCCGTGCTCGCTAAAATTTCCCAAAGTTCCTCCACCGTCAAAACGACGTCCGCAGCAGGGAGCTCCTTTTTCTTCGCGCAAGCCTCGACGGAAATCAAGCAAATCTTTTTTCCGCAAGCTTCTTTCGCCGCGCCGTAATGTTTCCGAAGCAATCTTGCGCAAACCTCGGAAGAATTCACGCCAAGCTGTCCAACGCTATCGGCGTATTCAGCCGCAATTTTATTGACAAACAGGGGGCTTTCCGCAGAATACAAAGGCAAGCCTTCTCCCTTTTCCTTTCTGACTTTCAATTCGTTTGCAAGCATCAAGCAAGCCGCGTCCACCCCAATAGCGGTATCGACGACTGCGTCCGCGCCAAGCCCTTTCAAAACGGCAACCACTTTCGGAACACAATCTTCTCCCCTTGCAAAGCCAAACTTTTCCCCAAGAACAATTCTCGCCGCAGGCGTAATTTGCACCACGACAAAGGCTTTCTTCTTATCTGCGCATAAAATTCTCCATACTTTTTCCACGTCGTTGCTTTCCCAAGCTTCCACGACTTCCGTACAAACGTTTTCACAGCATTTCTCCAACATTTTCAATCCTCCTTCGCTTTTTTAACGGCCTTACGTGCAACATAGCCAACGCAACCATCCATAACGCACTTTTTCTCTCAAACTTCTCGCGCGCGACCGCTATTTATGAAATTTTTATATATTATATCATACCGTCGTCAATTTTTCAAGAGTATAATCAAAAAAACTTTGTCCCATTTAGCAAAATTTTACAATTTTTTGACGCTTGCCCAAGCGGGCATACATTCACGGCTTATTTTTGGTAAGCAAGCCCCTTCCACGCACAAAAAAAGTGCGGCAAAACCGCACTTTTTATCACTCAACGCATACCTGCCTAGTCCATTTTGAAAAAATTAGCCTTTAAAAACCGCTTCTACGCGATGAATGGGCAACCCTTGTTCCACCCACTTGCTTTCATATTCGGTAACGATATTCCATTCGGGATTCCCATTTTCATGCAAATCATAGGTTACCTTTTCCAGAGCAAATCCACACGCTTTATATTCTTCGAGCGAAAAATCAAAAAAATCCCGATTATCCGTCTTTTGTAAAATCCGCCCGCCCTTTTTCAAAAGCTTTTTATAAATCTCCAAGAAATTGCGGTGTGTCAACCGTTGCGTCGCATACCCAAGCTTCGGCAACGGCGTAGAGAAATTCAAATAAATCCTATCCAAGCTATTTTCAGGGATATAGCACGGCAAGCACTCCGCACGGATATTCAAAAACCGCACGTTTTCCACGCTTTCGGCGCGCACCTGTTCCATCGGCGTTAAAATAACGTTGCTCATCTTTTCGAGCGCGAGATAATTCACGTTCGGCGTTTGTTTTGCAAGCGTAATCACAAACCCGCCTTTTCCGCAGCCAATTTCCAACGCTACGGGATTATCATTCCCAAAAACGCTCTTAAAATCAAGAATCGCACGATAGCTCTCCGCCGCTTCTTTCATATTCAAAATCCCATTCGCGCCCTTTGCAAGCAACAAATCCTCGCACGCCTGCATACGCGAATCAAAATTCCGTTTTTTACGCATTCTCATGGACATATTTCCACACCATCCTTTTTATTTTCTGCCCGTACTGCCAAAGCCGCCTTCCCCACGCGCGGTATCGGTAAGCTCTTCCATTTGCACAAAATCCGCCTTTAAAAAGGGGGCGATTACAAGCTGTGCAATCCGTTCCCCTTCCGCAACCGTTTGCGGCTGCGCGGAATGATTATGCAAAGCGACCATCACTTCCCCGCGGTAATCGGAATCCACCACGCCGACCTTGTTTGCAGGCGCAAGTCCGCGCTTACACGCAAGCCCGCTGCGCGCATAAATCAAGCCTGCATACCCAACGGGAATTTCCATCGCAAGCCCCGTGCGGATAAACTTCGTTTCCCCGGGCTGAATGACTACTTCTTCCCCGACGGCGTACAAATCCGCCCCTGCGGCAAACTCCGACCCGTAAACGGGCAAAACCGCTCTTTCGTCCAATTTTTTCACAGCAACCAACGGCATCTTTTCCCTCCTGATAAAAAAAGCGAGCATCTTCTCGCCCTTTCGCTTTGTTACAGTATAACAAATTCCAACGAAAAAAGCAAGAAAACACTCGCTGCAAAATATAAAACTTACAAAAAACCTACGCTTCTTTTGCCAAATTCAGGAAATAATCATACAGCGACGCATAATATTCCCCGATATACGTCTTCGCAAGATCGTCGTCATGGAAAGCGTCAAAGCGCTCCTGCGGATCGGTATACGCCGTCATATAATAATCCTTGACAACGTAGAACCGTTCCAACTGCGTCTGCGAATAATCGATAGGATAAGGCGCATCCGCCGTACCGTTCTGCTGTGTCGAGAACCGCAAATAAAAGATTAACCCGTCGCGAATATTTTCCACGGCAAGCCTATGTGCGTCTTCCAACTCCGATTTCACCATATTCCATATTCCCGAACGAAACGTCCCGTTATCAATCAAGCGGTATTTTTCCCTTTTAATATCCTCCGCAAGCTTTATATCGAGCGCATTCTTCTTCAACTGCGCCGCTTGCACCTCCAAAATCTGTTCCTCCGTGAGCGCGGCAAACTGCGCGTCCGTATAGGAAATAATATCAATCGTCATTTTTAGCCCCCTTTACGCGCCTTTAAGCGCTTCCACGCTCGCCGTCATATTTTTCAGTTCGCAGTCTTCTCTTAACGCAAAGGAAAGCGCAAACGAGCTACCTGCAAGTCCGACCTCTGCCACAGCTTCCCCGTCTGAACATTCCAAGTCATACGTCCGTTCTTTTCCGTCCACTTTTAACGTGAGCGAAAACGAACCAACACCCTCAAAGCGCAACCGCTTCAAGCCGACTCGACCGTTTCCAAACCGCAAATTCCGCACGTAAAAAACGCCGCTTTGTTCGGGATAAATGTCTCCCGCAGGATTGATTTCCAAAAGCTGATGATAAACGTACGCATACGCTTTTCCTTTATAATTTGTCAGTCCCTTCATCAAGCTTGTATAATACCAATCCTCGCCCTTCTCGTCAATCACGACTGTTTGATACGTTCCCGCCGCGTCCGTCTGATAGGTAAGCAAATATTTCCCTGCAACGTACGCACTTGAACAAAAGGCGTTTTCACCCAAAGGCTTTACGATTTTCAAAGCGTCCATTTTCTCCGCGCGCTTCCCTGCAAGCGAATATACCCCCGTTTCCGTCAGGAAAAAGACGCATTTTCCCCCAACCGTAACCGAGCCTTTGATCACTTGACTTCCGTCGTACGCCACGCGTTCCACTTTAAAGTCTCGCGCCGCCCCCGCAGCGGTAATCCGCAAAATTTTCCGTTCGAAAAAGGCATATATATACTCCCCGAACGCACACAAGTCAATCAGCTTTTCCCCATCAGGCACAAGCTGAATTCTCCCGCTGTCGTCCACCGTTTCCTCGTAGTCCGTCGGATCAAGCGGCATGGAATACCAAAGTTCTCCGTTTTCTTTCGCAAGGAATATTCTCTCTTTACAAATACAGCCGCCGCGCGTTTTATTGAAATATACGATCCCCTTTCTCTCCGCACGCCCTTCCACCTTTTTCAACCCTTCGTTTGAAACTATATAATAGGTCTCCGTGCCGTCCTCCTCACTCCAAAGCAATTCGCAAGAAAACCCTTTTTCACTATTATACGAAGAAAACATCGGCACAGAAAATTCGTCGTCAAATAAAAAGAAATATTCGTTAGCGTCCCCAATCAGCGCAACGCGATCGACAACGTTCCCCTTTGAATTTTTTGTGGTAAAGAACACGATCTTTTTTAAATCCCTATTCATGGTTTGCTTAATCTGTAAACCGCCCCTCGTCAAATAGGTTTTAAGCCTCAAACCGTTTTTCAACGTTCCGTCCTTGCAATCGCAGCCAAAGCCCACGTCCGTGCAAAGGAAATTATCCTTTTTCACGCCAAAGGCAAAGCCTTTAAAAAAGTATTCCTTCTCCACGCCGCCAAACCCTTTCGTTTTCCTATTCTTTTCGACCATCATACCCACCTTCTCGAAGGCATATTTTTAGCCTTTTGCGAGCAAAACAACCGCTCGATAGCCTTCCGATATTTTTCTCCGTAAATACGCGCCGCTTCAAACATTCCCGTCGCAAGCGCATATTCCGCCGCCATTCCCAACGCAAACAAATGGGTAGACGCAGGCAAGGGAATTTCGGTAACCTCATTCAAACCCTTCAAAGACGGCACGTATGAATAACGTATTTTCACCGTATTTTCTTTCAAAGCTAAATATTCGGGATAGATTTGAAAAGGAATTTCTTCCCCTGCAATATTTTTCACCCACAGTACCCGCAAGATTTCATATTCTAAGTCCTCGAAATAGAGCTTTCCGTCATCAATCTCGCACGTTTCTTCTTTAATCGGCGGCATATAATCGACTGCCAATTCGTTTTCAACCAAGTTGAAACATTGAATCAGCAATTCCACCTCTGGAGTTTTAGGATTCGCATAATTGCTAACGTTTTCCTTCACCTCCTCCCCAATCCCCAGCATCATTGCCGCCGCCACAATCGCTTCTCTCACTACTACCATTCTCTCTCCTCCTTAAAAAAGGAAGCGCCCAAGCGCACTCAACGCATACCTGGGCGCCCCATTTTCATTTTTTACGCGACCAAACGTTTTCCAATCGTTGTCTTAAAACGCTTGTTTGTATCGCGCAGATCAATACTCCTCGATACCCGTGATCATACCTTGACCGCAAGGACGTTCGCACAAGAGCTCCGCATATTTGACAAGCGTAGCCGTATAGACGGGCTTACCGGGCACTTGCTTCAACACCTTACCGCCGTCCCCTTCAAGCCATTGCCAATCGCAAAGCTGATGCAATTTAAAATCGTCGGTATTAAGAAGATACATTGTGCCAGCCGGACAGAATCTATCCGCTACAACGGGAATCCCGTTAAAGCTCGTCGCCGTAAAACCGCCGAAATCCTGCGTAGGCAATACAACGTTAAATCCCTTATAAAAATCTGCAAGAGCACGTTTTACCCCATACGAACAAATAATGAAATTGATCTTACCGCCCGAACGTTCTTCAATGGTATCGATAACTTTATGAATATAGTTATCACTCAGTGCACCAATATCCTCTTCGATATAAGGCTTCATAATCGAATGATTTCTATCGATTCCGTAAATATCCTTATCCCCGAAAATTGCCTTCAAGCCGGTAATTTCCTTCTTCCAGCTCCCCGCAACGCAAATCATGTTTCCTACTTGGAAGTTGGGCATTTCCCCGCCTTCCGCAACCTTTTTAAACACAATCTTTTTATTATCTCTATCCACCGAGAATATTTCATCCTCATACATCGGAGAGGTAGAACTTTCCTGCGCGTATACTTGAATTTTCATCCCCTCAAAAAGTGCGTTAACGCTATCGACCGTCGCGGACTCCGCATCGAAGTCTTCCATTCTCGCCACACAACCCGTACCGTCGCCAAAAAGCATTCTGCCAAAATTTACCTTCGACGTTTTAACAAGCGACTGCATTTCCTCATTGAGCAAATTGACAAACGCACCTTCATTGTTTGCCGCCGCGCGGATCGCCTTATCGGAAATCTCAATCGTGCCGTATAAATTCTTCAAAGATACGGTCATCTGTTCGTAAACGTTCTGTCCCGCCGCAGGGAGATCCCCCGCTTCGCTGCCTGCGCCGACCGCGCCGTTATATTTAACCTTAACCGCCTTTCTTACGTCTTTGCCTACGACGTCGGAACTTGTTTTTTCAATTTTTGCAAGCAACGGATTGACCTGCATATTCAATGCTTCCGCCACTGCGTCCAAATAATAGGATTTCAATGCCTTATCAGCCGTTTCAAGTGTAACCATACTGTAATTTACTCCTTACTTTTCATTTTATCGTTTTATAATTTTATTTTTCCGCCGCGTTTTTAAAATATCGAAGCGCCATTTTCCCCGCGTCCCCGATCGTTCCTGCTTTGACTGCGGGCGAAGCAAACGCGCCTACTCCCCCCACGGTAATGGGTGCGCCCGATTTCCCGATGGAGGCAAGATACTCCCCAACGATTTTCAAGCGAACCTCTTCATTTTCGCGCACCAAATCGTAAAGCTGTTGCGCCGAGCTTGCCGCGTTCCCGTTTTCAGCGACGGACGCATTCGACTTTTCCCCGAGCGAAGACGCCGCCCAGCCGTCTAAAATGACGGCGTCTTGCGATCCGTTCACAACCTCTTTGCTTTCCTTTACGACTGATGCCGCTTTCACGGCGCTCTTGTCGCCGTCGGACGTCGTAACCACTTCCGCGGGTTCTTCCGCGTTCTCCACAGCGGGAGTCTTTTCCAACCCCGACTCGCTCGTTACCTCGGCAACGAACTGATCGAACTTTCTTCTCTCCTCCCTTTTCGCGTCAGCGTTCTTACGGAGTTTTTCCACCCCCGAACTCTCCGCGCCCATCTTAAACGCCTCAAAATTTTCCGCTTGTTTTTCCAGCTCTTTTAAGCGTTGGCTTCTTCTTGTAAACTCCGCTTCGAGCGAGCTGTACGCCCTAACAAGGGCGTCCACGTCCTTAAACTTCCCGAGTGCCGTCAAGGCTTCCTTTCCCAAAGGGGCATCCCCGCCCCCGACCTGTTTTGCTTCCGCAACGTCCTTCGCCTCTCTTTCCGTTTCCACGCAAACGTTCTCCTTTTCCATACTTTCTTCTCCTTATTTTTATTCACCGCTCCATGCGGCGTTTTTTCTCATTTCCGCGCCTTTATTGCGCAGCTTCCGCTTTTTTGTGTTCTTCAATATGCCGTACGTAGCGTTCCTTCAAAGACTTTTTATCCTTGCGCTTTTTAAACTCCGCCGACAGCAAAAATCTCGTATGCTCGACGATATGCAACCCGTGATCGTCGTACGTATCTATCTCCGTTTCCGCCGCGATCATATCCAAATTTTCCTCTCTTGCCTTTGCGATATGCAAGGAAGAAATATCCCGCGCATTCTCATAACTGCCAAACCCGAACGCCTCCAAAATGCGGTTCTTGTTTTCCTGCGTCAAATTCCCTTCTTCGTCCGTCAAAAGCCCCGCTTCGTATAATTTCAGCAGCGTTTCCTTTTGCTCCATAGGCGAAAGCACGTCCTCCGCCTCAAATCGAATATCATCTACCGTCAAAGCGGACGCATTGAAATAATGCACCTGCGTTTTCTTGTCTTCCCCCGTCAAAGTCATCAATCGCGCCGAACCGGCAAACTGTCTGTACAAACGCAAAATTTGCTTTCCGATCTCCGCAACCGCCTTTTCCATACTCGACAAAGTCGCAGACAATCTCGTTTCGTCCTGCGCCAACAAAAGCTGTAACCCCGTCGCGCTCGTAACCCTTACGGGCGTAGAATTTTGCGTCAATTCACTCACGCCGCTAATGAGCGCAAATTCCTTTTCCAACCATTCTTCTTCCGCCTTAAACTCGGAGGGAATATTCCCGCAATCGAGCATTTCCGGCGCTTTACCCCCCTGACGGTATACAAGTATTTTGCCTGGCAATAAGCCTTCTTCCGAAAGCTCGTCAACGTCCACCGAACCGTCCTCCACCGTCAACACGCCCATAGAAATTCTGTTCAAAAACTCGTGCTTTCTATTTCGCACGGCATTATAGGCACGTTGCACGGGAATGAGCCGATCGATCACGCTGCTTGCAAAGAAAGCCCCGGGCAAGCGCAAGCAATCCTGCTTAATGAACGGAAGCCCACGATCCCCCTTATCCTCGGTACGGTAAGGAAGCGGCCCGCGATAGAGCAATTTTCCCCCGGCAACGATTTCCAATAACCCGTCGGGCAACGCCGAATTCGGCCGCGTATACCGCTCGATCAATATCTCCCCCTTTTTCAGCGAAGTTTTATTGACGTTCCCAAGCCTGATGGGCAATCTTCCCGCGCTCGGCTCGCTGTATGCGGAAAGGGTATGCATTTCTCTTCCGTCCAGCAATACCCCGAACCGTTCAAAGATATACTCCACCGACACCGCTTGCGCATGAATCAAGCTATCAACGTCCTGAATACTTTCCGCGTCCAAACGGTCGGGAAAAATCTCAAACGGAGACACGGCAATCACCTGCACTTCCCCCTCGTAAACGGGCACGCCGTCCACGTCAACGGCTACCTGCCTGCCCCCTTTTTCATTCCAAGCGACTTTATAAAAGGCACTGCCGCAGGTTTCCGCCCACACAATCGCCTTGGAAATCACGTCGGACAAACCGATTCTTTCCTGCGCGTATTTCAAAACCCCCGTCGCGAGCTTTGCCGCCGCCACGTCCCCTTCCTCGTCGGAAAAAGCGCGCACGGACAAACTCGGCTTCATCTGCTCGATTTTCGCTATACGGGAATCGACTGTCGGCGCGATATGGTTAAACACCCTGCGCGACTGCCAAAAGAACCGCTTATCCTCCTCCACGACTTCCCCGATCGGAGAAACGTCGCAATACTGATTTCCGCTGAAAAAGTTAATATTCAGCAACCAACCGTTTTCAATCGAACGCCGTTCTTCCCTACGCCTTTCAAAATCGAGCATAACTTCTTCCGCAATGCGTTTTTCTTCGCGTTCTCTCGCCTCTCTTTCAAGTCTTTCTTCTTCCGTTTCCGCCTTATTAAAAACAGACTCTTTCATTTTTTCACCACCGTTTTTTTATTCGCCGTTTTTTTCACGACCGACTTTTTTCTGCTCGCAGTTTTCTTCACCGCTTTTTTCTCTTTCGCACCCTTTTCCGCGGCAACCGCTTTTCCGCCCCCGCTCGGTACGCCCTGTTCCGCACTCTCTGACTCCCCTACGTTCGCTTCACACCTTCCGCCTTTTTCGAGTTCTTTGAGCAGCCTTTTCTTTTCCTTTTCCAACTCCTCGTCCGACCAAGTCCGATACCCCTGCTCCTGCCTGCTTTCTAACAAAAGCTGCACCGCTTTCAAATCGGGCGGCACGTCCTTTTTCGTACGTTTTCTTTTCGTGAGCTTCATCTCCCCATCCACTTCGGCAAACTCCTCGGTTACCTCCGCGACCTGAAACCCCATCGCCACCTTTTTCAGTGCCTCGCTAATATCCATTTCCTTTTTTGACATATTCTTTTTTCTCACCAACCTATTTTCCTTTTTCCCAAGCCCCGAATCCTGCGTTCCTTATCCTGTTCAATCACCGACTTTTCCACCGCCGCAGGCGTTTTTTTAGGCCGAGTCATCAAATAATACCGCATTTCATCAAGCGCGTGATCGTCCGTTTTTCTTGGCGTATCTCCGCTCCCCCAGCGGTAGGATTTCAGCTCTCGTATCAAATTCGGACAGGTATTAAAAACGTAGATATTCGGCAACCCATTCCCCCGTCTAAGATAGCTTTTCACCCGCGCTATCCCAGAAAAGAGATCCTTCTCCACGTCAGGATTGACCAAAATCCCTCTTTCGTAAAACAGCTCGACGACGCTTTTCACTCCCGAGAGAGTGCGTTGCTTTGCCGCGCTGTCAATGAGCGCCTGTATTCTCCCGCGCGAATCCCGTTTCCAATCCAACCGTTCGCAAATTTCCTTGATTTTTTCGGCATGGTAATCAATATCTTTTCCCGCTTCAAAATGCTCGAATACCACGTATACGTTGTCGTCGAAATCGACGGCGTACCAATGCGCCGAAAGGGGATTATTCAGCCCCGGGTCAATGGAAATTTTATCCTGCCATTCTTTGGGAATGGGGAACGGCTCAATCACGTGCACAGCTTCTTCAAATTCAGGATAAACCAGCCCTTCTCCATGGGAAACAAACCTACCGTAGCGACGGGCTTGCAACGCCTGTTCGTCCATACTTGCCTGCAACAAAGCAATTTCTCCCTGATCCAAATAGGGATTATCGCTCCATTCCATAAACTCGTACCAAACCTCGGGATCGTTGTGCCGATTCATGAAGATTTCGTTATAGACGAACGTCAGCCCCTTCAAAGGAGTCATCGTCCCGAAAATATCCCCCTTTCTATCCACAACGCGCATACGGCACTCGGCGTAAATATCGGCAGGCGGTTCTTCGTCAAACCATACGAAATCAAGCGACGCGCCCTGAAACTTTTCTCTGCCCTGATCGCAGCTTTTAAAGCCAATTACCGAGCTTCCCCCCAGCACGTTCTTCACGCGAATGAAATCGATAATCCCATTTTCAGGGGAATCCTTTCTTCCGCTGATCATGACGATATCCTCTATCCAATCCCGCCGCAAATACCGCAAGATTTTCTTTTGCGCCACGTCGCGCTGTACCTGCGCCGACAAAGAAACCACCCAACCGCAAACGTCCTTTCGGTTTTGCCGATAGGGATGAATCCCCCTTGCCATATATACGCTTTCCACCGCGCCGCACTCCGTTTTCCCCGAACGGTTTCCGCCGAACACCCAACGGTTACGCTTTACACATTGATGAAACGCAAGCTGTTTTTTGTGTATCTTTTCCCCCGTGTTATACCCGGATAAATAATCCTCTCGTTTTCGACGTTGCAGCTCTTCTTCGATTTTGCATATCTTTTCTACAATAGCTTCCATAATTCTCTCCTATCCACGAAAAAAAACCTTCGTTTTTCATATATACTGTTGGAAAATACTATCGCTTTTTATCCGAATACTTCGGATTCCCCACGGTTTCCCATGAAAAAAATCCTTATTTGGGCGTTGACGCCCCTATTTTTATGCTTATCCCTTTTTCCACTCCTTTTTGTAAAAAATCGAGTCGTTGTTCTTGCCGAAACGGCGCGTCTAACGCCGCTTACGGGCGACTATGCCTGTATTTTGTCGGACAGTACATATTTTTTATCCCTTCCCGACAGCCGCGAGGGGCTTTTTTTGCTCCCCAAAAGCTATTACGTGCGCCTGCTTGAATACGGAAACGAATATTGCCGAATCGAGTATCTGACGAACGAGAGTTCCTTTCGCCGTCTAACGGGCTATGCGAAGACGAGCGAGCTAACTTTTGTGGATTACGTACCGATGCGGCCGTATTTGTATTATGAGTTTGACGTAACGTACACCATGGGAGAAAACAGCGTAGGCAATTCTTCTTTTTTGGACAAGCTGACGGTTACCTGCATATATTACGGAGATTTCCGTATCGGTGCGGAAACCTATTGTTACGTACTTCGCGGAGAAGAGTTTGGGTATATCCCCAAGCCTACGGGGATACGGTATGAAGAGAACACGGAATACGCCGACCGACAGCAAGCCCTACTCCCGCCTGAAAGCATGGAATCGAGTGAAACGAAATCGTCCTCGCCTGCGCAAATAGCGATTTTGGTAACGCTGTGTTTACTGATACCGGTGCTTGCGGCATTGATTTTAAAACCGCCGCGCCGACCGCCCTACGAAACCGACGACTAACCAACGTTCCGCCAACGTTCCGCCAACGTTCCGTTGGATCATGACCTTTCTATCTTTCTTTTGTGCTTTTTACAACCCTATCGTCTTCAACCACCGCGATAAAACTACCCTTAACCGTTCACCGCCGAGTGTTTCCATTCATTCTTTTCTTTCCCGTCCGCCAAATATTTTTGCAATTTTTCAAAAAGCTCTTGTTTGGCAAACCTTTGCTCGAACACGTCTTTGGTAACGCCAACGCCATCAAACAAAACGTGTAATTTTTCCAACAGCTTTTCCTGCTGACGGAAATATTTCCGCTTGCTCCACGGCTTCCCGCCGTTCACCCCTCTTTGTAAAAACGCGTCGATTTCTTTCCGTTTTCCAAAATACCGTATTTCCAACAATTCGCGTTCCGTTCTCTCCAATTTCTCAAATGCTCTTTCCAATTTCTCCTTTAACCATTCCAAGCGTTCCTTTTCCAAAATTTCTTCCGCGAGATACTCCGCAATCCTTTCCGCGTTGTACCTGCCGTCATAGGACAGCAACGCACGGTTCTTGATATGCTCCGCATACTCTTTCCCAACCGTTTTTAACCACGGATAGGAATATAATAATACTTTAACGTACAACCAACTCACTCCTTTGTCTCCGCCTCGCGACGACGGGCATATTATTACACCGTTTGGAAATTTTTTCAAGTGCGGAATGCCACTTTTTGAGTAAAAAACGCGAACATTTGTTCGCTTTTTATATGATTTATTTAATTATACTTGACAAATGTATGCCTATTAAAGCGGATTTTCTTTCACACACGCACGCGCGTGATAAGCGTAAATATGAACCGAAAAAGAATCGCGCACGCACGCGAAAAAGCTTTTACAAACTATTGCTTTTTTCAAAAAAAAGTGGTATAATAAATCCGTATGAGAAAAAACGGGAAGAAAATTGTAAAGGCTATGTTGATTTCCGCGCTTGTGTTGACGGGCGCGGCGGTATTTCACGCGCCGAAAACGCCTACAATCAAGGTATTTGCCGATGAAAACAACAGCAATCTGCTTTTACCCAGCTCTTACGAGCAATATCTTCCTTTGCTTTCCCCGAAAGACGTTGCAATCACTGCGAATTACACGGCGATTGCAGACGGCAACAGCATTTACGTTTACGATAAAAAGGACGGAATCTACCGCGCTTACGAGCATACCGAAAACCAAGAATCCGCGAAAAACACCGTTACGAAGCTTCAATTCGACCACGAAACGGAAACGCTGTATTTCTTGGACGCGTCCACTTACCTTTACACGCTAAACGTCAAGGAGTTAGAAAATACGGCAACCGCCCCTACGGCGACTGGTTTTTCGTGTAGCACCTTTGCCATTCATGAAAACGAGCTGTATTTTACCACCGTTTCCGAAAACGTTTCGCAAATTTCTAAAACGAGTCTTTCCACCCCCGACATTTCCACGTCGGTAACCCTTGTCAACGATTTGGCGTTTAGCCCGACGATTGCCTTTTGGAACGGAGAGCTCTATTACACGAACGCGAAAACCTACCTGCATAAAATTGCGCCCGACGCGGAAAACGCAAAGCCTGCGCAAATTTGCAGTTTTTCTTCGAGTATCGTATCCATGAATATCACGAACGGCATCTTTACCTGCTCGGACATTTTAGGAGACTTTTACGCATACTCCCTGCCCGACCTTTCCTTGAACATCAACGCAAGCGAAATCCCGCCTTTGGCATCTGCAAGCGGCGGCTACTCGGCAATCAGCTCGTTCGGGGAAGAAATTTACGTCATCAAAAACAATACCGTGCGGAATTTTTCCTTGCAAACGAATTCGTTCACCGATTACGAAATCGGCGGGCAATCCGATTCCCCCCACCGAATCAACGGCGGCACGGCAATCCATTTATCGGAAGAAAAACTCTTTATCGCCGATAGCGGCAACGAGCGTATCTCCGTATACGACGTACAAAGCAACAGCTTCCTTTCCCCCGTCAACTCGACCATGCCTATCGCATTTTTAGCGTCCACGGCAAATACGGTCATTGCGGCAAATCAGGAACAGGCGATTATCTATGACCTTTCGGATAGCGGTTACGGCGCACAGCTTTCCCTGTTCGACGATTTCAACGGAGAACTAATCGGCGTCGCAAACGTCTACGGAAAATACTATTTTGCAACCGAGAGCAACTTCTGCTACGTAGCTTCCTACAACGCAGAAACCGCCGTTTGGGAATGGACGGAAACGAAAAAAACGTCCACGCGGTATCCAAGACAGCTTTGTTCGGACGCTTACGGATATTTGTATATAGCCAACGCAACGGGCGTTTACCGTTTCACGGAAGAGAGCTTTCTCTCATCCACCGCGGAGGGAGAACCCATTTACGATTCCATGCCGCAAAACACGGAAAAAGTGTTGATCGATTACGCAGGCAAAGGCTACGCTTTATCAAAAGGCGTGCTGTATGCCCTTGATACGCTCACCCCGTACGAGTTTGGTACAGTCCCCGTCTATACGTCGGATGCCAATCTAATTTCCTTTGCGTTTGGCGTAGAAGAAAACGCAACCTATCTTTTGTACAAGGAAAATTATATCGTCAAGACAAAAGCCCTTGCCCTGCCGACGGTGAAAACGATTCCCGTTGGCGGTGCGGATACAGATATTTTCAGCGAAACAGGCGCGGTATTTACCGTAGTGGAAACAACCCCCAACGCCCTGCTTGTCAAATTCGATCTTTCCCTTTTAAACGGAGCGGAATTCTTCCCCTACCTTGCATACGAACGGAGTACGGAAGCAAAAACGGCGCTTCGGATCGGACAAACGCAGCAATACGACGTTATCGCAATCTTTGACGAACAGAAAAAACAATACGACAGCTATCTTGTTTTAAGCGATTCCTGTAAGGAGCTTCCCGAAAACGAATTCCACAACGGCTACGCGCAAGAAGAACAAAAAACGGCATATCTTACGAACGACATTCTCTTATACAAATTCCCCTATTTAACCGAGTTATTGCCCGTCTGCGCGCTCAAACGCAGCGAAGAAATAACCCTGCTTGGGGAAATCACGCGGCTGGATAACGACTATTATCACGTATCCTACCAAACGGAAAACGGAGAAATCAAAACGGGCTACGTTCCCCAATGCTACGTATCCCCGTTCAACGGCGAACCACCCGAAACGGAAACGCGCGTCAACGGCGCGAACAGCAGCGACAAAGACGCCCTTTGGCGGCTTGCATACCTGCTTCTTGGCACGGGCGCAATTTTTATCATTATCGATTATATGATTTTGCACAAGCAAAACAAAGACGACCACGAAGACTAAAAAAAGGAGGAACGGTTATGAGTGATTATCCAAGTTCAGGCGTAGATCCGCTAAGTACGGCTTTTCATGCAGACCGTTCTTTTTTCGCACGCTTTTAAGCCAAGCGAAACTCTTTGAACCGTCTGTAAAAAAGTACGGGCGGATTACGCTACCCAACGTTTTACGCGAATTTTTTCAGGAGGTAGAGTATGCAAAGAGAAATTCTTGAACTGTTACAGCAATTAAATTATGACGAAGCGGCAGCCCACGCGGAAAAGCTTTCCGCAGACGAGCTTGCCCTTTTGTTGCAATCTCTTAACGAAACGGAGCTTGCCGCCTTTTGCCGCGCGCTGGATAGCGAGCTGTTGGCGCAAACTCTCCTTTTGCTTGATCCCGAGCTGCAAGAAGTCATTTTAAGCGGCTTACGCGACGACGAGCTCGACGCGGTCATGGAAGAAATCTCCGTTGACGACACGGTAGAAATCATTGAAGACATGCCGCAAGAACTCGTTCGAAGAATCGCGGAGCTTGATGACATCATCCTGCTTTTAGCCGATCGGAACTATGCCGTTTTAAAGCCCTTGCTTTCTTCCATGAACGCCATTGACCTTGCGAAAGTTTTTGAGGAAACGGAAAACGACACCGATCTTTTGATTCTTTTTAGAATCCTACCCAAAGACCTTGCCGCCGCAACCTTCGTTGAAATGGACAGCGACACAAAAGAACAGCTCATTCACAAATTGAGTGATCGAGAGCTTCGCGCGGTCATGGACGAATTGTTCTTGGACGACACGGTGGATTTGATTGAAGAAATGCCCGCCAGCGTCGTAAAGCGCGTCTTGGCGCAAAGCGACAGTGAAACGCGCGGCTATATCAACGACCTACTGCAATACCCCAAAGACAGCGCAGGCAGCATCATGACGATCGAATACGTTTCCCTGCGCCCGAAAATGACGGTTGACGACGCGTTTGAACGGATTCGCCGCACGGCAATCGACAAGGAAACGATCTATACCTGCTACGTTATAGACGAAACGAACGAGCTGCTCGGTTTGGTTACGGCAAAAGATCTAATGCTTGCGCAAAAGAACGCGCTTGTACAAGAGATCATGGAAGAAAACGTGATCTATGCCTTTACCGAAGACGACAAGGAAGACGTTGCGCGGAAGATTTCCGATTACGGTTTCCTTGCGCTGCCCGTCGTGGATAGAGAGCGCCGCTTGGTCGGTATCGTAACCGTTGACGACGCAATGGACGTCATTGAAGAAGAAAACACGGAAGATATTGCGAAAATGGCGGCTATCACGCCGACGGATAAGCCCTATTTAAAAACGAGCATTTGGCGCATTTGCTTGAATAGACTCCCTTGGCTTTTGCTACTGCTGTTGTCTTCCACGTTTACGGGGCTAATCATTTCCGCCAACGAAAAAACGCTGAACATGGACGTTTACGGCATTATTTTAACCGCATGTATGCCCATGCTGATGGGTACGGGCGGTAACGCAGGTTCGCAGGCAAGCGCCATGATCATTCGCGGAATCGCCTTAAAGGAAGTTACCTTTTCTGATTTTTGGAAAGTCGTTTGGAAAGAAGTACGCGTTTCCATACTGCTCGGCGGAATTTTATCGGTTGGGTGTTTTGGAAAGCTGATGGCAATCGATCGGCTGTACGCCGTAAGCGGCGGTATGTGGGTTGCGTTGGTTATTTGCATTTCCATGTTCGCAACCGTCGTGCTTGCAAAAATGATCGGGGCAATGCTCCCCTTGCTCGCAAAAAAATGCCGTCTTGACCCTGCGGTCGTGGCTTCCCCTTTCATTACTACCATTGTAGACGTACTTTCTTTGAGTATCTATTGCGCCTTTGCCGTTACCATTTTAGGCAGTTTATAAAACTTATGCAAATCAAAAAGCGGACTCGGTTTTCAGCCGAATCCGCTTTTCTTTTTCTATGAAAAATACTATTTAAAAACGCTCAAATACCGATTGCCGCTGTCGGGCAATACCGTAACGATTTTTTTGCCCGCGTTCTCCGTTCGTTTCGCGAGCTTTACCGCCGCCGCCACAGCCGCACCCGAAGAAATCCCCACGAACAGCCCTTCCTGCCCGTATAAGCATTTTGCCATTTCCAGCGCTTCTTCATCACTTACCGTCAATACTTCATCATACACCGACGTATCCAAAATACTCGGTAAAAAGTTCGCGCCAATCCCCTGTATACCGTGCGCCCCTGCATAGCCTTTGGAAAGCAAGGGGGATTTTTCAGGTTCAACGGCAACCACACGCACGCCGTCGATTTTTTCTTTGAGATATTTCCCGATCCCCGTCAGCGTACCGCCCGTACCGACGCACGCCACAAAAATATCCGTTTCCCCATTCGTCTGCGCAAAAATTTCAGGCGCGGTCGTTTCATAATGCACCCTTACGCAAACGGGATTGTCAAACTGTCCTGCAATCATAGAATTCGGCGTAGCCGCACAAAGCCGCTCGGCATATTCCACCGCTCCTTTCATGCCTTTCGCGCCGTCGGTCAAATGAATTTCCGCGCCGTAGGCGGCAATCATTTCCCTGCGTTCTTTCGTCATACTATCAGGCATCACAATCACCGCTTTCATGCCCCGCGCCTTCGCCGCAAGCGCAAGCCCGATCCCCGTGTTTCCCGAAGTAGCTTCAATCACCGTACCGCCGCGCAACAGCTTGCCCGTTTCTTCCGCGTCCGCAAGCATAGCAAACGCCACGCGGTCTTTTACCGACCCACCGGGGTTTTCAAACTCCGCTTTCGCAAGGATTTGCGCGGAAACGTCAAACTTTTCTTCTATCTTTTTCAAGCGCAAAAGAGAAGTATTTCCGATCCGCCCCTTCAAGTTCAACGCGTACATGGTACTCTCCTTTTTAATATCCGCAGAGCTTTAATAGTTCCGTCGGCGTTCTTGCAAGCGTGCTTGCGCCGTTTTCAAGCAAGAAGTTTTCGTCCTTAAAGCCCCAAGCCACCGAAATGCAATCCACCCCGGCGGCAACCGCCGTTTGAATATCCACTTCGGAATCCCCGACGTAAACGGTCTTTGCCTTATCCGCCTGCAAACGCTCCATAACGGCAAAAAGAGAATCGGGGGCGGGTTTTTTCCGCACGCCCATTTCTTCATTCTCCCCAACCGCTACGTCAATCAGCCTTCCAAAATATTCCTTTGTCAATATTTGTACGGCAAAATCCGCTTTATTAGACACGATTGCAAGCTTCGCGCCCTTTTCTTGCATAACTTTCAACGTTTCTATTATATGCGCATACGGCGCAGTTTTGTCCTGACAATGCACCGCGTAATGGCCTTTAAAAGCCTGCAACGCCTGCCCGACAAACGCTTGTTTTTCCCGCCCGACGGCGCGTTCAATCAATTTCTTGATCCCGTTCCCGACAAATCCGCGCACTTCTTCTTTTTCGCGGATAGGCAAGCCGCATTTGAGCAAAGCCGCGTTGACCGCATCCGTCAAATCGTCGAGCGTATCAAGCAGTGTTCCGTCCAAATCAAATATAATCGTTTCGTACATGGTATACCCTTTTTACATTTGCAATGCCGTTCTGATCGCTTCAATCGCTTCGGAACGGTTCTCCGTTTTCGTCTTAATATAGACGGTCGAAACGTAATTTCTCGCCGTACCTTCGCTCAGTTTCAGCGCGGCGGAAATTTGCCGATTCGTAAATCCTTCATACAGCATCAGTGCAATTTCAACCTCTCTTTCGGACATATTAAACGCGCGCATCAACCGTATTTCTCTATCCGCAGACACGTGTTTTGCCGCGTCCGCAATACGCCGAGCGATCTTTGCAGGCAAAATGGTATCCCCCTTATACGCGTTTTTTACCGCGTCAATCAATGCGGTACTGCTGATGTCCTTTAACAAATATCCGCTTGCGCCATTGTTGATGGCGTTTAAAATATAGTCGCTGTCGTCGAACGTCGTCAATACCACCACTTTGGTTTCGGGGTATTCGCTTTTGATGCGCTGTGTTGCGACTACGCCGTTCATATTCGGCATACGAATGTCCATCAAAACAACGTCAGGGCGGCAAAGCGACATCTTTTCCAAAGCGTCGAAGCCGTCCTTTGCCGTCCCGACTGTTTCCAACGCTTCGTCGGAAGATAAAATTTCCGCAAGCTCTTCCGCAAGCTCCGTTTGATCGTCCACTACCAGCACTTTGATTTTATTCTTTTCCATATACCGCCTCATTCCCGTCCGCTTGCCGATCGACAGGCAGACGCATTCTGATTTCAAACCCTTCGTCCGGGTCGGTGATAAAGGACACTTCTCCCCCGAACGTTTTAGCGCGCTCGCGTAAAGTAGAAAGTCCAAACCCTTCTTTTAACTGCGATTGCTCCAAGCCCTTTCCGTTGTCCGACAACAAGAAAAACAAACCGTCGTCTTCCCTTTTAAACTCAAAGAAAAACGCCGTCGCGCCACCGTGTCTAAGCCCGTTGGAAATCCCTTCCTTTAAGCTGTTGCAAAGGAAACGGTATTTCGCCTCCGACACCTTCGCGTCTTCAATTTGCGCACGAATTTTAATCCCCGTACCGTCCGACGATTCATGCAAAACCCCTTCCAGCGCCGCTTTCAAGGTCTTTTGTTCGCTGATCCCCGACAATAAATGCACGCTGTCGCGCAATTCTTCCAAAGCGTGCTTCGCTTGCAAATTCGCCGCAACAATTTTCGTTTTCGCTTCTTCGGGGCTCTTATCTAAAATCAATTTTGCCGCTTCCGTCTGCATAATGACGGTCGTGATTGAATGACCTGCGGTATCGTGGATTTCCTTGGCGATACGCTGCCGTTCTTCCAAAGCGATCACTTCCGCAGCGACCGCGTAGGCTTTTTCCAGCTCCGCCTTGCTTTCGTCCAATTCTTTCAACGCTTTATTCAAGCGCAAGTACTGCCGATAGAACGCCATTGCAATCGTAATCACGATAAAATGCACGGCAAGCGCAATCACGACGCCGAGCGTCGAAACGGTCAAATTGAGCGTTTTAAAATTATCCGTGCGGAAAGCGTATAACAAGGCTTTTGCCGCCGCATAAAGAGGCGTCCCGATAGAAAAGACGATATTTGCCAGCGTTTGTCGTTCCGCGCTCATATACACGGCGGTCAGCACAAGCATATACACCATCAACGGCAGAATGCTGTTTTCCCCGACGACGAGCATAAACGCGCTTGCGCAAAGCAAGCCAAAGATATGAAACGGAATCCGTATTTTTTTATTTTTAACGGCAAACAGCTTGACCGCTTCAACGATCGTCAGTGCCCCTTCTACCGTCAAAAGCAGCAAAACGTCCTTCCAATTATTAGAAAAGTTACGAAAGCGGGGTACGGCAAGCATCAATTCTACGACAAGTAAAATGATAAAAACCAGCCATTTCGCAAAATAGACGAACTGCTTTTCGTCGCGGAAATCGAACTTTCCAAACAGCCGTAAAAAGTAGGCGCGCAACGTCTTTTCTTCCGTCTTTCCTTTTTGCCCATGTTCCGAGCGTTGTTGCGTTTTCCCACTCATTCTTTCTTCTCCTGCGACATGACGGATTTTAAAGAATACCGATTGCTGATGGAAACAAGCTTTCCGCTGCCATAATAGCTATATACTCCTTCGTTTCCGTAGATAAAATGATCGCAAAAAAGTACGTTATGCAGGCTGCAAATAAGCTGACAAGTCCCCGTCATCTTATCGTCTTGCGAGGAAGGAGTCGCTTTCCCGAACGGATGATTGTGCACAAGCACGATTCCCGACGGTTTGTAGGAAAATAACAGCTCGGTTAATTGCTGGGCTTCCAGCTCCACCGATTCTCCGTTCTCGCTCGTAAAACGTTTCTTGGCAAAAATTTCCCCATCTTCTTCTAAAAAATAAACGTCTAAAAGCTCGGTGGGATATTTGCCGTATTCTCCGCCTACGAACGAAGAAAAATTTTCCCCTTCAAAATATTTGGGATACCCTTTTTCGACAGTGATTCTCTTTTCTTGAATCAGCCCTACACAATGCAAAAACGCCGCAATGGAATCCCCGCAGCCGCGCACCTGTTTCAACCGTTCAATGGGTGCGGTCAATACCCGCTCGATCGAGCCGAACTCCGCCAAAAGCCTATGCGCTAAATCGTTGGTGTTCTTTCTCGGCAACGCGGTAAAAAGCAATACTTCAAGTAACTCGTGTTCAAGAAGAACGCCCTTTTGCAATTTTTCTATGATCCGTTTTCTGTGCCCTGCGTGTTCGTGCATAAACGCCCCCAAAAAGTTCCTTTTCACGTTTATTGTAACATACTTCAAGCAAAATGTCAAAGCCGCGCCCTTAAAATTATTTATTTTTTCCTATTAACCCCTTTATTTTGTTTACCTTCGCGGAAAAATTGTGTATAATAATAGTGAGCCGTTGCGTTTTGCGCACGGAATACCAAAAAAATCAAGGAAGTATTTTATGGAAAGCGTTATGCAAAAATATTTCGACGAAATCGTCAACTCTACCGTGGATATTATTAAATTCGATTCTTCCATGAAAGAGCCGGACGGAGAATTCCCCTTTGGAAAGGAAGCGGCGGACTGCTTGCAGTTCTTTTTGAATCTTGCTTCTTCCATGGGCTTTGAAACGCACAATTACGATAATTACGTCGGAGAAGTGGTTTGCGGCGAAGGAAAAGAGTTCGCTATTTTAGCCCATCTCGACGTCGTACCCGCTGGCAACGGCTGGAAATATCCCCCCTTTGGCGGCGTAATCAACGACGATATTTCCGACGGCGGCGTTGCAGGTATGAAAATTTGGGGGCGCGGCGCGCTCGACGATAAAACACCTGCAATCGTTTGTTTGTATGCTTTGAAAGCACTCAAAGACGAAGGCTATAACTTTGGCAAAAAGATAAAGCTGATTGTCGGCTGCAATGAAGAAGCGGGTTGGAAATGTATCGAGCATTACAACAAAGTCGCGGTAATGCCCGAAGAAGGCTTTACCCCCGACGCGGATTTCCCCGTAATCTATGCGGAGAAAGGAATTTTACATTTCACCGCGAATTTCCCGATAAACGAGCCACCCATGTCCGCGTTGAACGCAGGCGAGCGGGTAAATATGGTCTGTGATCACGCCAGCGCAATTTTGACGAGAAAAGCGGCAAACAAGCTCGTTGGATATGAAAACCCGATCGAGGGAACACGCTTTTCCTACGACAACACGCCCAACCTTTTGCACGTATACGGGAAGTCGGCGCACGGTTCTACCCCCGACAAGGGCGCAAATGCGTTGCAAGCAATTTTATACTTCCTTGCAAGCGTCAACGAAGATTGCAAAAAGGCGTATGATTTCTTATTCGACGACGTTACGGGCTTGAAAGCGTTGGAAGACGAAACGGGTAAACTTACCCTTTCCCCGAACGTAGCGGTGTACAAAGACGGCGTTTTGAAAATCACGTCGGATATTCGTTTCCCCGCTACACTTCCCCTTGAAACGGTTACGCAAAAGCTTGATGCGTTTGGGGTGGAATATACCGTCAATAATTACCAAGCTCCCCTTTATAATGATCCAAACGGAAAATTGATTTCCACGCTGATGAACGTATACAACGAATGCACGGGCGGCAACGAACAGCCGATCGCAATCGGCGGCGGCACGTATGCAAGAGCGTTGAAGTGCGGTTGCGCGTTTGGACCTGAAGTGCAGGGCGAAGAAGTAACCATTCATCAAGCGAACGAATACGTTACGTTCGAGCGGATCCGTTTGATGAGCGACGTATATTATGCCGCAATCAAAGCGGTTTGCAAAAAAGAAACCCCGAGCGTATCTAACGGAAAAACACGTATCGCAACCGTAACCGTACGCCGCGTTTTAAAATAATTCCCGATTGATAACAAAACTGTATATAAACAGCGCCGCCGTTGCAAATTCGTGCAACGGCGGCTTATTTTTTGGGTTTCTACGCTTTGTTTATTATAGCGATATGCGGCTCGCCTATGGCGAGCCGCATACCATTAGTGAGAGAATATGAAAAAAGTTTAGTATAGTCGTTTTAATTATCTATTTCATCTTCTCTGTAAATTGTTTTTTTCCAAACATTATTTTATTCCTGTTTTGTGAAAATTTTGTGAAAACTATGTGATAGAATAATGAAAATAGCTTTTATTTATCGTTAAACTGATGAAAAATGGCTTCTGCGACGCGTAAACCGTCCGCTGCGGAAGAAGTGATACCGCCTGCATAGCCTGCGCCCTCTCCACAAGGGTACAAACCGTCTATCCCTACCGCCTGTAAATTTTCTTCCCGTTCGATACGAACAGGAGAGCTTGTCCGCGTTTCCACGCCCGTCAAAAGAGCGTCCGCGTCGGCAAAACCGCGCAAGCGTTTCTCCATCTGCATGATCGCTGATTTCAGCGCGTTGCAAACCTTTTGCGACAAAACGGCACGCATATCCGAAAAGGAAGTTCCTGCGGCGTAGGTGGGCAGCACTTCGCCAAAGCGATAACTTTCTTTGCCGTTTAAAAAATCTTCTACTCGTTGCACGGGCGCGGCGTACGTATTTCCGCCTGCCACGTAAGCGGCGCGTTCCAGCTTCCTTTGAAATTCCACGCCCGCCAAAACTCCTTCGCCGAAATCCGCTTTCGTTACCTGCGCAATCAGCGCGCTGTTCGCGTTGACGTTATCGCGCGCGTAATTGCTCATACCGTTTGTAACAACGCACCCATCTTCGCTTGTCGCAGGCATAACGTAGCCGCCCGGGCACATACAAAAAGTAAACGCCGAACGATCGTCGCATTTTGCCACAAGCTTATAATCCGCCGCAGGCAACAAGGGATATTTCGCACCGTATTGTGCAAAGCCGATTTTGTTTTGCAAATGCTCGATACGCACGCCGACGGCAAAATCCTTGCTCTGCATTTTTACGCCGCGGGATAAAAGCATTTCAAAGGTATCCCTTGCGCTATGCCCCACCGCAAGCACCACCGCCGATACCGCGATTCGCTCGCTTTTTTTATCCGTGCGCTCTCCATTACACCCTACCGTGTACGAGTTGAGCGTTACTTCACAAAGCTTACTCCCTTGGATATGCACGTCGTCTAACCGAGTATAAAAACGAATTTCACCACCCTTAGAGCGGATATATTCCCGCATATTTTTAACGACTTTTTTTAAGTTATCGCTGCCGATATGCGGCTTATTTACATAGAGTATTTCCTGCGGTGCGCCGTGCGCGACAAACCGTTCCAGCACTTCGCGATTCAAGGGACTATGCGTTTGCGTATTCAGTTTTCCGTCCGAAAAAGTACCTGCGCCGCCTTCCCCGAACTGTACGTTCGATTCCGTGTTCAAACCCTTTGTTTGTATGAAACGCGTGATGTCCTTTTCTCGCTGTTCTACGGGCGCGCCCCGCTCAATCACAATGGGCGTTATGCCGTAATCGAGAAGCCTTAACGCGCAAAACAATCCTGCCGGACCTGCGCCAACAATCAGCACTTTGTTTTCAGGCTGACGGTTTTTAGGTAAGCAGGGAAACTCCGTTCTCTTTTCCTGCGGTTTTTGGTCGCCAACCTCTACCGTATATACGTAGCGTAAATTATTTTTATCGCGCGCGTCTAACGATTTTTTGCAAATACGAAAATACGCCGCTTTTTTCCCAAGTTTCTTTTCCGCGATAGAAAGCAGCTTTTTTTCGTTTTCTCCCACGGGCAATTTAATATCTGAAAGGGTCAGTAATCTCATACCTGCCCCCGTCCTTTTGCATATTTTGCGTTTAAAGCATCCGCAACTTTCCGAGCGGACGAATACGCCCATTGTAAATTAAATCCGCCGCAAGGACCGTCCACGTCGAGAATTTCCCCCGTGAAATATAAGCCCTTTACAAGCTTGCTTTGTAGTTGCTCGTCCACTTCGTCTATTAAAACGCCGCCCTTAGTTACTTGTGCGTAATCAAACCCAAGCGAACCAACCACGGATAAGGGAAAGGCTTTGACAAGCTTTGCCGCAAGCGGAATATCCCCGTTGGCGCGGCGCATGACCGCCCTGCCGATTTGGTTGTTTACCATACCGCAAAGCAACTCGCTAATAGGCGTTTGCGGATATTTTTCCGCTTTGGAATACAATGCGGCGCGGATTTTTTCTTCCGTGAACTGCGGCAAGAAATCTATTTTTAATTGCAAATTCCCCTGCGGAATTTTCTCGGCAACGTACGCCGAAGCACGAAAAACCGCGTCCCCCGACACGCCGTATTCGGTAAAGATAATATCCCCCGTCAAGGAAAGCAATACTTTCCCATTTTCTTCCGCAGTTAAACCGCCGTCCGTTACGCGAATCCCTTTCAGCGTTTTCGTGTGCGTAGTATCCGTTTTTAATTGCACCAAGGACGGATATAAGGGCGTAACGGTGTGCCCAAGCGCACGCGCTAAGGTATATCCGTTGCCGTCCGTACCGAAATTTTTCGCCGCTTTTCCGCCCGCACAAAGCACCACCGTTTCCGCAAACAATTCCGTCTGTTTTTCGCCCGAAACCGCCGTGAGCAGGAATCCGTCCGCGCTTTTGCGTATTGCCGTAATTTGCGTGGAAAGACGGGCTTCTACGCCGCTTTTCTCCAAAGCAAAACGCAGTCCGTCCGTCAACGCCGAAGCTTGTCTTCCGGCAGGGTAGACTCTCCCACGCTCGTCCGCAATCAACAATAAACCGAGCTGTTCAAAATATTCTATCAAGGAACGATGGTCATATTCTCGAATACGTTCTTCCGCGAGCCGTACCCCCGATTGCGCGTGCGAAAAATACGCCGTTTCCAGCGCGAAAAGGTTGGTAACGTTCCCCTGCCCGTTCCCCGTTGCGGAAAGCTTTTTTCCAAGCCGATCGTTCCGCTCGAACAAAACGGTTTTGCCACTGTTATGAAGCGCGGTCGCCAAAAACAAACCCGAAGCGCCGCCGCCGATAATTGCTGTCGTAATTTTTTCCATAACACTATTGTACTCCATTTCAAAATTGTTGTCAAATTTTTTCAAATTCAACGGCAAATTTTTTCCGCCCCGAGTTGACTTTTAGGAAATTTTATATTAAAATATAAATAAGGCAACAAATTTTTCAGGGAGACGGTATGGATAAGTTAAAACAATTTATTATCAAATGCTTAGAGTATGCAAGAGCGCACATGGCGTTGACAGTCATACTTGCGGCGTGCGCCTTTGCGGTATTCCTGCTTGCAGTGGTATTGATCGTGCGCGGCGTAAAGAAGAAAAAGGAAGCGGAAATTAAACGCTTAAAAGCGGAAAACGCTGCCAAACGCAAAGCGCTTGAAAAACAAAAAGCGCAAGCGGAAGAACAGGCGCAGGAACAGTTGAAAGCAGCTAAGCTCGCGCAAGCCCGCGCGGAAGAAGCGGAACGCGCCAGAGCGGCAGCCGAAGAAAAAGCGCAAGCGGAAAAAGCCGCCCGAGAAGAAGCGGAAGCCCTCGCCCAAGCGGAGCTGACCGCCCGTGCGGAAGCGGAAACCCGCGCTTTGGAAGAAAAAGCGGCGCGTGCGGAAGCAGAACTTAAAGCGCTCAAAGAAAAGGAAGCGCGCGCAAAAGCGGAAGTAAAAGCTTTGGAAGAAAAAGCGGCTCGCACGGAAGCGGAAGCAAAGGCTTTGGCGGAAAAGGCGGCGCGTGCGGAAGCGGAAGCGAAAATGAAAACGGAAACAGCAAAAGCGAAAGCGGAAAAAGCCAAGGTAAAAGCCGAAGAAGTCCGCGCGCAAACGAATGCGGAACTTGCCAAGACCAGCACGAGCGCTTCGGCGGAAGAAAGCGCTCCCGCGCCTACAAAGAAAACGGTCAAAAAGAAAGCGGATGAACAAAAACCTGCGGAAAAGAAAACGGCAAAACCGAGCAAGAAAAAATCCCCCGTCAAGGTAAGCGACAAGGAATTGATCGACGAATTGAAAGACGGGCTTGACGGCGTAGATTTTTACGAAGAAGACGAAAACGACCAAACGGCAAGATATAGCGGAAAATGGGTGATCTGCCGTATCATTTTCAGCGACAGCGTACACGAAGACGAAGAAATGTATTTCTTTGAACTGCACGCGTCCAACGGCGAAAAGCTTTTGTCCAGCGAAGAATATACTTCGTATAACGGCGTGCTCCGCGGTATTGAAACGCATAAGACGAACATTTTAAAGGGCAATTTCAAAATCACTCTTTCGAAAAAAGGCGATTATATCTTTAAACTGCTGAGCGGTAAAAATATGCTCCTTTGCATGGGCGAAAATTACCCCACGCGCGCACGTTGCGAAAGCGCGATCGAGTCTACGAAACGGTTTGCTAAAACGGCTATTTTGGACGAGAATATCCAAGACCAAGTGGTAAAAATCCCGCCCGAAGACGACAGCGAGATTGCTCCCCTGCCCGACGGATATAACGGAAAATGGATCATTGATACGGCAAAGGATGCAAACGGAGAAACGGTGTATTATTTCGAGCTGTTTGCCAACAACGGCGAAAAGCTTTTGTCCAGTGAAGAATATACGACCTACGTCGGCGCGGTAAACGGTATCCAAACGCATAAGAATAACATCAGCAAAAACAATTTCCGTATTTCGCTGACCAAGCGCGGAGATTATATCTATAAGCTGTTGAATAGCAACAACCAACTCCTTTGTTTGGGCGAGCATTACAAGACCAAACGCCGTTGCCAAAACGCGGTAGAGTCGGTAAAACGTTTTGCTATGAATTCCCCCGTGCTTGCGGATTCGTCCTTGACCGAACGTTGATTTGTTATATACTAAAAGAAAAATCGGCTGAATCATCAGCCGATTTTTTCATGCCTTTTTCGCCTTAATAATTCGGCGTCCAGTTTTCTTCGTCGGGATCGTACGTGCGAATTGTAACCTTTACAGTCGAACCTGCCGTAGCCGTCAAAATTACCGTATATACTTCCCCTTTCGTGCAGGAAATAATGCTGACCGTAGCGCCGTTTTCGTCCGTCAACGTTCCGCTGCTGCAAGTAATTTTGTATTGCGAAGTAGCGGATGCGGTAAATTGCAAGGTAGCCGTGCCATCCGCAGGAATGGTAACGGTGTTACTGCCCACCGAAACCGTAAACGTTGCTTCTACGTATTCCCAAACGGTAATTTCGCCGTTTTCGTTATAATGCCAGTAGTTGCCGTCATACGCTGTGCCGTCCGCGTTTAACGCAGGTTCGCTTTCGCTGTAATAATAACGGGTTGCGTTGGTTAAATCCGTATTATAAGAACTTATTGAAATTTTATTCCATTCTTCGTATGTACCTTCATAATATACACTCGTTAAACTATTGCAATTATCGAATGCATAAGATTCAATCAAAGTTACGCTGTCGGGAATTGTTATATTCGTTAAGCTACTGCAATATTGGAACGCCGAGACCCCAATGAAAGTTACGCTATCGGGAATTGTTATATCCGTTAAATTACTGCACTTATAGAACGCAGCAGACTCAATTGAAGTTACGCTGTTACCAATTGTTATACTCATTAAACTACTGCAATCTTTGAACGCAGCAGCTCCAATTAAAGTTACGCTGTCGGGTATCGTTATACTCGTTAAGCCACTACAATTAGAGAATGCACCAGCCTCAATTGAAGTTACGCTGTTACCAATCGTTATATCCGATAAACTTCTGCAACTATAGAACGCAGAAATTCCAATCGAAATTACGCTGTCAGGTATCGTTATACTCGTTAAATTACTACATCCCAAGAACGCATAATTTCCAATCGAAGTTACACTGTCAGGGATCGTTATACTCGTTAAACTACTACAACGATAGAATGCGCAATTCCCAATCAAAGTTACACTGTTGAGAATAGTAAATTCCGTTGCCGTTTTACCGATTGCATATTGAATAAGTTTCAATCCGTCCTTTGTATATAAATTCCCATTAATCGATTGATACGCAACATTGTTTTCATCAACCGTTATACTCGTTAAATTACTGCACCAGCTGAACGCAGAATCTCCAATTGAAGTTACGCTGTCGGGTATCGTTATACTCGTTAAACTATCGCAATTAAAGAATGCATGCTCCCCAATCGAAGTTACATTGTTTCCAATCGTTACACTCGTTAAACTACTGCAATACAAGAACGCAGAACTTCCAATAGAAGTTACGCTGTCGGGAATTGTTATATTCGTTAAACCACTGCAACTAGGGAACGCATAAGCTCCAATAGAAGTTATGCTGTCAGGAATTGTTATGTTCGTTAAACTACTGCAACCAGAGAACGCATAATTTTTAATCAAAGTTACAGGCAAACCTTCATATTTAGCAGGGATAACCACGTCCGTGTCTGTACAAGTACCAATGCCCGTTACCGAATAGCTTACTCCGTCGCTGTTTAAGGTGTATGCAAGACCTTCAGAATACACCTCAGGGATTTCAAACGCCGTTTCGTAAATCTCTTTTTCTTGCGGCACAGTCAACGTTACGTTTCCGCTTTCGTCCGCTTTAAAAGCGTTCGGCGCGTTTTCGCTTAACACGTACCCGTCGTTCGGGGTTACGGAAACTTCTTTGCCCGTCCTAAAAATGCCGTAATCAAAGCCGTCGGCAAACGTGGCGTTCGCTACACGTACGTAAGCAAACGGATCGCTTGCAAGCTCGTCCGTTTTATAGCCAAAATAGGTCTGCGCTAAACCGCCGTATTCAAGCATTCCGTTCAATAAATCCACGAGCGCTTGGTCGCTCGTCGCCGTGGCTTCCGTAAGCCCAAGCTTGTTATACGCGTATTCTAAAATGCTGTATTTTTTTACTTCGCTGTAATAATACTCGCCATCTACGAGCGCGTACGCGCGAGAATATACTACGTCCGTCATCTGCCGTGCGGCAAGCTCCGCGTATTCGAATACGGGGTATTCTACGCCGTTTTGTTCCGTCGTGCTTGTTTGTTCCAAAACCGTAGCTTGCGTGCCGTATACGTACTCGGTTTGCGGCTCCGTCCATACAAGCATACCAAAATCGGTGGCGGTTTCGGTATTTTCCGTCGCTACTGCGTACTTAATATGTATATTATCTTTCAAGGAAAGCGTGTAGCCGCAAATATTCAATTTCGGGGAAGTTTCCGCCTTAACCGCCGCTTTGTCGAATTGCAAAGCCGCTCCGCCTAAAATTGCCGTTCCTGCGCATACGAAAACTGATAACAGTACTCGTTTCATTTTTTTCGTCATAAGATACCCCCTTCATACCAATCCCATTCCAAATCGTCGTTGCTGTCGTTTTCGATAAACTGCGACGAGCAAATGACGTCCGTTTCATCAAAATACAGCACGCTGATTTTGAGCTGCTTGTATTCTTCCTTGTTCATAAAAAGCCCCCTTTTTGGCTATTTTATTTATTATAGCACTTTTGTCAAGAATTGTCAATACCTGCAAAAAAATTCCCTATGGTTTTTATGTGTTACTTTCGAACGCTTTTCAAAAAAAACAGCCTTCTTCGCTGATAGAAAAAGGCTGTTATTTTACCGTAATAAGGGGCGCTTTTACCGAGTGCCAAACCCACCGCCGCCGTGTCCGCCGCCGCCAAAGCCGCCAAAACTGCCACCGCCGCCGCTGCCGCTGACAAAGCCGCCCGATTTGCGTTGCGGCCGAGCTGTCATACGAATAGACGCTCTGCGTAAACAGCTATTCAAAATCATATAATCGAACACCGTCATTTGCGAGCCAACGCACCACGCAGGCGCTTCGATTAAAATACGCTTGAATTTCCCTTCCCATTCGTTCGTAACGCCGAGCACCTGCGCGTACGGCAAAACGTCGTAATACAGTTCGGGGTTTTCTTCGAGCATGACCTTGATTTTTTCTTCTTCCGTAACGACGATAAAGTCCTTAAAGCCCAAGATTTGCCCAAGCTTTTCCAGATATTTTTCCGAGCGGGAAACACAGCGCAAGCCCATAAAAGTCAAAACCACCGCCGTTGCCGCGATAACGACCTTTTCGCTGACAAGCATAACGTGCGAGCCGACGGCAAAAACGTACAAAAAGCTACATAAAACCGCCACCGCGATAATCCCGATCAGTATTCCTATACGCTTGCGGTTCTTCCATTTATAGCGGTAATTTTCCCGCACCAAGCCAAGGATTGCCGTGAACAGCACGGGGAAAAGTATCATCAAGCCACTCCATTCGGTATACCCGCCGCCGATTTTGCAAAGCGCGGTTACAAGGGGCGCGAGAACGGCAAACGCTACGCCAGCCAAACAGCAAAGCACGAAGCCAAGCAGACTCTTTTTATCGTACATGGTCGGGGACGGGAGTTGTTTTTTCGCCATATCTACGTGGACGTAGAATTTTTCCGACAGGTCGGACGCGCGCACTGCGTCGCCCTTTTTAAAAAGTCCGTTAAACAGCGTTTTTTGATAAACGGGCGCTGTTTCGGGCAACTCCACAACGCGTTTTATGAGCAAGGGATCGTCTTGGTCTTCTAAATTGACCGTCAAGTACCCCTGCTGCGCGAAATAGTAAATCATAGAGGTAACGTCTTCGCTATCCACCGTGCCGTCCAGCCACTTGCCCATGCACAAAGGGTCCATGCCTTCGGGCGGTTTGATATTGACTACCGTGATGATCTCCCGTTTTTTGCGAAGAAATACAAGCGCGCAAATACCGCCGCCGAGCAATACGCCGCTAAAAAGCAAAATTGCCCACATATCCGACGTGAAGATTTTCGTCAGCATGAAGTCTTTTAACACGCCCTTTTCAAATATGAGCGATACGGTAATGCCTTGCACGGAAGCTTCGTCATAGTAGTCGTTAGAACCGAGCTCAAGGCAGTCGCTTGTCAATACCCAAGTGCGTTCGTCCAGCCAGCGTTCCGTAACGCTGCCATGACCGCTGCCGCCGTACTCCGCACTGATATATTCCGCGGAAATAGGCGCATCGGGTAAATGCAGGGTTACCGTTACGTTATGGATGGGCACGGTCGTACCAAAACCCACAACGTCTAATCGCACGCCGTTTTTCAAATCGTCTTTGCCGATTTCCAGCACGTAGGAAAAATCGTACGTCCAAGTCGCGCCTGCGGTTACGCCCCCTTCGCAGTTGACGTCTAAAAATCCGTCCATTATGGGATTGTCCGCAACGTACCACGAAAAATCGTCGTTGCCTGCGCAGGTTACGTCAAAACCGTAATAACGGTCCCCTTCTAACGGCAACGCCAAATAAAACATGCGTTGATTTTTTAAAAAATGCACGGTTACACTTTGACGGATTTCGATTTTTCTATCCGTTTTGACCGTGAATTCCGCGTCGTATTTTTCAATCGACATGGTGGCGGAACGCGCGCCTTTATAAGCGTCGGCAGAAGCATTCAACTCGTACCTGCCCCCGTCCTTTCCCATTTTCGGCAAAAACGGAATACAAAGCAGAAGCAACGTAATGAATACTGCCGCCCATCTTTTGAAAGAGGAGCGGCGTTTTGTAAAGCTCGTAAAGCAAGTGTTCATATTAAAATTGCACTTTAACGTTTTTGCGTTCTTCGTCGCTTTCCAGCTCGAAATACGCCTTCTTTTCATACCCTTCGCCCATGCGCTTGCCGATAATGCATGCAGGGAAGAGTTCCAGCTTGGTATTGAACGTCTTAACGACTCCGTTATAATAACGGCGAGCGCTTTCCAGCTCCCCTTCGATATTTTTCAACTGACCTTGCAAGTCAAGGAAGTTGGTGTTTGCCTTTAAGTCGGGGTACTGTTCCTGCACGACGGAAAAGAAGGTGCGAAGGGAAGAAGTCAGCTCCCCTGCGGCTGCCATTTTTTCATCCGCGGTCTTTGCGCCCATACCCATATTGCGCGCGGCAACTACGTTTTGCAACGTTTCCGTTTCATGCTTTGCATACCCTTTTACCGTTTCCACAAGGTTGGGGATAAGATCAAAACGTTTCTTTAAAAACACGTCGATCGTTGCCCAAGCTTCTTCCACGCGGTTTTTCAGCTTGACGAATGTGTTGCGCGTCTTGATCCACCACGACGCCACAATCAATACCAACAGTACGACTACGACGGCGAGTACGATTCCGACGATTCCGCCGACGCCGATAAGCAATCCTTGTAACATGGTTCTCTCCTTTTAAGCCCTTATAGGGCTTCCTTTATTTTTCGCTTATATTATACTATGAGAAAACAAAATTGTCAATACCGACAAAAAAAATTTTTTCCTTAAAAATATGAAAAAGCGGTTGTTTTAAAGCTGTTACGCTCTCAAACAACCGCTTTCCCGTTCAGAATTTATTTCGTCCGTGTTAGTCCGCGCTTCTATCTCTGAACCAAAGCGCGCCGCCACTGATGAGCGGCGACAGGATCAACCACAATGCCGCAAGTGCAATGATCGTGTAAACGATAACCGAACCTACGGTACGTGCGCCGGCGAATACCGAAGATACCAGGTTGAAGTTGAACAACCCGAACAAGCCCCAGTTGACTGCGCCGACAATGACCAAAATATATGCAATAATATTTACAATACGCATGATCCTTCCCTCCTGTAAGCAGTATGTTCCGTATCCGTAAAAGTATGCAAAAAAATACGGCTCTTCCAAAAAAGAACCGTATTTTTTGTTGATAATTTTGTCAATTATTCGGTACGAAGCGCCACAACGGGGTCTTTCTTTGCCGCCGCCTTTGCAGGAATCAAACCGCTGATCAACGTTAAAACGATACTAATCACAATCATTGTAAACGCCGAGCCGAAGGGCAGCACAGCAATCGCGCCGATACCTGTAAGCGCACCCAGCAAGCCGTTGATTGCAAAGGAGAGAAGATAGGTAACCGCTACCCCGAATGCCCCCGAAGCAAGCCCGATAATGAACGTTTCCGCATTGAACAGGTTTTTGATGTCCTTTTTCCGCGCGCCGAGAGAACGCAAAACACCGATTTCTTTCGTACGCTCGACAACGGAAACGTAGGTAATGATACCGATCATAACTGAAGATACCACCAACGAAATGGACGTAAACGCTACAAGCACGTACGTGATCGCGTCCAAAATCGTTTCGACCATGCTCATCATCATACCGATGGTGTCCATGTATTTTACTTCGTATTTTTCCCAAAGCCCCAACGTTTGCGTTTGTCCGTTTTCGTCCGTCCATGTATATACGTACGGATTTTCTTCCGTGCCCTGTTCGCACAAATCGTTCCAACCGTCGAGATAGTTCAGCATTTCGCGCTTGGTATCAAACGATTCGGTATAGAAGAATATTTTCCGTACCTTATCGCTTCCGCCGAGCGCCGCTATCGCGTCATTCGTTTCCAACTGGTTCGTGTTATAATCCACGTACGCGTATAAATTCTCCGCAGGAATCGCACCGGGATTCTTCCGCATATATTCTACGATAGAAGAAGGATTCGCAAGCTCGTTTGCGATATAGTTATTCACAAGCTTTTCCGTTACGTTTAACCCGTCCGACAAACAGCCGAAGCCAAGTCCGTCTTTCAAACGCAAAATCCCAACGATTTTGATTTGGTCGGATTCTTCCGTCGAAGTAGTACCGCCGATATATCGATAGGGTAAGCCCTGCCCCGAAGTGTTTTCCGCATACGTTGCGTGATTGTTATAGAAACGGAATTCGGTGTTGAAAATTTTATCAAAATTGACCGTTTGATAATCGTCTTTTCCGTTCGTTTCTCCGCCCTGCGCTCCGCCGCCGATATTAACGTCGGCAAACACTTTCAAAAAGTCTTCTGCGGACATCAGCCCAAGCTGTGCAAGTAAAATATCCGTCAAATCGTTGTTTTGACCAACGACAAGCACCGCTTCGTTTGCGTTTTTGGGGATACCGTCGTTGTCTTCGATATTTTCATTGACGGCAATTACGTCGTATTGCGACAGTACGTAATCCGCGTAATTATTTTTCTCGAAATCAGCCGTACCGGGCATGACGTTGACCACTTCGCCCAAGATACTGACGTAGCCGGCAAGGTCTGCGTATTCCGCTTCCGCTTGCTTTAAGATCGCCGTATACGTGCCTTTGATCGTCGATACGGAAGTGTAGCCTTCAAAACGCATATTCGTTTCTTCGGGCAAAGTCGCAAACGGGGAAGATACGAACAAATTATCCGTCAGCACTGCACCTTTCGTGTACATGATTTCTTCATACGCGGAAGAAGGCATTTTGGAAAGGTAATCCAAATACGCGTCGTTGATGTCGTTTTCGATCATCATGCCTTGCGCAATATTCGTCAGGAAGGAATTGACGTAAACCTTGTTATGTAATTCCTTTAAATTCGGCATATCCGAAGTATCCGTCATACCGCTCATAATCGCGTCTATGTCCACCGTCTTTTTGGAAACGGTAACGGGAGAGGACGAAAGCAGGTCTTCTTCCGTTTGAGATATGTAACCGCTGAACCCGTTGGAGAGCGCTAACACCAAGCAAACGCTGATGATACCGATACTCCCCGCGATCGACGTGATCGCCGTTCTGCCACGCTTCATCAATAGGTTTTTCGCACTCAAACCAAGCGAAGTCAAAAAGGACATTGCCGAACGTTCTTTCTTTTTCTTGGTCGGTTTTTCCTGTTTTTCTTCGGTTTGTTCTTCCTTTGGCGTAACGTCGAAAAGCTCGTCTGTCGTTTCTTCAGGTGCGTCTAAATCGTACGGATTGCTGTCCGAAACGACAAGCCCGTCCGAAAGCTTGACAATACGCGTAGAATATTCTTCCGCAAGCTCGGGATTGTGCGTAACCATAATGACCAGCCGTTCCCCTGCGATTTCGCGAATGAGATCCATGATTTGTACGCTGGTCGCCGTGTCAAGCGCACCCGTCGGTTCGTCCGCAAGCAAAATTTCAGGGTTGTTTACGAGCGCACGCGCAATTGCAACACGTTGCATCTGTCCCCCCGAAAGCTGGTTGGGTTTTTTGTGCATTTCACTTTCCAATCCAACCTTTTTCAGGGCTTCTTCCGCGCGCTGTCTGCGCTCCGCTTTCGGTAAACCTGCAATCGTCAACGCAAGCTCGACGTTCCCCAAAATCGTTTGATGAGGAATCAAATTGTACGATTGAAAAATGAACCCGATACGGTGGTTTCTGTAAACGTCCCAATC
Source organism: Candidatus Scatosoma sp. (assembly GCA_045127595.1). GTDB lineage: Bacteria > Bacillota > Clostridia > Christensenellales > Borkfalkiaceae > Scatosoma. Next base: position 61,063 of record JBGVQS010000021.1, on the reverse strand, counting down.
CTTATCCTTGTAATCCTTGGTCGAAACGCCGTTAATAACCAAGTCCCCCGTCGTGTAATGATCCAAACCGCCGATAATGTTCAAAAGCGTCGTTTTTCCGCAACCCGACTGTCCTAAAATCGATACGAATTCGTTTTTGCGAAAACGCAACGTAACCCCTTTGAGCGCGGGAACAAGCGAACCCGCCGTCTTGTAATCCTTTGTAACGTTCTTTAAAAGCAACATAATTTATAGCTCCAAAAAAATTAAAATGCGTATGTTTTTGTTAAGGAAATATACAGTTTCGTTAATCCCTTTACTGTAATTTTCGTGAAAAGTAAGCGGGATTTACCCGCTTGACCATTCAAAAAACTTTTTAGTCCTGCCAATCTGCGCGGAGTTCTTCGAGAACGTCGATAAAACCACACATCAAGGCGTACATTTTTTCGAAATTCGCTTCCCCGAATTTCTCTACTGCCTTACCGATAAACGCCAAGCAAATATCCAAGTCTTTGCCATAGGTAGCTTTCGTTTCTTCCGTGATTTCGATATAGGCAATTTTCTTATCCACGGCGTCGGGGACTCTTTGTACAAAGCCCTGCATTTCCAAACGGTTTACGATTTGTGAAACTGCCGAACGGGTAACCCCGAGCAAGTCGGCAAGCTGGGTGGAAATCAAGCGTTTACCTTGGTATCTTGCGGCGATCACTTCCGCAATCAAGCGGATTTCCGTGTCGCTGAAATGCGTTTTCTTATCCGCGATAATGAACTGTTCACGACGTTTTAAAAGATTAAAAGCCATCGTAAGATATCTTTCGTTTTTTGTGATTTCGTTTGGTCTTTCTAATGCTTCCACGTTATCGTTTCTTCTTCTGTTCTTTTCGTTTTTCATAAAAAACACCCCGCTTTTGTTCCTAATTTACTTTCCTTCGTTCTACTTAACAATATTATATACGCTCCACCAAAAAATGTCAAGATACTTTTTGTGAAAATTTGCTGAAAAATAAAGGTTTTTCGACGTTTTTTTTACGAATTTGATTATAACTGTTTCAAATGTTAAAATTGTCAACGTTTGATGAAAAATAAATAAATTTTACCAAATATTGAAAAAAAGGGCGCGTTCACTTGTCAAAAGCGCGCGAAAGTGTTACAATATCCTTAACCATTTTATTAGGAAGGACAGTTTTATGTTCAAATCTTTGCAGGAATTTTTGACAAATTCCCTTACCCCTTATCATACAGTACAAAACGTGAAAAAGCTTCTTCTTGAACAGGGCTTCCGTCCTCTTTTGGAAACGGCGGACTGGACGATTGAAGAAGGCGGCAGCTATTTCGTCGTTCGCGGCGGTAGCATAATTGCTTTTACCGTTGATTCGACGGACACTTTTTCCTTTAAAATCGTGGCTTCGCACAGCGATTCCCCTGCCTTTAAAGTCAAAGAAAATCCCGAACGCAAAGGCGCGCACGTAACTCTTAATACCGAAAAATACGGCGGCGGACTTTTCTATTCTTTCCTTGACCGCCCCTTGAAAATTGCAGGACGGATTGTAAAACAGGAAGGCGAGCTTTTACGGGAAGAAACGGTGGAATCCCCTTTCCTTGTTTGTATCCCCTCTTTGGCAATCCATATGAACCGCAGTGCAAACGAAGGCTTCGCGCTCAATGCGCAGGTGGATATGCAGCCGCTCTTTTCCTTGAACGGAGAAGATAATTTGCTTGAAAAAATGCAAGCGGAAAACGCCGTAGCGTACGATTTGTACGTTGTAAGCGCGGAAAATCCTTATACTTTTGGCGCAAACGACGAGTTTTTTGCTTCCCCTCGTATCGATAATTTGACGAGCGCCTTTTCGTCCGTACAAGCGCTTTGCAGTAAAAATTCGCAAAGCGGGATCTCCGTTGCCGCTATTTTGAACAACGAAGAAACGGGCAGCCTTTCCACGCAAGGCGCGGACGGGGATTTTTTGGAAAATACCCTGCGCCGTATCGCATATACCTTGCGCTTTGACGAAAACGAATATTACCGCGCGCTTGCGTCGTCGTTTATGATTTCTCTCGATAACGCGCACGCACTCCACCCCAACCACCCCGAAAAGTCCGATCCTACGAACAAGACCCTGCTCGGCGGCGGCGTGGTGATCAAGAGCCATGCGGATAACGCCTATATTACCGACGCGGTCAGTTCCGCCGTCGTGAAAACGGTATTCCGTAATGCGGGCGCAAAATATCAGTATTTCTTTAACCGCTCGGACGCACGCAGCGGAGGTACGCTCGGCGCGCTTTCTTTACGCCACGTGAGTATCGCAGGCGCGGATATGGGCTTGGCACAGCTCGCGATGCATTCCGCTTGCGAATGCTTTGCAAAAGCCGATTACCAAGATTTGATGAAGGGCTTGACGGAGTTCTATTCTTCTGAAATCTTCCGCGTAGACGAAGGATTTATCGTCCGCAAATAAAAAATTGCACAGTAAAAGCCGTTCGGTTTTCCGAACGGCTTTTTTCGTGTTCAACTCGTACACGGTATGCCCGTTTTTATTTCATGAACGCACGGAACGCAAGATAATTTTGGTAAACGTCCGCTTTGGAAACGACTTCGTAAGGGGCGTGCATAGAAACGACCGCAACTCCGATATCAATGGTGTCGATATTCATTTTCGCGATATATTTCGCTACCGTACCGCCGCCGCCGACATCTACTTTTCCAAGCTCGCCCGTCTGCCATACAACGCCGTTTTCGTCAAACAGCTTGCGGATAAAACCAACGTATTCCGCGTCTGCGTCGGAAGAACCGCTCTTACCGCGCGCTCCCGTGAATTTGGTTACGCCTGCGCCGTGGGAAAGATAGGTCGCGTTTTGCTTTTCAAGCACCTGCGGGAAGTTGGGATCGTACGCCGCGTTTACGTCTGCGGAAAGGCATTTTGAATTTGCGCGAACCGCTGCACTCGTCGTATTAAAGGAAGCCGCGATTGCGTCGATCAGGTCGGTGAATACCGCGCATTGCATACCCGTCGTGCCTTCGCTGCCGATTTCTTCTTTGTCGGCAAGCACTACCATAACCGTTTGATCGTTCGTTTCTACGTCGAACAAAGCGGTATATGCGGGGTACGAGCATACTCTATCGTCATGACCGTATGCGCCGATAAGCGCTCTGTCAAAGCCGATATCACGTGCGTTGAACGCAGGTACAAGGGAAAGTTCCGCCGAAAGGAAATCCGCTTCTTGGATACCGTATTTTTCGTTGAGAATACGAAGAAGATTTTCCTTTACCGTCTTATCCTTGTCTTCCTTTGCCGCCGTAAAAGGAATGTTCCCAAGCCAAATGTTGAGATCTTCCCCTTCGATTGCTTCGCCAAGAGGTTTCGCGTTTTGTTTTGCCGCAAGGTGGGGAAGAAGGTCGCTTATGTAGAAAACGGGATCGTTTTCCCCTTCGCCGATCTTCACGTTAAGCTTTTCCCCGTTTGCAAGGACTACCGCGCCGTGCAAGGAAAGAGGAATTGTCGCCCATTGATACTTACGAACGCCGCCGTAATAATGGGTTTTTGCAAAAGCGATTCCGTCCGATTCGTACAAGGGAACTTGTTTGAGATCGATTCTCGGGCTGTCGATATGGGAAGCGACAATGCGGATACCCGCTTTCGATACGTCCGCCGTACCTACGCGGATAAGGTAGATATTTTTGCCGCGATTGTTATAATAAACCTTGTCGCCAGCCTTTAATTTTTGTCCCCATTGATAGGGAACGTAGCCCTGTGCGATTGCCGCTTTTTCTACAAAAGCGCAAGCTTCGCGTTCCGTTTTCGCTTCGTCTAAGAAAGTTTTATAACCTTCTGCGTAATCGAAAATCGCCTTCATTTGTTGTTCGTCTGCTTTTTCATAGACGTTCGTTCTTTTGTAAGCAAGTTCGCTCATGATTTATTTCTCCTAATTTTTTTATTTTTGTAGTTTTTTATTTTTGCTCGTTGCTACCCAACGTTCCGTTGGATCATGACTTTCTATTTTTCTTGATTGCTCGTTGTCCACCAAGTAGTACCCGAGCTAAAAACGGCGTAGATACGAGCAGTTCAAGGCGCGTTGAGTACCCCGCAGGGCGCGTACGTCTGTACGTAACCAAGGGGCACGCCAACGTTCCGTTGGATCATAATTTTCTATCATTCTTGATTGCTCGCTAACAGCTCAATTGTACTCGAGCCAAAAACGGCGTAGATACGAGCAGTTCAAGGAAAGCGCGGATTTGCCGACGGGAGTGTACTTGGCGTACACGAGCAAGGCAAACCGCAAGCTTGACGCCGAAATGCGAAGTATATACGTCGTTTTTTTATTGAAGGAAGCCTTTTATAATATACTCCTCCGCCTCCCTCTCCGACAAGCCAAGCGTCATCAGCTTGATAAGCTGTTCGCCTGCAATTTTACCGATGGCGGCTTCGTGGATCAGCTCCGCGTCAATATCGTTTGCGGAAAGACAAGGCGCTGCGGTAACCGCCGCGTTGTCCATAATAATCGCGTCGCATTCGGTATGACCATGGCAGGGCGCGTTGCCGTTCATCGTCGAAACAAAACGCTGCACCGAATTTTCCGCCGCAACCGAACGGGACATTACGTCCGCACGACAGCCTTCGCCGTTCATATCAATCACGAAATCGGTATTCGCTTCCTGCTTACCGTGTGTGTACAATTTCTCCTTAACGACGAAATTTGCGCCCGCTTTCATATCCGCGCGCGTAATGCGGTTGGTGGAATCGATCCCCTTGATTTGCGTCGTTTCCATTTCCATATACGCGCCTTCTTCCAAATGCACTACCGTTTCGGGATTCATCACGTTCTTGCCGTTGCCGTCCCCTTCTCCGTAATGCTTTTCCGTATATTTGACTTTCGCATTCTTGCCAACGTAGAAGGTGTGCACGCCGTCGTGCCGCGAAGTCATATCCACGCCGCCACAATTATGAATACCACAGCCTGCGACGATTACTACGTCCGCATTCTCTCCGATATAAAAATCGTTATATACCACTTCTTGCAAGCCTGCCTTGCTGATGATGACGGGAATATGCACGCTCTCGTTTTTCGTGTTCGGCTTGATGATAATGTCGATTCCTTCCTTTCCGTCCGTTTTCGTAACAATATCAATGTTCGCCGTTGTATTTCTACCCTGCAATTCGCTATTCCCGCGAATGTTATACGCGCCCTCGGGAACGGAGTGCAAATCGGCTATCTTTAACAGCATATCTTTTTGTATTGAATCCATACCTGCTACCCCCGTTTTACATTTTTTCCGTTAAAACCCGACAAGCGTCCGTACCCAGCAAACGGGGCAAAACTTCTTCCTTTTCACCCTGCTGCTGCACCTGTCCGTTGGCAATCACCACCACTTTGTCCGCAATATTCAAAATGCGTTCTTGGTGGGAAATAATCAAAATGTTGCCCTGCGTTTTTTCGTGCATTTTTTCAAAGACTTTGATCAAGCTGCCAAAGCTCCAAAGATCGATCCCCGCTTCCGGTTCGTCAAAAATCGAAAGCTTGGTACTCCGCGCCAAAATCGTCGCAATCTCGATACGCTTCAATTCCCCGCCCGACAAAGACGCGTTCACTTCGCGGTTGATATAATCGCGCGCACACATACCCACTTCGGAAAGATACGCGCAAGCGTCCGCCACCTTTAACGTCTTCCCGACGGCAATATTGATTAGATCGCGCACGGTGATCCCTTTAAAACGAACAGGCTGCTGAAAGGCGTAGGATATGCCTTTCTTCGCGCGTTCCGTGATCGATAAATCGGTGATGTCTTCCCCATCTAAATATATTCTTCCCGTCGTCGGTTTTATGATCCCTGCAATCACTTTCGCAAGCGTGGATTTGCCGCCGCCGTTCGGACCGGTAAACGCAACGAACCGTTCGTTTAACGTCAAATTGATGTTTTTCAGTATTTCCTTTTCGCCGAGCTCGTCCTTGACGGTGTACCCAACGTTTTTCAGTTCTAACATAGTAGCCTCGTAAAAATTTTTCTCTCTATTTAGTTATACCGCATTTTCTATGCTTTTTAAACAGTTTTTTCCTTTTTTAGCGTTCCGTTTTTATCAAAATATCGTAGCCGTTTTTAATCAGGCTCTGCGGCGTAAATTCTACGTTAATAAAGGTAACGTCCGAAGAAAGCTTAAACGGCTTTACCGTAGTAAGCTCCGCAGGATAATAGCTTGTCTTGTCTTCGTTCGCATAAAGAATTTTCGCCTTGACCGTCAACGCTTTAACGGCGGGCGGATTCGTGTATGCGCACGCCCCGACAGGCCATATATCCATCGCGAATTTTTCGGTGATTTTGGAGTTCGGATAAAGCGTGATCTCGTATCTGCCCCTATCGTTTGTCATATTTTTAAACGCTTCGTCCACCGAAGAAAGCAACGCCGTTTGTCCGTCTTCTTCCCCGAATAACACAGGGCAAAGCTCTTCTTCCGCGAACGTGGGCAACGGGTATTGATAATCTATCCCCTTATTGTCGGGCGTATCTGCAATATGCGTTTTTGTAAAGTCGGCAGGCAACATACCCAACCATTCACGGCTTAAAAACATTGCTAAATCGTCCCAAGTAACGTCCGCAAGATACCACTTTTCGTCTAGCTTGAACATGTTCCATGCGTGTCCGCCTTCTGCGCCTTCTTGCGTAGACATACCTGCAATAAAGGAACACTCTACGTCGAATAAATTACAAAGATAATCAAATGCTTTCGCGTACGTTTCACACACGCCTTTCCCAAGCGTTACCCCTACCAAATTATGCGCCCAAGCGTCGTTTTCGGGGGTTACGCCGTCGTCTTCATAAGCGTATTCCACTTTGCTCGCCAAATAGTCGTGTATCGTCAATACCCTTTCAAAAACGCTCATTTTTCCGTTTAAATAGCCGTCGCATTCCAGCGCAAAGCTTTCAATTTCCGCCTGCAACGCCGTGCGGGTTTCCCCATTTGCATAATCGGAAGTAACCATCAAGGAAAGCATTTCGTCCGTATAGCTGACGGTGTTGTCAATCCAGAAAAACGCCGGGTTTTCATAAGCAAACGTCTTCCAAACCTTCAACGCTTCGTTGGAAGTTAAATCGTACTTGACGTAGCTAACGGTTGCCGCCTCATAATGCCCGTCTTCCTTTTTCGGCGTTTCGCCTGAAATCGTAAAGTTCTTCGCGCGCAAATACAACGCTTCGTAAAAGCCGCAAAGATCCGCGCCGTTTTCTTCTTGCTTGAACAAACGGTAGCCGTATTTTTCTTCATAGCTATGGAAATAATCGAGCGCAACGACTCTGCCAAGGTCTTCCCAAGTGCCGTCCGAATAATAGACGATTTTATGCCCCAACGCATCAATTTCTTCCCCCGTTACCGTCTTTTCGGGATCGGGATCGTTAGGAGTCGGATCGGGTACAACGCTCTCAATCGGAGAATAGGGCGTTTCCGAGTCTTCCACTCGCTCGAACATACTACACCCCGTCAGTATCCCTGCCGATAAAACGAAACTCAACGTTCCGCATACTATTTTTTTCATTTTCTCTTTCATTATTTTTTACGCTTCTTTTTAAATTTCAAAACGCAAATCAAAAAATTTGCAACCACAAGCCGTGGGTTTTCAAGACCTTTCTACGCGCTTTCCAGTCAGGGCAAAAGCGTTCGACTTCCGACCAAAACCGCGGAGAATGATTTTTATGCTTTATATGCGCCAACTCGTGCACGATTACGTATTCGATACATTCTCTCGGCGCGTACAGCAAACGAAAGGTGAATCGCAAACGGTTATCGTAGGTACACGAGCCCCATTTTCCGCGCGCAGAGCCCACTTCGAGCGAGCGATAGGAAACGCCCATTTTTTCCGCAAGCACTGCCGCCTGCTCGCTAAAAATCCGTTTTCCGTTCTCTTTCAGCCATTGAATCAATCGTTTTTTTGCGTTTTTTCGGGGCAAACAAAGTGCGTGCTCCGTAGCGTCAAACGTGATATTTGCGTTGTCCGTCAATCGGATTTTACAGCTTTTCCCAAGCAACGGAAAGGCATAACCGTCCAGCTCTCCGTCCGTATTCGGCGGTAATTGCACCGCGTTTTCCTTTGCCTGTTTTTGCTTGCGCAAAATCCAAGCTTCATTCGCCGTCAAAAAAGCAAAAATCCGCTCTTGACCGCATTTTTTAGGCGCGCGCACGATCAGCCGTCCGAACGAATCGACGGAGATCGCAAGCGTCTTGCGGTTGGAGCGGATAATTTCGTCGGGTTGTACCATGCGGCGTTATGCCTCGTAACCTCTGGGATTACCGCTCTGCCACTTCCATTGCGATTCGCACATTTCTTCAATGCCGAATTTCGCCGTCCAGCCAAGTTCTTTTTCCGCTTTATCGGGTGCGGCATAGCAAGACGCAATATCCCCGGGACGGCGTTCGCAAATCTTGTAGGGCAATTTTTTGCCGCAAGCCTTTTCAAACGCATGGATCATATCGAGTACGCTGTACCCATGTCCCGTACCAAGGTTGTAAATATGTACGCCGCTCGTTTCACAGCGTTCAATCGCCGCAATATGCCCAAGCGCAAGATCGACTACGTGAATGTAATCGCGTACGCCCGTACCGTCGGGGGTGTCGTAATCGTTGCCAAAGACGTTGATGCAAGAGAGCTTTCCGCTTGCTACCTGCGCCACGAACGGCATCAGGTTGTTGGGAATACCCTTGGGATCTTCCCCGATTCTGCCGCTTTCATGCGCGCCGACGGGGTTGAAATAACGGAGCAAAATGATGTTCCATTCGTTGTCCGCTTTATAGACGTCCTGCATGATCATTTCCATCATGAGCTTGGTGCTGCCGTACGGGTTCGTCGTGGAAAGGCGGCAGGTTTCGTCAAGCGGCAAACGTTCGGGATCGCCGTACACCGTTGCCGAGGACGAGAAGATGATCTTCTTTACGTTGTGCTTTTCCATAATCTTCAACAGTCCAACCGTACCGCTGATGTTGTTTTCGTAATATTTTAAAGGCAATTTACAGCTTTCGCCAACCGCCTTAAACGCCGCGAAATGGATAACCGCGTCGAAGTGATGCGCCGAAAAGATTTCGTCCATTTTTTCACTGTCGCTGATGTTCGCCTCGTAGAAAATCACTTGCTTGCCCGTGATTTCTTGCACTCTGCGCAAGCTTTCAAAACTCGAATTGCTGAAATTGTCCACAACGACGACTTCGTAATTTTTGTTCAAGAGTTCCAAAACGGTATGCGAACCGATATAACCGCAACCGCCCGTTACCAAAATTTTAGCCATATATTTACACCATCCTTTAAAATTTTAGTCCTGCTCTTTTTCGTCTTCCACGTATTCTTCCCCGAGCTTGGAACGCACTTTTAATACCTTTTGTTTCGTCGCTTTGACGATTTTGATTTCCAAATTCTTTACGCGTAAAATCTCCCCGATGGGCGGGATTCCGCCGTATTTTTCCGTCGCCCAACCGCCGACCGTGTTCGAGTCGTATTTCTCCGCTTCGTCTTCGATTTCATAGAGCGCGAAAAATTCTTCCAAATCGCATTTGCCGTCCACCCAGTATTCGTCGTCGGAAATTTTACCGTACAATACTTCTTCTTCGTCGTGTTCGTCCCAAATCTCCCCGACAAGTTCTTCCAAAATGTCTTCGAGCGTTACGATCCCCACCAAGCCGCCGTATTCGTCCGAAACCGCCGCCATGTGTATCTTTTGCTTTTGAAGCTGTTTTAAAAGGGTGGAAATTCTTGTATATTCCGTCGTGAATACGATATCCTGAACAAGATGCCCGATCTCCTTTTCGCCCTTGATATAGCCCGAGAAGAAATCCCGCTCGTGCACAAGCCCGATCACGTTATCGATCGTATCTTTATAAACGGGCAAACGGGAATACCCCGTCTTTTCAAACGTTTCGCGGATTTCGTCCATCGTCGAATCTTCCGCAACCGCAATAACGTCTACGCGCGGAACAAGTATATCTTCCACCTTCAAGTCGTCGAATTCCAGCGCGGAGCGCACCAGCTCGCTTTCGTCTTCTTTCAGCGTGCCGTCCTCTTCCGCTTCGTCTACGAGGGACATCAGTTCTTCGTTCGTTACCGTTTCGTCTTTTTGTAATTTGAAAATTTTTGCAAGCAACGCCTTGTATCCGTCGAAAATTTTACTCAAAGGCAAAAGAAGCCAGTAGAAAAGCTGCATGAGCGGATAGAAGAAAAAGCACATTTTTTCGGGATATACGCTCGCCAAATATTTGGGCGTAATTTCGCCGAATAAGAGCACGACAACCGTCAAAACCGCCGTAGAAACCGTCGTATGGCTAATATTCGTGCCGACAAGTAGCTGTGCAAAAAGGATCGTACCCAACGCCGAAGCAGTCAGGTTTACGATATTGTTACCGATCAATATCGCCGTAACGAGTTTGTCATATTTTTCATCGGCAAACGCATAAACCGCTTTCGAGTTCTTCTTTCCTTGCGCTACAAGCGTTTTTAATTTCAATTTGTTTACGCAGGAAAATGCCGTTTCCGTTCCCGAAAAGAATCCGGAAAGCAATACGAGTATCGCTATGACGATAGATAGGGGTAGGGGTTCCATGATAGATTTTTAATCCTCCGATTTTATAAAAAATTTTTTTTGAAACTTTTCAGGCGGCGCCCCGCCGAATTTTTCCTTGCGTTTTATTATAATACATTTTCAATGTATTTGTCAACATTCGCACACCCTTTTCCGTGGATTTTTTATATATTTTCATTCTTTTTTCATACTCCTTTTAAATGAAAAATAAAAAACGCCGAAAATGTTTTAACGTTTTCGGCATTGATTTTATACGAAATGACAGGCGCAAAAATGTCCTTTTGAAATCTCTTTGATGGGGGCAGGTGTGCGTTGACAGATATTTTTTGCCATATAACAACGCTGATAAAACGGACAGCCGCCCTGCGGTTTTTCCCGCTTTTCTTCCATGGAAAACGCTCCGTTATCCATAAATCCCTTTCCGCCCGGCACGGCGGCAAGCAGGGTTACCGTATACGGATGCGCAGGCGTATTAAAAACGTCTTCCGCGCTCCCCCATTCCATAAGCTGTCCTAAATACATCACCGCTATACGGTCGGATAGATACCTTACCACCGATAAATCATGGGAAATGAACAGATAAGTCAAGCCTTCCTTTTCCTTTAAATCGGATAGCAAATTGAGTATCTGCGATTGCACGGATACGTCAAGTGCGGAAACGCACTCGTCGCAAACGACAAAGCGCGGTTTTAACGCCAACGCGCGCGCAATCGAAAGCCGCTGTCTTTGCCCGCCTGAAAACTGATGGGGATATTTTTGCAGCATATACGTCTGCAAACCGCAGGCGTTCGCTATTTCCGCAACGTATTCCTGTAAAGCCCTACTACGGGGGGCAAAAAAGCCGTGAATTTGCACTCCTTCCCCGATAATTTGCCCTGCCGTCATGCGCGGATTTAAAGAAGAATACGGGTCTTGAAAGACGATTTGCAGCTCCTTTCTAAGCAGACGGAGTTCTTCCCTTTTACAAGCCGTCAAGGAGTGTTCTTTCCCGTCTTTATCCCGATAAAACACTTCCCCAGAAGTCGGCGGATACAGCCCAAGCAGCGTTCTGCCAAACGTCGATTTTCCGCAACCGCTTTCCCCGACCAAGCCGTATACTTCCCCTTTTTTAATCTCCAACGACACCCCGTCCACCGCTTTTAATACAGGGCGTTCACGCTGAAAAAGTCGAGTTTTTGATAGCGGAAAATATTTTTTAAGGTCTTTGACCGTCAGCATTGTCGGCATAGTTTCCATGCTTTCTTTTCTCCTTATCAGGGTAATAACAACGCACGCTTTGCCGCTCATCCACAAGAAACATAGGCGGTTCGGCTTGCGTGCATTTTTCCGTTCTATAACGACATCTCGGCGCGAATTTACAGCCTGTTATTTTCTCCGTCGGCGTAGGTGGAGAACCGGGTATTGTTTCCAGTCGTCGCATACCTGCCCACGCCGTTTTGTAATTTTTTGGCAAGGACGCAAGCAAGCCCTCGGTGTACGGATGTCCCATTCCGTCCTTTTGAAAAATCCGCTCGGCAGGGCAAAATTCCACCACTCTTCCCGCGTAAATGACCGCCACTTCATCCGCCATTTCACGAATGACTCCCAAGTCGTGCGTGATGAACATAATCGCCATGCCTTGCTCTTTTTGCAGACTTTTCATCAGCCGTAAAATTTCCGCTTGTATGGTAACGTCGAGCGCCGTAGTCGGCTCGTCCGCAATCAACAACTTTGGATTGCAAGCAAGCGCCATCGCAATCATTACCCTTTGACGCATCCCCCCCGAAAGCTGGTGCGGATAGGCGGAAAAGACCCGTTCGGGATTTGGAATACGCACGAGCGAGAGCAGTTTCAAGGCTTCTTGTTCCACTTCCTTTTTTGACATTTTCCGATGAATCAAAAAGGGCTCTTTGAGCTGTCTGCCTATGGTGAATACAGGGTTGAGCGCCGTCATCGGCTCTTGAAAGATAACGGAGATTTTGTTGCCGCGAACAAGGCGCATTTCTTCTTCCGTAAGCTTTGCCAAATCGGTTACTTTGTCCCCGTCGTAAAATAGTATTTCTCCGCTTTCAATCCGTCCGTTTTTATCCAACAAGCGCAATACGCTCATGGAAGATACGCTTTTTCCCGAGCCGGACTCCCCAACAAGCCCCAACGTTTTTCCTTCTTCTACGACGTAGGAAATCCCGTCCGCGGCATAAAAGCTACCCTTACGGGTGTTGAAAACCGTGCGCAAATCTTTTACTTCCAGCAGTTTCATAGCCACCTCATTTCTCCGTATCGCTCTTGGGATCGAACGCGTCGCGCAAGCCGTCCCCTACGACGTTGATACAAACGACCGCAATCGATAAAAATAGCGCGGGAAAGAGCCATTGCCACCAATAACTGCGTATGATCGTGCCGTTATTGCTGCCCGTTAGCATATTTCCCCAAGTCGGTCGGGGCGGCTGTACGCCAAAGCCTAAATAGGAAAGGGAAGATTCCGTCAAAAGACAACTCGCGAAATTGAGCGTCGTGCTCACCAAAATAACCGAAAGAACGTTGGGTAAAATGTGCCGAAAGGCAATCCTGCCTTCCTTTGCGCCGATGGCTTTCGCCGCCAAAACGAATTCCTTTTCACGTTCCACCAGCACCTGACCGCGGATCATTCTTGCCAAAGACGGCCAAGACAAAATTCCCAAAATGAACATGATAATGACAATACGTGCCGTTTCCGAAAAATTATAATTTTTGATAATTTGTGATAGGAGCATGGCAAACGGCAAAAAGGGTACGGAAGAAAAAATTTCCGTAATACGCATCAAAAACGTATCGACCGCACCGCCGAAATACCCTGCCAAAGACCCGACAATCACCGCAATCACCGTAGAAACGAGCACCGCTACGCCGCCAACCGTTACCGTCGTCTTTCCACCGTGCGCAATCCTTGTGAACACGTCGCGGCCGCGTCCGTCCGTGCCCATCAAATATCCCTTTAATCCTGCACTTTTCAAGAGTTTTTCTCCCCCGACTGCGTACGACTGCAACGCCCCTGCGAATACTTTATCCGCGCCTCGCACGTTAAGATTGCATTGTCCGTAAGCATTATGCCCCCAGCCGTACACTCGCCCTTGATCGGTAACCCCGATAAAATGCCGCGTTCCGCCGTCAAGAGCGACAAACCTTTCCCCCGCACGCAAAGTCGGTAAAACGTCTTCGCCGTTTTCAAAGATCCCTGCAACGATCAGTTCTCCGTCCGTCGTCAGCAGGGCAAGACATTTGTTTGTCGTCGCAATTTCTACCGCTTTTCTGCCTACCATGTACGAGTTGAAATCATCAATCTCGCCGTTGATAGAAGAAACCGCAAAGGTAAAAAGCTCTTCGCCGCCAAGGAACAGCTCTCCGTTTTTTCGCAGGGCTACGGCGGCGGAATTTGTAAAAGCCGCTTGTTCTACGTCCGTCAGGCTTTGGAAACGGGATAAATTCCTTGCGGTGTTGGTGTTTCCCCAAAAATACCCCCTGCCGTCCTGCATAATCAGCGCGCTCGTTTGATAGCCGCAAACAAGCTGTTTCACACTTGCCGCGTCCACGCCGCCTATAAGCTCGGTCGGCATGGGAATGGCGTTTAGTACCTGTTCTCCGCCGTACTGTCCGCAGCTTTTATCTCCCCAACCGATCACTTCGCCGCCCGTCGTTACCGCAATCGCATGATCCTTTCCAGCCGCCAAAAACGCCGTTTTTTCCGTGCGTAACCGCGTAGGCAACTTCTTCATGTCGATTTTTAAAACACGATTTTCCGTATTCCCCCAAACGTAAATTTTTCCGTCCGTAGACAACCCGACCGTGAAATCGGAAAAGCCGTTAATGCTTCGCACTTTCTTTTTCAATTTTGTCGGCACGGAGCGCATAGAATAGGACGGTGCTACGTTTTGTTGCAACGGATCGGTATAATTTTCTTCCATCGGCGTAACGAGCGGCGCAATAAATACAAACGCAATCAAAAGCAGCAACGAAACCAGAGCAACAACGGAAGTCTTTTTCGCAAAAAAGGCACGAAAGCGCAATCTCCACGGCGCGTCTTCCCGCTGTTTTTTATCCGATTGCAGTCCTAAAAAACTACGCTTTATCCAACCGAAAACACGTTTCAACGCATACCTGGTACGCTCGAATATTTTTTTGAAGAACTCCCCGATTCTTTTCATACTTCCCTCATTTTTGTATTCGTACACGCGGATCGGCTACGCCGTAAGCAACGTCTACAAGCAAATTCCCAAGTAACGCAAGCAGGATATAAAATAACTGCATAATCAAGACAATTTCGTTATCCCCCGACGTGAGCGCGTCAAAATACACCTTTCCTATCCCGTTGATCCCGAAAATATTTTCTATCATGATTGACCCCGAAAAAACACTGACGAGCCAACTGATTACAAGCGGTATCACGGGAATCAACGCGTTTCGCCATGCGTGGGAATATACAACCAAGCGTTTTTTAAGCCCCTTAGCGCGCGCCGTCCGCACGCAATCGAGCGAAAGTGCGTCTACCATAGCGGCGCGAACGTATCTCGTCATTCCCCCAAGCGAACAAAAGGCGGTTACGATAATCGGCAGGGCAAAATGGTACAATTTATCCAAAAACGCGCGTATGCCCGTATAATTTTTCCCCACCGAATTCATACCCGAAACGGGAAACAGATTTAGATCTACCGATAAAAAACGGATAAATAAAATCGCTACGATAAACACGGGCAGACTGTAACCGATAATCGTACCTACCTGTACCGCCAAATCCCTTTTACTACCCTTGTTTGCGCCGCAAAAAATACCGAGCGGTATGGTAATCCCTAGCGATATTGCCGTAGCAAATAAATTGAGAAACAGGGTGTTTTTGAGCGGTTCTTTGACCACTTCGACGACGGGTTTTCCGTACGTTACCGACTGCCCGAAATTTCCTTGCAGTAAGCCCTGAAAGCTTCCGTCGTAATAGGGCGCTACCCCTACCCAACGCAAGTACCGTTTTAAAAGCCCCCCGTCTAACCCTAAACGCCGTTTCCAAAACAAATACCGCTCGGCATATATAAGGTTTTTGTTGGCGGAAATTTCTTGCATAGCCATATCCGCCGCCTTATCTACGGGCATTAAGTTGTATACGAAAAATATGATCAGCGACAGCAAAACGAGCATGAGCGCTACGTATCCAAGCCGCTTTAATAAATATCTACCCATAAGATAACTCCTTGAAATTCGGTATTGATTTGATGATTAAGCAGAGCAATTTTGCGTTTTTAAGTCATGCGCGAGCGAGAAAAACACAGCGCAACGCAGTATTACGAAGTAGAATTCCTTGTCCTATAAAACCGTGCAGGCTGCGAGTAAGACAAGGCGCGCGCGTATTTTCGACGGGAGCGTACTTGGCGTACGCGAGCGAGAAAAACACAGCGCAACGCAGTATTACGAAGCAGAATCACGGTTTTAAAAAATCCGCGGAATCGAGTAAATAATTGGTACTATAATTACTATACATTATCGGATCGATCGTCCACGCGAAAGACTGGTCGTACGCCGCGTCGGTAAAGCCCGTCGCAAAATTGACCGCGCCGTATCTCGCTCGGCGGAAACCGTAGGCAGGCATTTGACTGTATTCTCCATAGAGCGCGGACGTCATATCCGAGGCGGTGTAGGTGATATACATGCCGATCTTTTTGCCTGCGTTGGGATTGTTTTGCCAAGCGGTAATCAGCTGTTCGGTTACAGGGTTGGGCTGCGTTCCGATCCAGTTAATCGCAAGCGGCATATAATACTCTCCGTCGATTTTTACCGTTCGATACTTGTTATCGGTAGACGCATAGCCAAGATTTTCAAAGCTTTTTTCATAGCCTTGCAATTTCTTATACCGCACCGCCCCCCGACGTTCGTCCTGTTCGTCGTACAAATTCCCCTTGGAATCGTAAATCCAACCGCCCTTTTCAAGTTCTTCCTTTGCCTTTCCGATATTGACCGTATAACGGTTCAGCTTCATTCTATCCTTGACCGCAAGGTAAGCGTCCGAACCCACGTAATAGGGCGCGTCCACAA
The DNA here is from genome assembly GCA_045127595.1 of Candidatus Scatosoma sp. Lineage (GTDB taxonomy): Bacteria > Bacillota > Clostridia > Christensenellales > Borkfalkiaceae > Scatosoma. The sequence continues at coordinate 44,508 of JBGVQS010000021.1, read as the reverse complement.
CGCTGCCGTAGCCGCCCGTAAACGTTTGCGCGAACTCGTTGCGGTCGATAGTGCGCATGATTGCCCGACGGACTTCGGTAAACTGCGTCGGAGAGAAATCGCAACGAAACGCAAGCTTGCCATAACCCGCGCGATCGTAATGGGTTTCTTTAAAACGCACTCCGTCCACAACGCTGAGCGCCGCTTTCGTTTCTTCGCCCCCCGTTACCGAGGATAAGACGTCTACCCTGCCCTTTTTAAGCTGATCCAGTTGGGTTTCGGTTACGATTTTCACGTAAGAAATTCGCTCGATTTGCGCTTTGCCGCGAATATCCCCTTTATATAGCGGATTCCGTTTTAACGTAGCCACCCTTGTGCCGCGGTCGAACGATTCGACGATATACGGCCCCGAATAGGGAAATACTTGCGCGGAAAGCTCGTTCATGTTCCGCTCGATCACGTCCGACATCACGTAGCGTTCCGCACCGTTTTTGACCGTCTTTTTATAAAAATCCCGTTCGATATACGCACCCTTTCCGCCGTCTACAATGTGATAATCCCCCAAATACAACTCCGTTGGTACGGGCGTAAACGCACTGTATTGCATGGCGTAATAATAATCGGCATATTCCTCTTTTACCGTAACGGAAAAGGTATATTCGTCAAGCAAACGCACCCCCGAAAAAGGAATTTCTTCCCCCGTCCCGTCGTAGCTTTTAAACTCGTCATAGCCTACTACGGTAAGCCCTGCCGCGTCGCTTCCGCCCGCTTCGCGCATGATGGGGGTACTGCCTGCAAGTAGCGCGGCAATATAATTTTCCGCCTTAATGGGCGTTCCGTCAGAAAAAACAAGCCCGTCCGCTATCGTCAGCGTAAACGTACGCGTTCCGTCCCCGTTCATTTCATCTTCGTGTTTTCGTAAAATTTGCGTATCCGCCCATGCAAACGAGCCACCCATGTCCGTAATGACGGTCGAATAGCCGCTTGTCAAACGCTCTATATCTAAGTCAGCCGCACCTGCCACCGACTTCCCAAACGCGGCGTTTCTAAATAGCCCCGTCAAGTCGGTATTACTCCCCAAAATGACCGAATTATCCCCCGAAAGGACTCTCGCGCCGACGATTGCGTCTTCCACACCCCAGTAAGGGCTTGTTTCCAGCTTTTCAATCTTGCCGTTATATACGTCGTAATATTGATTGGAATAAAGAGGCACTTCGGGAACAAGGTAATTCCAACGCTGCATATATAGCCGCCACCACTCGTTATACGCGTCGGTCGCCGTCAAGAACTTCCCCGACGGCTTTGCGTTGTAGACCATTGCCATGGATAAAAAATCCATGCCCAACTCGTAATCAGTCCCGTCCACTTGCACGTGCGCAAGCCCCTTTTCATCCTCCCAAACGTCGCTAATTTGCACCCGTCTGCCTATCTTTCCGTAAACGGAGTCGAAATTTTCACGCGTGATTACGTCATCAAGAAACGCTCCGTCGTTTACCCGAGCGGCACAGGCTTGCGTAAAGACGCAGACACCGCAAGCGGCAACCGCCGCGAACGCACGACAAATTTTTCCAACACTCCGTTTCTCTTTATTCATATAATCTATTGTGCGCCGCCGCCCGATTTTTATCCGCGGTCTTGCTTAAAAAAGTCAAAAATACTTGACGAAAAACGCGCTCTTATGCTATACTTTCTACGTATAACTCGCATTTATTAAAAACTGCGCGGTCTGCGCAAAGGAGTGTGCGAACATGAAAAAGCAACCTTTAAAAATCGAAACCACATGCGTGCAGGGCGGCTATACGCCCGGCAACGGAGAACCCCGTCAAGTCCCCATCGTGCAAAGCACTACGTTTAAATACGCGACAAGCGAGGATATGGGCAAGCTTTTTGATTTGGAAGCGAGCGGCTATTTCTATTCCCGACTCCAAAACCCTACCTGCGATACCGTAGCGGCAAAAATTTGCGAATTGGAAGGGGGCAGCGCGGCAATGCTACTCTCCTCTGGGCAGGCGGCGAACTTTTTTGCCATTTTCAATATCGCAAACTGCGGCGACCACGTCATTTCCTCCTCGTCCATTTACGGGGGCACGTTTAATCTGTTCTCCGTTACCATGAAAAAAATGGGGATTGATTTCACTTTCGTTTCCCCCGATTGCACGGAAGAAGAACTGGAAAAAGCCTTTCGTCCGAACACGAAAGCGGTCTTTGGAGAAACGATTGCAAATCCTGCGCTGACCGTGTTAGATATTGAAAAATTTGCGGCGGCGGCGCATAAACACGGCGTCCCCTTGATCGTGGATAACACGTTTGCTACCCCCGTGAATTGCCGTCCTTTTGAATTCGGTGCGGATATCGTTACCCATTCCACTACGAAATATATGGACGGGCACGGCGTAGCGGTCGGCGGCTGTATCGTCGATTCAGGGAAATTCGATTGGTGGGCAAACGCGGAGAAATTTCCCGGTCTTTGCACCCCCGACGAGAGCTATCACGGCATCACTTATGCGGAAAAATTCGGGCTGGACGGCGCGTTTATCACCAAAGCAACGGCGCAACTTATGCGCGATTTTGGCTGTACGCAATCTCCGCAGAGCGCGTTCTATCTCAATTTGGGTTTAGAAAGCTTGCACGTGCGTATGCCCCGTCATTGCTTGAACGCGCAAAAAGTAGCGCAATTCCTTGAAAGCAACGAACAAATCGGTTGGGTGAATTATCCCGATTTACCGTCCAACCCCTATTACCCCTTACAGCAAAAATATATGCCGAACGGCACATGCGGCGTAGTCAGCTTCGGTATAAAAGGGGGCAGAGCGGCGGCGGAAAGGTTCATGAAAGCCTTGAAGATTATCGCGATTGAAACACACGTTGCCGACGCGCGAAGCTGCTGTTTACACCCCGCAAGCGCCACCCACCGTCAAATGAACGAAGAAGAATTGATCGCGGCGGGCGTACCGGGGGATTTGGTGCGCTTATCCTGCGGCTTGGAGCATTACGAGGATCTTATTGAAGATATTCAACAAGCTTTGAACAGCTTATAAGCCAACGTTTACAGCTTGCCGTTTTCCATAGACACAAGATTGATTTAATGAGAGAAAAACATTATGCCTATTAAAATTCCAAACAACTTACCCGCGGTAAAAACGTTGGAGAGTGAAAACATTTTCGTTATGACGGAGCAGCGTGCGACGACGCAGGATATCCGTCCTTTGAAAATTTTACTCTTGAACCTGATGCCGAAAAAAATAGAAACCGAAACGCAGTTTTCCAGGTTATTGGGGAACTCCCCCTTGCAGGTGGAAATGGAGCTAATCCATACGAAATCCCATCAATCGAAAAACGTTGCGGAAGAACACCTTTTGGCGTTCTATAAAACCTTTGACGACGTGAAAGATCAAAACTTCGACGGTATGATTATTACGGGCGCGCCCGTAGAGCATCTTCCCTTTGAAGAAGTGGAATATTGGGAAGAACTGACGCAAATTATGGAATGGAGCAAAACGCACGTCCATAGCACTTTTTACGTGTGTTGGGGGGCGCAAGCAGGGCTTTATTACCATTACGGAATCCAAAAGCGTTCCGTACCCGAAAAATTATTTGGCATTTTTCCGCATATGGTAGAATATAAAAACTCTATTTTATTCCGCGGCTTCGACGATATTTTCAACGTACCGCAATCCAGACACACCACCGTTCTTCGCGAAGATATTGAAAGGGTGCAGGAACTCAAAATCTTGGCTTCGTCCGCGGAAACGGGCGTGTATGCGATCTCTACGAAAAACGGCAGACAAATCTTTATCACAGGCCATTCGGAATATGACGCCGATACTTTAAAAAACGAGTACCTTCGCGACCTTTCCCAAGGCAAGCCCATTAAAAAGCCCGTGCGTTATTTCTTAAACGACGATGAAACAAAGCCACCCGTCGTAACTTGGCGCGGACATGCGCATTTGCTCTTTTCAAATTGGCTGAATTATTTCGTATATCAAAGCACTCCCTACGACATCAAAAAAGTATAAGAGATGGAATCATGAAAAAAAGTATAAAAATCCTATCGGCGGTTTTGTCCGTTTGCTTGACCATTTTTTTGTTGCCAAGCTGTAATATCCCGACCGATAAATCCAAAAAAGAACCGAATCCCTTTCTATCGTTTACCCTTTCGCCCGTGGACGTGAAACAGGTACGCAGTAAACTCGAAGAATGTAAAAAAGCGACTTTGGAAGGATATAATCCGCGCAAAATCGAACGGCTTTGGGAAGAATACGCGCGCTTGCTTGAACACGTGGAAACGCAGGAACGCGTCGCGACCATTTCTTATTATGCAAATATGAACAGCTCGGTTGCCAAAAGCAATAACGCCTACGCTTCCAACGCCTATTCCACTCTCCACAGCGAATATTTACTTGCTGTGCAGGAAATATACCGCTCCGATTCCCCCTATCGCGACGAATTTTTCTCTGATTGGTCGGAAGAAGATATTCGATTTATGCTTGCGGATTTTGAAGAACTCAAACGCTTGAACGAATCCAGCCGCACCCTAATCGACGAATATTACGAGCTTTCAAAGCGGCAGTTGGAAGAAAAAATCGACGGACTGTATACGAAAGTCATTTCCGTCAATAACGCGATCGCTAAGGAGTACGGGTATCCAAATTATTACGAATACGCGCATGATAACGTGTATAGACGGGATTACGACTTGCAACAAACCGAAAATTTCCGCAATAACGTAGCCGAGTATCTCGTCCCTGCACTGTTTGAATCGCAAAAGGATTTCTATACAGCACAAAGCGAACTTTCTATGAATGATTTGCAATTTTGCAACGACTTCTTTTCAAAAAATTATAAGAACTTGGCGCAAGATTACCTTGCGGAATACATTGAAAATTCCCCCGATCCCATGAAGCATGCGTTCAGCGACGCACTTGATTCAAAAGCGGTACTCTTTGCCACTTCTTCCAGCGCGTTTGAGGGCGCATTTTGCACCTACTTGCCCGAATACGGCACTCCCTTTTGTTATTTTGGGCCGGGGTATCAAACGGGGCTTTCGGTTGTGCATGAGTTGGGGCATTATTACGCCGCCCTGCACCAAGATTTAGCGGAGCAGTCTTTTGACCTTGCGGAAACGCAATCGCAAAGCAACGAGTGGTTCTTTATCGGTTATTTGCAAAATCGTTTACCCAAACAAACGGCGCGCGCATTAACCGCCATGCAAACGTACACCGCTTTGGCAAATATCGTAACTTCTACCCTTGTGGACGATTTTGAATATACCGTATACACCCGTCAGGCGGAGCTTTTGACAAGTGATCCGCAAACGGAAAACGTCATCCCCGATTTCGACAAGATTTTTGAAGAAGTTTGTCAAGAGTACGGCGGCATTGAGAAATTGAGCAAAATATTAGATTTGCAAGGATATTGGAAACAGGTCGTAGTCGCAAACCCCGTTTATTATATCAGTTACGCTGTTTCGGGCTTAGCGTCCATCAATTTGTATCAAAAGGCTATTATAAATAAGGAAGACGCCCTTACAAGCTATATCTATCTTGTGGAAGAAGCAGAGCCGTCTAACTTTTTGCTTTCGCTGTCTGCGGCAAATATCACGAGCCCCTTTGACAATGCTTCCTTTATCCCTTACGGTTATCAACCGATAACGCCTAAAAATTAAACTAAAAAGTATATAAAAAAGCCGTTGCGTAAATCTTTACGCTGATGTGCACCCCAAAGTTTAGACAAAACATTGGAGGTGCATATTTTATGGATAAAAATAAAAAATCAAATAGGAAATACTCGCCAAAATTTAAAATGTCTGTTATACTGGATATGTATAGTAACCATTTAGGGTATAGAGAGACTGCTCGCAAGTATAAGTTAGGCAATAATGTTTGCCAAGGAAAAGAACTCGCTCGAAGATGGGAACGTATATATCTAGAAAAAGGAGAAGCTGGCTTTTACATAGAAAGGCGCGGCGGCAATCAAATAGTGAGTGACACCAAAAAAAGAGGTAGACCTAAAAAGCATCCATTAAACAAACCTAGTGAAGATGATATAATTTCAGAGAACCAACGTTTAAAAAAAGAGGTTGAATATCTGCGTGCGGAAATAGAATACATAAAAAAATTAAGGGCCTTAATTGTAGCGGAGGAGCAAAAGAAAAGCAAAAAGCAGAAATAGTTACCCAATTAAGGCATAAATTTCCGCTGGAAATTTTGTTGAAAATCTCTAGGGTCAAGCGTAGCACATATTATTATCATACAAAGAAAAGAAAGATAGATAAATACGCAATAGAAAAAGAGGAAATTATAGAGTTGTTCAACCATCACCAACATCGATATGGCTATCGTAGAATAACCGATGAACTGAGAGCACTAGGCTATATCATCAATCATAAAACAGTGTTAAAACTAATGAAAAGCCTTAATTTAAAAGGAAAACAGTGCAAAAATGGTAAGTATCACTCTTACAAAGGCGAAATAGGTAAAATAGCAGAAAATCTCTTACAAAGAGATTTTACGTCAAATAAACCTTTTGAAAAATTAACCACCGACATAACCCAATTTAATGTTTGCGGAGAGAAAGTATATTTATCTCCTACACTTGATTTATATAACAGAGAGATTGTATCCTATTCCATTTCATTAAGCCCTAATATGAAACAGATCCAGGAAATGCTGGAATGCTTATTTACCAAACTTCCCGAAAATGCAACCCCTCTAATGCATTCAGACCAAGGCTGGCAATATCAACATAGAGACTATCAAAACCTTCTTAAGAGTCATAATATAAAACCTAGTATGTCTAGAAAAGGAAATTGTATGGATAATAGTGTTATGGAAAATTTCTTTGGAAGACTAAAAGTAGAAATGTTTTATGGGGAAAAATTTGAAAGCGTTGATGCTTTCATTGAAAAATTGCATGAATATATTTATTATTACAACAACGAAAGAATTTCACGTAAACTAAAAGGAATGAGTCCCATTCAATATAGGACTCATTCACAAATAATTTAATTATTTTTTTGTCCAACTTTTGGGGTTCATTTCAACGCAACGGCTTTTTTTCCTTATTTTATTAAATCCTTGATGACCTCGCCTGCAATAATCAGTCCTGCCACCGACGGGACAAACGCGATACTCGCAGGGATTGTTTTTCCGCTTTTCTCATCTACCGCTTTACTGTCCTTTGGTTCTTCTTCCGAATAGACGACCTTTACCCGTTCGATTCCGCGTTTTTTTAGCTCCCTGCGCATTACCCGCGCGAGCGGACAAACGCTTGTTTTGGAAATATCCGCGACCTTGAATGCGGTGGGATCGAGCTTATTCCCCGTACCCATGGACGAGATGACGGGTACTTTCACTTCCGTTGAACGCTGAATAATCGAAAGCTTTCCGCTGACAGTATCAATGGCGTCCACTACGTAATCGAACGTAGAAAAATCAAATTCCTTTTCCGTTTCAGGCAAATAAAATACGTTCTTCGTATGCACGCAAATATCGGGATTGATTTGTTTGGAGCGTTCCGCAGCGACTTCCGTTTTAAGTCTTCCCACCGTGGACGAAAGCGCGATAATTTGACGGTTGATATTCGATTCGCTGACGGTATCCTTATCAATTAGCGTAAGCGTGCCCACGCCGCTACGGCAAAGCGCTTCCACAACGTAACCGCCTACCCCGCCGATTCCAAATACCGCAACGTGCGCTTTTTTTAGTTTTTCTACGTTTTCTTCGCCTATCAAAAGCGCCGTTCGTTCAAATCGCATATTCTCTCCTTTTTATATTCAACGCATACATGGTAGCCCCATTTTAGCTTTGCCAAGCCTGCGGCAACGTTCGGTTTTGCTTGAACCAGTCGGTATCTTTAAACAAAGTATTATTGTTGGAGCAATTCACCGTTACTTCCTTTCCGTCGGAAGAAAGAACAATGTTTCCGTTTAGAAGCTTGTACGTGCTTCCGCTGACCATTGCTTGGATATAAAGCTTATCCGTATAGGGCGCAATATTATCGAGAAATTCTTGATGCGGGAATTTATACGTATCACCGCAACAGCAACAAGCAACTACTCTTTCAGGTTGAATCACGGAAAGCAATTCACTGCTGCTTGCCGTATTGCTGCCATGGTGCCCAGCTTTATATAGTGCACATTTCGGCAAATTATTGCTCTCTATCAAGGATTTTTCGCCGCTGTGTTCCAAATCACCCGTAAATAAAAAGTGTTTATCTTCCTGCGATACCATAACGCAAACGGAATTATTATTCTCGTTAGAAGTAGACTCTTCATAATATTTTTGATATAAAATATTCATTGTTACGTTTTCGCCAAGGGTATAACTTTTTTGCGCTCCGTTTTCATTATTCCAACATTCAAGCGCGGTATAATGCGTTGCCCCCGACGCAACCTCGTTATTACGATAGGTAACGTAATTATTATAAATTTGCGAAGTTGCTTTCGTCTTTGGAAAATCAATAATCGTTTCGCAAACAAAGCTTTCAAAAATTCCCTTAGACGTTGATGAACCAACAAAGGCGGCAATATGGTCTTCGTGTGCATGCGTTGCAATGACGTATTCTAAAATCCCGTCCGTGCAAAATTCCTGTATGTAAGGAACGATTGTCGCCGCCGAACCTTTGGTCGAGCCTGCGTCAATCAATACTTCCGTATTGCCCACCTTAATCAAAGTGCAATCTCCTGAGCTCTTATTTCCAACAAACGGGAAATGAATACTGAGCGCATCGGTAACAATTTCTTGTTCCGCAGACGATTGCGAAGGCAGTTCGCTGCTTTCGCTATTTCCGCTGTTGCCGCTACTTTCGCTATTCTGTTCGCTGTCTTTTAAACAGCTTGAAGAATGGGGTGAACTCGTACCTGCCCCCGTCGAATTATCGTTTGAGCTGCTATTCTCGGTAGAAATTTGACAGGCGGAAACCGCCAAAACAAGTAGCAACGCGAACGGCGCAAATATCTTTTTAGCCAAGCTTTTTTTCATAAAAACTCCTACTATGATAAAAGCCGCCGCCTGAATATCGGGCAGCGGCTTTCCATGGTTTTCACCTAAATTTGTTCTCCGAACGCTTACATCGATTCGTGAATGGTTCTGGAGATAACGTCATCCTGCTGTTCCTTGGTAAGCTTAATGAAATTTACAGCATAACCGGAAACGCGAATGGTAAGCTGAGGATACTTTTCAGGGTGCGCTTGCGCATCCAAAAGAGTATCGCGGTTGAATACGTTTACGTTAAGGTGATAACCGCCGTCGCTAACGTAACCGTCTAACATGTTCACTAAATTATCTACTCTGTTCGACATAATCATATCTCCTTTTTTTATTTTATGCACCGCCGCGCTTAAATCGCTTCAAACGCAGCGGATTTTTTTAAATTAGTCTTCTTTACCCAAAGAGTTCGGGGTGATCGAGAAGGTGTTCGAAATACCGTCTCTCGAATATTCATAAGGAAGTTTTGCAACCGATTCCAACGAAGCGAGCGCGCCGTTGCAATCTCTGCCGTGCATGGGGTTCGCACCGGGAGCAAGAGGCGTACCGCCCTTTCTACCGTCGGGCGTCGTACCCGTCTTCTTACCATAAACAACGTTGGACGTAATCGTCAAAATGGACGTCGTGGGAACGCTGTCGCGATAGGTGTAATGGCTCTTAACCTTCTTCATGAACGTCTTCAACAACCATACTGCAAGTTCGTCTGCGCGGTCGTCGTTGTTGCCGTACTTGGGATATTCCCCTTCAATGCGGTAATCTACAACGATACCGTCTTCGTTACGAACGGGGTAAACCTTTGCGTACTTGATTGCCGACAAGGAGTCAGCCGCGCAGGAAAGACCTGCGATACCCGTAGCAAAGAAACGGCGAACTTTCGTATCGTGCAATGCCATTTCAAGCGCTTCGTAGCTGTACTTATCGTGCATGTAGTGGATAAGGTTCAACGTATTTACGTAGAGATCCGCAAGCCACGTCATCATGTTGTCAAATTTCGCAACTACTTCGTCGAAATCAAGCGCGTCGTTGCTCGTAATAGCGGCAAATTCGGGGGAAACTTGCATAGGTTTGCCCGTCTTCTTGTCCTTCATAAGTTCGTCCTTACCGCCGTTGATTGCGTACAGCAAGCACTTTGCAAGGTTTGCTCTTGCGCCGAAGAACTGCATATCTTTACCGACTTTCATACAGCTTACGCAGCAAGCGATCGCGTAGTCGTCGCCCATTTCAGGACGCATCAATTCGTCGCTTTCGTACTGAATGGAGGAGGTACGAATGGAGATGTCCGCACAGTATCTCTTGAAGTTTACGGGCAATCTCTTCGACCAAAGAATCGTAAGGTTGGGTTCGGGTGCAGGACCGAGGTTGTCAAGGGTATGAAGAATACGGAACGCCGTCTTGGTAACAAGGGATCTTCCGTCTACGCCCATACCGCCGATCGATTCGGTTACCCAAGTGGGGTCGCCCGAGAACAATTCGTTGTATTCTTTCGTTCTCATGAACTTCACGACACGAAGCTTCATGATGAAATGGTCGATAAATTCTTGCGCTTGCGTTTCGGTAATAAGCCCTTTCGCAAGGTCGCGTTCGATATAAATATCAAGGAAGGTAGAGTTTCTACCGATGGACATTGCCGCGCCGTTTTGATCTTTAACAGCCGCAAGGTAACCAAAGTACAACGCTTGGATCGCTTGTTGTGCGGTTTCAGCAGGCTTGGAAATATCGCAACCATAGATAGCCGCCATTTCCTTCAACGCTTTGAGCGCCTTTACTTGATCAGCGATTTCTTCGCGATCTCTAACCTTGTCGGGAGTCATATCGCCGTTGATCGCAAGCTTGTCTTCTTCCTTTTTACGAATGAGGTAATCCACACCGTAAAGAGCTACACGACGGTAGTCGCCGATGATTCTGCCACGGCCGTAAGCGTCGGGCAAACCAGTCAAAATGTGTGCGGAACGAGCCGCTCTCATTTCAGGGGTGTATGCATCGAATACGCCTTCATTGTGCGTTTTACGATACTTCGTGAAAATTTCCTTTACGCTGGGATCAAGCTGATACCCATACATTTCCAACGCGCCTTCCGACATACGGATACCGCCGAAGGGTTGCAAAGAACGCTTGAAAGGTTCGTCCGTTTGAAGACCAACAATCGTTTCAAGATCTTTATCAAGATAGCCTGCACCGTGCGAAGTCAACGTAGAAACAATCTTCGTATCCGCATTGAGAACACCGCCTGCATCACGTTCTTTTTTCGAAAGATCGCATACGATATCCCAAAGCTTTTTCGTTGCCTCCGTAGCAGGCGCAAGGAAACTTGCGTCGCCCTCATAGGGAGTATAGTTGTGCTGAATGAAATCACGCACGTCTACTTCGTCGCTGCACCATTTACCGGGAACAAATCCTTCCCAACCTTTGTATTGCATCATATCAATAGCTCCTGTTAATAATATTTTTATCTTTATTATATATAAACAAATCTCCCCCGCGTTGAAACGCAAGTCTGCGACCTGTTTTTTTCGAATTTATTTCGATTTTCTTTCCGCAATTTTGGCGTCTATCCAAAGCTCCAAAATTTCTTCGGGCTGAAACCCTGAACACCGCGCGAAAATTTCACCGTCTTCCACCAAGAGAATGGTAGGTACTTTTTCCACTTCCCACGCTTCCATCAAGGGCAAAGTGGAATAATCCGCTTCCACGTGTACAAGCCGTACGTCCCCGCGCGAAGCGCAAATTTCCTGCAAAATGGGCATCAGCGTCAAACAGTTTGCGCAGGATTCTCCGCTCACTTCCACACAGCAAAGCCCTTTTAAATGTTCTTTGTAGTCCTTTTCGTTCATATCAATCTCTCAAAATTCTCTTGGCGTTCATTACCCGCTCTTTCGTGGGCGCTTGCACGCCTTGCAAGGGATAGGGTATGCCGAGCTTTTCGTACTTGACTTCGCCCATCGTATGGTAGGGCAAAACCTCGACCTTTTCCACCGTTTGCAGGGTATCGATAAACGCGCGCGTGCGCTGTAAGCTGTCTTCCCCGTCCGTGATGGAAGGTACAAGCACTTGCCTAATCCACATGGGCTTGTTGTTATCACTTAAAAACCGCGCAAACGCAAGGGTGTTTTTATTGCTATGCCCCGTCAGTTTTTGACAAGCGTCATCGTCAATATGCTTAATATCCAACAAGAATAAGTCGGCAACCGCAAGCAATTTTTTATGCTTTTCCACGCTGCTTGGCGAATCGGGATTAAACATGATACCCGAAGTATCTACGCAAGTGTGTATCCCCTTGGCTTTGAGCAAGGTAAACAGCTCTATCACGAAATCAATCTGCGTGAGCGGTTCTCCGCCGCTGACCGTAACGCCGCCCTGCTGCCCGAAATAATTTTTATATTTCAATGCTCTCGCGACGATTTCTTCCGCGGAATATTCCGTACCGCCCTTCCCCCAAGTATCGGGATTATGGCAATATTGACAACGCAAGGGACAGCCTTGTAAAAACACAACGAACCGAATACCGGGTCCGTCGACCGTACCAAAGGATTCGAATGAATGTATACGTCCTATCATAACAATTTTTCTCCTATGTACGCCACCTAAAACCCAAAGGACGCAGTCCCCCCCTTTATCTTGCCTACATTATTATAACAAAGCACCCCTATTTTGTCAAGCCTTTCGAGTAATTTTTTCGCTATCCTCAATAAGAAAGTTATCTGACAATACTTTCCTTTCCGCAAAAAATCCGTTGCAATTTCCTTGCAACGGATTTTGTTTTTGCTATTCAAGATTCCTGTTACGAAAAACGTTATAAGTTTCCCGTACAGCACATTGTAAAAAGGTACAGCACGACCAAAACGCCTAACACAAAAAGCATCGGGACAAACATCATTTTTACGGCGCTCCAATAGGTTTTCCAACGTTCTTTCGCCGTTGAGCGTATCTTGGGCGGAGGCGGAGGTTGTTTCTTTCCGCTTTTATTCACCGAAGACATATCCGCTATCGTGGAATTATCGTCGTAATAAATGATTTTTTCTTTTTTTGCCTTTTTCTTGGACATTATTGTTCCTCGTTATAGCAATGACATGCTACGTAGTGTCCTTCTTCCATCATCTTATATTCGGGCGTAACTTGCTTACAAATTTCCATTGCTTTCGGGCAACGGGTATGGAATTTACAGCCCTTAGGCGGATTTGCAGGCGAAGGAATATCCCCTTTCAACAAAATACGGTTCGCTTTTTCGTCCGGGTTCGGGTTCGGTACAGCCGAGAACAATGCGTTCGTATACGGGTGCAAAGGATTGTCGAAAATCTTATCCTTATCCCCAAATTCCACCATGGAACCCAAATACATAACCCCGATTTTGTCGGAAATGTATTTTACAACGGACAAGTCGTGCGAAATAAACAAATACGTGAGCTTTCTTTCCTGCTGAATCTTCTTCAACAAGTTAATGATTTGTGCCTGAATGGATACGTCCAAAGCCGAAACCGGCTCGTCGCAAACCACGAGCTTGGGGCTAACCGCAAGCGCTCTCGCAATACAAATACGCTGACGCTGACCGCCCGAAAATTCATGAGGGTATCTTTCGTAGTAATAATCGCGCAACCCGCATTGTTCCATAATATTCAAAACGTAAGATTTTACTTGATCTTTCGGTACGATATTATGTACTTTGACAGGTTCGGATAAAATATCCCCGACCGTGCTTCTGGGAGGCAGAGAGGAATACGGATCTTGGAATACGATTTGCATTTTCGTTCTCAACGAACGCATTTGCTTAGAGGTGTATTCGGTAATATCTACTCCGTCGAAGAAAATTTTACCGTCCGTGGGTTGGTGCAGTTTCAAAATCGTTCTGCCCATCGTCGTCTTACCGCAACCCGATTCGCCAACGATCCCCAACGTTTCCCCGCGTTTAATCGTAAACGATACGTCGTCTACCGCCTTTAACGTGGACACCGGTTTTCCCAAAAAGGTCTTTTTCAAAACGAAATGCTTTTTGAGATTCTTGATTTCAAGAATAATATCGTCGTCCCGAGTTTCCGCGGTTTCAACCGTATTTTCCACCGTTTCTACCTTTTCCAATTCAGTTTCAAGAGAATCTACTTGATCATTTTGCATATTCATTTCAATCCTCCTTCTTTGCCTTATAATCCTCATACAAGTGGCAGGCTACGTAATGGGTAGGGCCTACTTGTACCATACCGGGATATTCCCCCGAGCACTTGCCGATACACTGCGAGCATCTTTCTTTAAAGTAGCAGTGGTTGGGCATATCGATCGGATTGGGAACGTTCCCCGGAATATTAAAGAGCTTTTCTTCCTTGGATTTCATCGTCGGCTTGGATTTTTGCAACCCTTGCGTATACGGATGCATAGGTTTATGGAAAATTTCCGAAACAGTACCCTGTTCGATAATTTTCCCCGCATACATAACCACAACGTAGTCCGCCATTTCCGCGATAACGCCCAAATCGTGCGTAATCAATAAAATGGAGCTGTTGATCTTTCTCTTTAATTCGTTGAACAAATCCAAAATTTGCGCCTGAATGGTTACGTCCAAAGCCGTCGTCGGCTCGTCCGCGATAATCAAGCGAGGTTCTCCAGCAAGCGCCATTGCGATCATAACACGCTGACGCATACCGCCGGAAAGCTCGTGCGGGTAGGATGCGTATACTCTTTCAGGCATCGCAATCCCTACGAGATTCAGCATTTCAATCGAACGCTTCTTCGCGAAATCTTTCGTCGCGCCGGGAACGTGTAAAAGAGTAACTTCGTCCAACTGATTCCCGATCGTGAATACGGGATTGAGAGAGGTCATCGGTTCTTGGAAAACCATTGACATTTGTCTGCCTCTCAAACGGTACATTTCACGAATAGGCATCTTTGCGATATCGTAAACCTTTTCTTCCTGTTCAAAAACGCCGATTCCGTCTTCGTTGATTACCTGCTTGGGTTTAACGATTACGTTGCCGTCTTTGTCCTTTTTCGGTGCGCCGTTTTTATCCAAAACCGGCTCCGTAATCACATTGCCAAGCTCGTCTTTTTCGTAAACGGGAATGGGTTTCCCCTTTTCATCTCTCTTAAAATCGCTTACTTTGAAACGAATCGAGCCTTCTACAATTTGCCCGGACGGACCTTGCAAAAGACGCATAATCGACATGGAAGTAACGCTCTTTCCGCAACCGGATTCGCCAACTACCCCAACGGTAGAATTTGACGGAATATTAAACGTAACGCCGTTGACCGCCTTGACAACCCCTTGGTCGGTAAAGAAATAGGAATTCAGGTTTTCCACTTCCAAAATATTGTTCGGATCTTTCATTTCCGTCGTATATTCGGAAGGGTCTGCCTTACGGTTCTTTTCCTTTTCCAAGCGGCGCATTTCTTTCGCGTTCGCTTTGGCAATTTCACGGATTTCTTTCCCCGTCAAATACAGTCCGCTCTTCGTCGTCTTTTCGTTCTTTTCTTCGTTTGTCTTTTTCTTAAAGTTCAAGCCCATGATTATCTCCTCTGCTTAGGATCAAGCGCGTCGCGCAAACCGTCGCCTATGAAGTTAAACGCAAGTACGGCGATAATAATGCAAATACCCGAAGGCAACCAAACGTTGGGGTTGTTCTGCAAAATATCGGTACGTTCGGAAATAATCTGAATCATCGTACCCCAAGACGCATAAGGAATTCTTACACCAAGGTTCAAATAGGAAAGCGTGGATTCATACAAGATCATGCTGCCCAACGACATGGTCATGGATACCAAGATTTGGGGCAAAACGTTGGGGATCAAATGCTTGAAAATTCTACGCGCAGTAGAATACCCCATCGCTTCCGCAGCAACCATATATTCCTGCTCACGCAAGAACAGAATTTGCCCGCGAACAAGTCGCGCCATCCCCGTCCACGAGAACAAGGAAAGCAATCCCATCAACAAATATATGTAGTATTTTGAATCTACGTTATTCGCGTCTAATACAGTACCGATAATCAGCATGAGCGGCAGCGTCGGCAAGCACATCA
The DNA here is from genome assembly GCA_045127595.1 of Candidatus Scatosoma sp. Lineage (GTDB taxonomy): Bacteria > Bacillota > Clostridia > Christensenellales > Borkfalkiaceae > Scatosoma. The sequence continues at coordinate 28,541 of JBGVQS010000021.1, read as the reverse complement.
AAACGTCGCATATACGCATGATGATATTATCGACCGTTCCGCCGTAGAACCCTGCAATACCGCCTAACACAATCCCCAAAAAGGAGGTCAAAAATACCGCGATAAAGCTGATGGACAGCGACAGTCTGCCGCCGTACATCAAACGGGTAAAGATATCCATACCCTGTTCGTCCGTACCAAGAAGGTGATCGATAGAAGGCTTTGCCAAGGAATTGATACCGTTATCGGTAACAATGAGCTGTACAAAGCCGTTCATTTGATAGGGAGCATATTCGATTGCGCCGTTACGGTCGGTTTCGATTTCTCCCCAAACCTGATAAACGATCGGGCCAAACCAACAAAAGATAAACAGCGCCGCCAACATGATGATCCCTGCCATCGAGAGCTTGGAGCGGAAAAAGCGGCGAAGGAGCATACGGGTGGGAGACATCAACCGCACGTTTTTATCAAGCGGGGTTTCCGTATCTTCCACCGTAGCGACCGCTTCCGCAGTAGCCGCTACCGTAGCAGCCGTTTCTTCGAGGGAATTTTGTTGTAATTCTTTTTCGTTTTCCATAATTTCCCTCCTTTATACAAGTTTTACGCGCGGGTCAACCACTGCGTACATCAAATCGGCGAGCAATACGCCCAAAACCGACAAGCAAGCAAGGAACATATTATAGGTCATAATAACCGGAATATCCCCTTGCGTCATTGCCGTCAAGGCGTAATTTCCTATCCCAGTCAGGTTGAAAACCTTTTCGGTAATCATTGCGCCCGAGAACAAGGACGGAATCAACCCCGCCAAGCTGGTTACGAGCGGAATCATGGTATTACGGAAAGCGTGTTTGTAAATAACCTTATTTTCCCGCAAACCTTTCGCTCTTGCCGTACGGATATAGTCGGAGTTCAAAACTTCCAACATATTCGTTCTTGTCATTCTCATTCTGCCGCCGATACTCAAAATAACAACGGTCAAAATGGGCAAGACCATATGATGGAGATAGTCCGTCGTTGCTTCCCACCAGTTCGCAGGGGTAAAACCTGCCGTCTTATTCGTAGCAGCAGGGAACCAACCCAACTTCATCGAGAAGATATCTTTCAAAATCTGCCCAAAGAAGAAGGAAGGCAAGGAAATACCAATCATGGCGAACACCGTTACCACGTAATCGCGTGCGGAATATTGATGGGTTGCCGCGGTAATACCGAGCGGAATCGCAATCAAAAATTCAAACACCGTAGCAACGGCGGCAACCATAAAGGACGTACCGATTCTATCCGCGCTGAAAATTTCCGACAAAACCGAACCTTGGTTGAGGAAACTTCTGCCGAAATCAAATTGACAAACGTTGGATATCCAGTTCAAATATCCTTCGAGGATGTTTCCGTCCAAACCGTACGTTGCGTACATTTGCTCTTTGAAATCTTCGGTAACCGTATTGCCGCCCGCCGTAAGCGCTTGGATACGGGAATCAACGAAGTCCGTAGGCATACAACGGAGCAACGCATACAGAATGAAGGAAACACCCAACAAAATCAAAATGGATATCCCAATTCTTTTGAGAATATATTTAAACATCTTAACACCAAATTGCGCAAAAGCGCTTATTTTTTGTTATTTTATAAGAATACTTCTTATACCAATTCAAGTTCCCAAAGCTTTTCAAGCGGGCTCGAATATTCGTTTACTTCTTTCGCAAGACCCTTGATCGTATCGCTGTTATATGCGTACAAGGTTTTACGTTGATATACGGGCAATTCAACCGCAAGGTCAAGCACCAGCTTCATTGCGTTTTCATAAATAGGCTTTCTTACCGCTTGATCCATCGCCGCACGACCATCGTCAATGAGCTTACTCAATTCATTGATGATACGGTATTCTTCCGGATAAGTCGAAGGGCTCGCCTTGATTTCACGGTAACCCCATGCATAAACGGACGTTGCCGACGAATTCTTATGGTAAACCTGATACATATCGGGATCGATTGTCGAACCCCAAGCTGCCGCCCATACTTCCAACGAACCAGTCGAAAGTTTCAAGAGCGCCTGCGAGTCAGCCTTTACTTCTACGTCCCAACCCATGGAATTGAGAATATCCGCCGCCTGCTTAAATACCGCATACGTAGGGTGTTCGGTAATGGAAGCACCTGCGATCGTGAATTTAATCTTCAGCTTGGAATCGCCTTCCTGTACACCTGCTGCATTCATGTATTTTAGAATCTTTTGTTTTGCCGCGTTGAGAGTCGTCCAGTTTGTATAATCGCGTCCGTTCGGTCTGGTCGTACCGTCTGCTTCCTTGGGATATGCCCAGCTTACGGAAGACATAGGCCAAGAAATAGGCTTACACGTACCTGCTTCGTAGAATTCGCAAGCCAACCCTGTCTGCATTGCGGACATGATTGCGCGACGAATGTTAATATTAGGCACTTTCCCTGCGTTGATACCGATATAACCGTAACCAAGCTGCCAAGAAGAAAGCTGCGTGAAACCGTCGCTTTCCATACTCTTCAATCTTCTAGAATTTGCCTGCGTGAATTGAGGCGTGATGTAGTCGATTTCGCCGTTTTCAAGCATATCGAGCGCGTTGGATGCGCTTACAACCTGCATACGGAGTTTCTTCGCTTTTACTTCAAATTCGAAGTTATCGTTCGCTTTGAAATATACGATATTGCTGCTCCAGAATTCGGAAGCCTTGGGGTTGTCGCTGTTCGAGCTGTTGGTTGCTTTAAACGCGCCTGCGCCCATAGGTAATTTAACGTGTTCTGCCGATTGAATGGTGTACGACTGGAAGTCGCTGTCTGCGTATTCAACGCCGAACTTATTGTTTGCAATATCGATAGGTCTTCCTTCAGGATAGTCGCTGTCTGCGGAATAATAATGGGAAGGTGCAACGGTAAAGCCGAAGTTATAAATTGCTTTCGGGTCCGTACCGTTTACGGTAATACGCAATACTTCGTATTCATTAGGATTGATAGGCTTACCGTCTGCGTCAAGGTTATGCTCTTGCGCAACCGCATACGTCTTATCATTAACCGTTACCGACGTTTCATTCGTTTTATGACCAACGGAAACGATACCGGAAATGTTGGGATACAACAAGGAATCCCCTTGGATGCTGTTGTGCAACTGAATATCGATAGATTCTGCCGCATAGAGGGTTGCAAGCGTACCTGCCGTGCCCCAATAGGAAAGAATCTTGTTGAGTCCAGTCGTTACGTTGTCCCCAAATACTCTTTCAATTGCCGCTTCTTCGCTCTTATACTTATTGACAATATCCGTATTTTCGAATTTTTCGATAACCGTTTTGTCTTCTTTTCCTTCTACTTCTCTATATTTGGGAGTAATATAATCTTCGTATAAGAAGAATTTGAAGATATCGTTAGAAAGCTCTTTTTTCCAAGACTTATAGGGTTCGGTTTCCAAATCGTAAGATTCTTTTGCCGCTCTGAAATCCGACTGCAATTCTTCCTTGAATTTCTCTAATGTCCGTTCATAGTCTTTCAAAAGAATGTTACGGTAATATTCCGCTTCCGCCTCATAGCCCTTTGCCGCGACTTCCGCTTGTTCCTGATTGGTAGCAACCGCGCTCTTATAGGTGCTGGATACGTTATGTTTGCCGATAGCCGCTTTCATTCCTTCTTCATCAAGGCTGAAAGATTGCGAATCAGAATTACCAATTCTACCGTTTGTTTCATAGATGTCGATCAATTCAAGGATACGGATTCTCGCATACGCCGCAGCATTATTAGAAATTTGTTCGCTGACGCTGCTGCCGCCTGACGAAAGGTTCGTCTGCGTTCTATATTGCTGTAAACCTTCAATGTCGATGGAATACATCGTCGAAGAACCGGTATATACGGGATCGAGATATTCGTACATATTGAAAAGTACGTCTTGCATCGTCAAAGGATGTCCGTCGGAGAACTTCAAATCGTTCTTCAATACGAACGTGTAAACGGTCTTCGCCGTATCGCCGTCGCCAACCGTTTTGATTTCAAAATCCTTTACAACGGTAGGAACGTGATCGCCCGCTTCAGGCTGACCGTTTTTATCCGTCGAAAGCATACCGATCTGCGTCATACCGACTACGTCCATGTCCGTACCTGCGGTAGCATAGAACGGATTGAACAAACCGCTCAGTTCTTCCGTCATAAGAACGATACTATCTTTCTTCTTCTTGCTGTTACAAGAAGCAAGCGTTGCCATCGCAGAAGCGCTGACAGCACAGCAAAGAACCGTACTCAGTGCACGAAAAAGTCCTTTCTTTTTCATAATTTATTCTACCTCCATTATTGTATAATATAAATTTCTTGATTAAGTCTGCTGGAAGAAGGATAGAATTCCAACGAAATCTTTCCGCCTTCCTCCACCGTTACCTTTTCGGGATTTACCGTATATTCATATACGTCTATCAGTAATACCCCAAATACGGATAAATGCAACGTTTCCAGTTCCGTTTTTACAGCGCTTGCGTTCCCGTTTGCAATCAAATGGAAAGCTAAGTCGTTTGCATAACCGATCGCGCCGATTTTAAGGGTTGCATTTTGCAGGGAAACGTCCGTCAAGGTTGCACCTTCGTCAATCATACCTGCAAACAAACCGAATTGTGCGCCGTGGTTTCTCGTACCGATGCTGTTCAACGTAACCGTAACATTTTCAAAAGAAATCTTCGTAAGGCTTGCGCCTGCCCCGAGCTTTCCGAACAAACCGCCGTATTTACCATCCGAGCCATAGGCAACGTCGATATTTGTAAACGTAATCGCTTTACCGTCTTTCCCTTTCATCGAGCCAGCAAATTCCCCTGCGCTGAACGCCGCGGGCCAAGTCTTGCCTGTGAAATCCAAGTCGTTATAAATCGTATAATGCCCTTTGCGGTTTGCGTGCAAGGCAAGCTGTTCCGCCGTTTCAATACGGTACTGTTCCCCCGCTTCCACTTCAATATAAATGTTTTGGATGCGGTTTTCTACGCGCAATTCCTTGTTTTCACCATAGCAAGGCTCTAACGTACCCGGATGCTCAAACGAAGTTACGATTTCTTGCGTCCGATCCGCGTCCGCATACGCCTTTAAGAAAGTCGTATCTATAACGGACGGGAATAAATATTCCGAACCACTTTGATAAAGATGGGAATAATTCATTGCCCCATTGTCCCATTCGGGCAAATAAATCATATCTTTATCCGCTTCTTTTGGATATTCATCAGAATTCGTCGTTTTATAATTGAACGTCGTTACGTCTTCAAGTTTTTCCCAAACGCCCGCTTCCTTTTCATAATAGTAATGGAATTCGTAATAAGGAACCCAGCCTGCATACAAACGCCTTTCCACGAAACCGTCTTCTTCGGAATAATCGATTCGGTCGTTTTCAAAATCCCAATACCCAGAATAATTGTATGCGGGAACAGCTTCGGTAGGAGCTTCGTCCGTTACGGTGTCCGCGTAAACGAATCTACCGTCTTCAAGAAGCGCGAGTTCCTTTCCGTTCCAATCCACGGGAGCGCCTTCCGCCGTTGTACGCAATTCGCGCGTTTGATACCAACCCGCAAAGAAATGGCTTTGCAAATGCAGCTCAATAGGATCGTCCGTGCTCGTTGGACGAGAAGGATCCGTCGGTTCGGTCAATTTGATATGCACTTCGCCGTTTGAATCCGCCTCATAATGATCCGGGTTAAACATATCCATAATCGTAATGTTGGGAAGCTCCAAAAAGCTACCGCCGTTCGGATCGTAGACCACCGAGATCTTATAGCCCTTTTCTTTGTTTTTTTTCACCTCCGACTTGACCGCGCAGCCTGTGCCAAAACACAGGAGCGCGATTGTCCCGAGGAGTACTGTACATTTCAATTTCTTTCTCATACAATCCTCTTTTTATCGAAGCTTATTCGTTTTCCTTTTTCGTTTTTCTTGCCGCCGCAACAGCAAAAACTGCCAACATAGAAACGCTTGCCGTCAACCCAAGCACGCTTCCGCAGCCCTTCTTTTCTTCCGTGTCAGGCTCTACAACAGGAGGTACGTCGGGGTTGCTTCCTCTGAGATATTCCAACATATCTTCCGCACCGAGCAATTTCTCGTAATTGTATACAAGCGATTGCTGCTCTACGGAAGGCAGTTTGTTATAAGCGTCTCTCGCAGCCAAAACAGCCGCTTCGTTCGCCAACGTAATACGGTCTACTTCCGGCAACGCGTTGATCTGATCGATTACCGCCAACGTTGCGCTTACCGCCGTAGGCGTACCTTCGAGCACCGTTCCGAAGTACTGCGACATAATAAACGTATCATAGTACAAACCGTTCGTCGGTTTTACCATAATGAGTTTCTTTTCCAACTGACCGATACGGTCTACGAAGTTTGCTCCGTAATAATAGTTCGTCGTATTCGACGTAGAACCCCACATATAGAAAGGTGCGATTCCCAAGCCCTTGTATTCGCCCAAGTAGCCCGTATGCGCCGCATTTTCGTAGGTTACGTACATCGGGTCGTATGCTTCTTCCAAAACGGGAGCTTGATAGCTCTTGAACACAACCGTCGTCAAATCTTCGCAACCGAAGAACGCTTTGTCGCCGATCGCCTTCAATTCTGCGGGAAGGGTTACGTTCTGCACTGCGGAATACGCAAACGCATTCGCGCTGATTCTTACCGTGCCTGTTTCTACAACGTAGTTCCCTGCCGCCTTTTTCATGGGATAGGAAACCAATTCCAAACCGCCGTTTTCAACGATTTGATACAAAACGCCGTCAATCACTTTTACCTTGTCGCTTACGTCAAACGTTTCGATAACCGTCTGATCCACAACTTGATCGTTAAAGGTAACGTCTACTACCTTGCCATACGACTCAATTTCCGTATTATAGAAAGGATTTTCACCGAGCTTTACCAAGTTTTTGCCCAAAACAACGCTCGTTGCAGCCGATTCGCCAAACGCGAAATCGCCGATAAAGGTTGCCGCCGACAAATCCAAGGTTTCCAAAGCCGCGCCGTTAAACGCATTTGCACCGATAGAAACGGCTTTGTTCAAGTTTTGCACTTCGGTCAAGCCGTAGCAATATGCAAACGCCGCGTCGCCAAGGCTAACGCCCTCTTTCAAGGTTGCTTTCTTCATTTCCGTTCTTGCAAACGCATATTCGCCAACGGAATCTACGTTTACCAAATTCACTTCGGAAATTTTCGCCGCATAGAACGCGTATTTACCGACGGAAGTAATATGCAAAGGCATAACTACCTTATCGATCGATCTGCAATATGCAAACGCAAAGTCGGATACCGATTGCAAGCCTTCGCCGAACGTAATCGACTTCAACGCTTTATTGTTCATGAACGCGCCTGCGCCTACGTACGTCGCCGAAGCAAGGTTCGCTTCGGTAAATACGGGAGCAAAGCTGGAATACATATAATCTACTACGCGAAGTTCGCCGTTCAAATATTCGTAATCGAATGCGTACATCCAAGTATTCTTATACATACGGAACGCCTGCGTTCTCGAACCGGAGAATGCCTGTTCGCCGATGCTGACTACCTTGGAAAGATTTACTACTTCCACAAGCGAAGCGTCGTTAAAGAATGCATAATCGCCTACCGTTACGTTTTCGCCAAACGTTACTTTCGTCATCTTTGCATTTCCCGCGAACGCGAACGGTCCAATCACCGTATCGTCGCCAATGGTAGCTTCTTGCAACGTAGAGATAACGCCTACCGTATAATCATAGTAATAATAATCGAACGTGCCGTCTTCTACGGGTTCGCCGTTTTCATCGTAAACGACGTATTTTTCATGCTTGTAGTAATCCGTGGAAGGACCGGTAGAGGTATAGCTGTTCGGATCGGGTTTCCACGTATAATCCATAACAGGGCAATAGAATACCCCTTCGCCGAGCGTTACGCCGCTGCCGATGGTAACCGTCTTCAAATCACGGTTGTAGCAGAACGCATAATCGCCTACTTTCGTATCGTCCGCAATCGTTACGCTTGTGATAGCGGTAGATGCAAACGCATAATTACCAATGCTCTTAATCTTGCTAAGGTCGGGCGTCTGCGTGAGCTTCGTACCTGCAAACGCATAATTGCCGATGCTCGTTGCGCTGTTGATTTCCACACTGCGAAGCTGCGTACAATCAGAGAACGCATAGTTGCCAATCGAAACAACGTTATTCGCATAAACGCGGAAGATCTTGGTATTGCCCGCAAACGCACCCGTTGCAATCGACGTAGCCGTCGTCGTTACGTTGCCTGCGTGGTTAGGCGCAACCAACAGCAATTCCGTGCCTTTCATGATCAAAGCGCCGTCTTGTTCCGTCGTCAATAATCCGCCAGCCGTTACGTTAAATTTAGAAACGTTCGTACCTCTGAATGCGAATTCGCCGATAACCGCAACGTCTTTACCAAGCGTAACGCTTTCAAGCGACGTACAGCCGTCGAACGCATACGCAGGAATAACCGCCGCGTTAATACTGATCGAGAGCAACTGCGAACAGCCTTCAAATACACCCGAACCGATCTTTACCTTCGGTGCGTCGAACGTAACGCTATCGAGATAGGTATTGCCCATAAATGCGCCGATACCGAGCGATTGCGAGGACTTCGGCAAGAACAATTCGTTCAACTGACAATCCTTGAACGCATAATTACCGATTGCGTTGATTTTATCCAACCGTACGCTGTTCAAAGCGCAGCCTTCAAACGCAGAAGCGTTGATAAATTTCACGTCTTCGAGATTGATCGTCTTTAATTTTTCACAGCCGTAGAATGCACCCACGCCGATATTGACAAGCGAATCGGGTAAAACAACTTCTTCCAACGCCGTCAATTTTGCAAACGCGTATTCGTTGATGTGGGTAACGCCTTCGGGAATAACGATTTTCGTAATCGTGTCTTCCCCGATATACATTTGCTTCAAGTTATAAGGATCTTCGTCGTTGATAACGTCGCCTGCTTCCAAATCCTTTTCTACGTATTCGTAGTTCGAGAAAGCATATGCGTAAATCGTCGTAATACCGCGATCTCCGGGAATCACAACTTCTCCGCCAAGACCTTTATACGACATCAAATAAATCGCGTTCGTCGTGTAGGGATCTTTAACGTTGATTGTTACACGTCCGGAATAGAAGGTATTGCCGCCGTTGAATTTAACGTCAAGGCTGATAATGGACGTACCCTCTGCCTTTGCAACGATACTCATGGTATCCTTGCCCGTTTCGGGATCTGTTCCGGGAACGAGATCTACGTATCTCGTCAACATTTCCCCATCTGCTCCCCTATATGCATCACTCTGAGAATATACGATTGAGGTGAGATCAGGGAAATAGGAATCCAAAACGTAAACGAGGTCAACGCTTTCCGAAGGGAACATAGAAAGAACCTTTTCCCCACCGAACTCGTACGTACCGCCCGTTAAACCGATTTCTCGTTCTTCCGAAGAAATACTGTAATACGCTTTGTTTACTTTATAGCCCGTAATCGCAAAGTTATTGATTTGCGGAACGGTATAACCGCCAACGTATCCTTCTTCGCCTTCCGCAAGGACTTGTACCTGCACGGACGCAACGATTTCAGTACCGTTGGAATCGTACCCAATCGCTTTTACCGTCGCGGTACGAGGTTCGCCTTCCGCAATTTCTTTTGCGAGCAAGGTTTGGTTTACAACTTCTACAACGCTGCTATCCGACGTTTCGAAATCGAGCACCTGCAACCACGTTTCGTTCGGGAAAATATTCAATACGGAAGAAAGTTCCAACGTTTCGTTCGGGCTGAGTTTGATCAGGTTGTCTTCTACGTTGAAGTACATGGAAATGACTTCATCGGGAAGCTTGATTTCATACGTAGCGGCGTTCATTGCATAGTCGTAGCAGTTGACAATAAACGCGTTGGTATTCGTCGCCGATTCCGAACCGGGCTTGTCGTATTGCGTCCCGACGGAATTTTTCATATCCGCAACGTAATCGGTAATTTCAATCGATACGAGCGAAGTAGAATTAAAGGTCGAATATACCGGAGTCATATACTTCCCGAAGGACTTCATGCTGTAAATATACGGCGTTTCAGGATCCGTTTCGGGAACAAGCTGTCCAAGCTGTAAGCCCATTGCATAATGGTTGTCGTATACACTCAAATCGGCATACAAATGCGTCTTTTTGGTATCTTTGTCATATTCGGAACGGTAAGCAACGTTCGTAATAACAGGCGCTTCGAAATCGATATATAAAGGGAATTCGAACACGTTTCTTACGTTCTTTGCGTTTTGTTCTTCTTTCGTTCCGTAGTCGATATACGTTTCCACCGTAACGGTGTATTTCGTATTGTTCTTTAAATTATGTTCGAGAACGCTGAAATCTACGTCAAAAGAAGACTGTCTTACAGCCCCGCCCGAGCTCGACGATTTTATTTGGTTGTGTCCCGTCTTGGTGAAAATCGTTCTGCCCGTCGAATCTTCTACAATTTTAAGATCCCATTCTTTAACGTTTCTCAAAAGCCCTGCCCAAATATTGCTGATGCTATTCAAAGACGAGCTTTGACCGTCCTCGTTGTTGGAAAGAGCAATCTTGTTTTTATCCGCAGCGATTTGCGTCGCTTTGGGGTCTTGAATGAAGTAATACGAACCCAAGGTCGCGATATAGTCGCTGTACGTTCCGCCGATAACTCGCGTTGCGTACGCGTCAGCCATCAACTTATCTTCTTCGTCAATACCTGCATTGATTTCGTCCTTGTGCGTATCGTAATATTCTTCGTCGAAAATGGGCGCTTCCGTCCAATCGCCGTAGAATGCCAAATACGGCACGTTCATATCTACCGTTGCGCCGGAAACCGCTTTCATCGTGATAAAGCCTTCTACGTACATACCGTATTTGAACGAATCGTTGAGATAATCTTTATCCGAAGAAGAAAGGGTAATTTGCACTTCCAGCATAGCCGACTGCTTCGCGTTTACGGTAACCTGCATACCGTTGAGCGTTGCGTCCGTTGCATTGAGCACCGAAAGCGTAGCGCCTTCCAACAAATAACCGTCTTGGGTAACCGTCGTGTCGCCGTGGCTGGTATACGTCGTGCTGACGCCTTCCGTCATAACAATCGCACCGAGATCGTACGTTACCGCACCGTTGCTGATGTTATTGATTGCGAACTTCATTTTATAGACGCCCGTCTTTTCCTTATCGTCGCCAAGCTCAAGCTTCGTCTTGTCCATTTCCTTGCCGTCTTCAAAGGTGGAAATGTACGCCGAAGAATTCGCCGCGTTCGCGATATTGACAAGCCCCGAGCCTTGCTTTCTAACCGCATAAGGCAAACCGTTCTTGTTCAAAACAATATCCGTAGTGGACATCATCAGTTGGTTGACAAGCGTCGTAACGCGTACGGGATCGTCTTCCATTTCCGCTTGCGTACCGAACACGTTGCTGTATTTTACGTATTGACGGATCAATGCCGTTGCACCCGCTTGGTTGGGCGCAGCCATCGAAGTACCCGAAAGTCTGTCATAGTCCTGTCCGGGAACAGCCGACAGAATTTCCCCGCCGTGCGCGGTAATTTCAGGCTTAATCTTCAAGTCCGAGGTAGGTCCCCACGAGGAGAAATCGGACATGAAAGGCCCTGCCACTTGTGCCTTGCTGATCTTGATGATGCCGCCGCCTGCCGCCGCGAGCTTTTCCCCTTCGTCCTGCGAAATCGAGCAAACTGCACCGATGCCTTCGCCGACGGACATGGAGATCGTACCGGAGACGTTATTATAAATAATGATACCGGCAGCACCCTTTTCGATAAGTGCGACTCTTACCTTGTCTTCGAACGTCGTCGTACCACGTTTTACGAGTACGATTTTACCCTTATAGAATTCCTTTTCTTCGGGATAGTCGGACGAACGACCGATACCGGGAATAACGGCATATTCGAAATCGTAGCTATCTACGCCGCCAACCGTTTTCAAAATATCGTCAACGAAATCCTTGGTTTCCGAATCGGAAGTGGACGCTTCGTTGAAATAAATAATATCGTCGTTGTAACGCAAATACGGCGTCTTTACACCGTCAACGGACGCAACGGACAAAGCCGATTCGTACGTGGAGGGCGCGCCAACCGGACCGGAGTCGGGGTTGGAGGTCAAACCGTTACTACCGTTCTTATCCGAGCTAAACGTTGCGTTATAGTCGTTACCTGCCGCCGCGATCAAGGAAATACCAGCTTCGCGAATACGATCGTAAATTTGGTTTTTGTTTTCCTTATCTACTTCGCGCGAGAAACCGCAGTTCGAACCCAAGGACATGTTGATAACGTCTACACCGAGCGTTACGCAATCTTCCAAAGAGGAAATAATCCACGAGTCCTTTGCACCCTGCTGTGCGTCGGAGAATACCTTCATGATCGCAAGCTGTGCGTTCGGCGCAACGCCTGTGATCGTGTCGTCTTTCCCCGCGATAATACCCGCAACGTGCGTACCATGTTCGGAGTTAATGGGCAAAACGTCGGGATCTTTATCCGCGTAGTCGTACGCGAAAGGAACTTTTTTATTCAGATAAACGTCTTCGCCCGTCAAACCCTTGGTAAATTCCGCGGCAACCGTTTGATCGATCTTTTCGCTTACGCTTGCAAGGGTAAACGCTTCGTATGTCGGGAAAAAATTGTTGGGGCTAAATGCGGTATGCGTATAGTCAAGCCCGGTATCGAGCACCGCTACAACAACGCCGTCCCCTTGATATTCCGATTTGGAAGAATTAAAGATACCCGTTTCATACACGTCAACGTAGTTATGTACAGGTTGCGTTTGCGCCGGTTCATATACGTCGCCGACAATGAGCGTTGCGTTTTGACCGAACAATTCGTTCAACGCCGTGAAATCCTTCGCCTTGATCATTACTTCGAACCCGTTCAAAAGGGTATCGTAGCGTTCGCCAAGCGTATAAGAAATACCGGAGCTTCTCAAACGATTCAACCAAACGTTTTGTTGTTTTTCTATTTGATACGCCTGCATTTTTGCCGCGCCGGAAACAACGTATTCCGTTAAGGAATCCGCTTTGCCTTCCGTCTGACAAAAATCCATCAAACTATCCGATTTTAAATCGACGATTACGGAAATTTCCTCGTCTTTTGCCACCGTTTCGGGCAATTTGGAAATGACGTTAGTGTCAAAATAATCTTCCGTATTCATCTTGATTTCGCCGTCAACCTTCGAAATCGTTGCGTCGTTAAGCGGAGCCTTGCGCACCGTCGTTCCGTTATCGGTGCATGCGCCGAGCGTGAAGCTCGCTGCGCCAACCAACGCCATCAATTGAATTATTTTTTTCTTGAATTTCAACATCTGTTTATTCCCTAACTGTTGTTTAAATTTGCAATATTTTTCCAGCCGTATTTTTACGGCTTACGGAGGAAGAACCGCCAAAAGCCGTTCTTCCTCCAAAACGCGTCAAAGTTCTATTTCTTCGTCCTCTTCAACGATTTCCTCTATCGCAACCGTACCGTCTTCCGCTACCGTTACAAGATAGCTCGTGCCGTAGGTCGTCAATACCGTGTAAGAACCGTCTTCGTTCTTCGTCGTGGTCTTTGCGAAATAGGAAACCTTTTCGATAGACAACAGCTTCACTTCATCGCCTACCATATCTACGTAAGAAGTGCTGTCCGCCGTATATTTGGTTTCCGCAACCTCTAACGTAACTTCTACCGAAGCATAAGGTAAAACGACAGGACTGTCTTCTTCAAGAACGCCGCCGGAAGTATCTTCCGTGAATTCGATACGGTAATAGTTCGTACCCGTGATCTTACCCTGCGTTCCGTCTTCGTTTTCTTCGTACGTTCTCGTAATATAGTACAGGTATCCTTCCATGATGATCAGGCTGCCTTTCGGAACTTCCGTTTCGCCTTGTTTCATGTTCAAATACAAAGGATATCCCTTATAAACGCCTTGTATTTCCGTAGCAACAACTCTTTCCACCTCTACGGTGTAACCGCTTTCGCTCGTAAACGTCTGTACACGCGTCAACGCATAAATGACGTATCCGTTTTGTCTAAATGCCTGATGTTGCTGAATACCAACGTATAAGCGATAGGTGTACGTGTCTTTTCCGACAAATTCCACCGTCATCATCTTGCCGTTGCTCGCGCTTTCGTACGATGCCTGTTCGATTTGAATCAATTCGCCGTTTGCGTCGTACATACCGGACGCTTCGCCGAACGTACCTTCAAAGTAAGGACCGCCTTCGAATTCCACGCCGTCCTTGTCAAATTCACGGCTGATGGAAACCGTACCAAACCAATCGCTTTGGATTTGGTTTGCCGTACCTGCGCCCGCTCTCATATAATAGTAGTAGTACATATCCATATACATATACGAAATATACGAGGACATCAAGCGCATACGGGTTACTTTATAAGTGCTCGTGCTGTTTCCTTCTTCGTCAACGCCCGTATAGGTTACTTCAATATCGAAACGGTAGCTGCCAACGTTCAAGTACATTTCAACGTCCGTTACGTTTCCGTCGTCATCCGTCGTTACCTTGCGGGTTACGTAGCAATTATATGCCGTACCGTTAATTACAACGCTACCTGCAACGTTGCTGAAATTTGCTGCGCCCGTAGGAGCAAAGGTAAGATTAGCCAAGGGGCTGTACGTATCTTCCTCTTCTTCCGTTTCCGCTTCTTTTACAAGTACCGGATATTCGTTCTTGGTTTCTTCCGAACGCGTAAAGAGAAGTGCATAGCCGTCGTTGTAATAATAGGTCTTGTTGTCATAGATTACGGTATCCTGCGCGTATTCGCCGAAGTTTTCTTCTACGAAGCCGTATTTGTTTGCGCTAGGATTATCGATATCCTGACGGTAAATCGTTACGTTATTATTGACAATGTTGTAATAATAACGGGTAGCACCGTTAAAGATTGCAAAGCCGTATTCGGTGAAGAGCAAGGATTCAAGGTTCTCCGTATAGTAGCCTCTGCTTTCCATAAGAACCGCTTCAATTTTGCCTTCTTGAACGTTATATTTATAAATGTTTGCTTGTTCGCCGTCCGCCGATACGAAATAGAGAAGTTCGTCCGTGATCGTCATATACGAACCGGCAACCTTCTTGCCGTCGCTGCTGTACTTGATCGCGTTGCCGAGATCGTCAAGGATCATAACCGACCAGTCTTCAGCGTTGATGAACGTCGTCATGACTTCCGTTCTGCTTACGATAAACGCTTTGTACAAGTACGAACCGATCTGATAAGTACCGAATTCGCCAACCAAAACGATTTCCTTGTTTTCGCTTTCGTTATACGTAAACGTAACCACGTCGCCGTCGATCGTATACGTACCGTTCATTACGACTTCTTCTTCCCCTTCAACCGTTTCAAAAGAACGTACGGAAAGCTTGCCATAGCCGTCTAATTCGAAGTATACGCTGTACATTGCTTGGTTGTTCAAGCCAAGATACGTGCCGTATTCCTGTCCGCGAACGGTAAAACCGTCTGCCGTCAAATCGAAATAGAAGTTGCCGTCTTCCTGCGTAGACAAGTATACTACGTTTTCTTCGGGAATCGTGTAGATACCTTCATAGAGTTTTCCGTCCATGGACGCGTAGGAAGCCATAAATCCATAGCCGTCAAGCGTTAAGAATCCAAGATCCGATTCATATTCGCCGTTATAAGTTTCGTTGTAGATTGCAACGTAAGCGTTAGAAGATGCGGAGAGCTGTAAGAACGTAAAGCTCTTGCTGCCGTCTTCTGCGGTAAATTTGCAAATATACGTTCCGAACGCCGTCGTGTCTTCCGTTTGTACGAACGTACCGACGTAGTCCTTCTGTTCCCAAGTACCGTCTTCGTTTTTAATGTAGTTGCCTTCTGCGTCCTTTACAAGTTCGGAATAGACCGCGCCGCCCTTACCGTCGAAGTACATGATCGCGTCTTTTCTTTCCTGACCGTTTTCAGCAAACACTTTTGCATTGTAAGGTGCATGCTGCAATTTGATGAACGTCTTTTCTTCTTCGTTCAATTCAAAGTAAGCAGTACCGTTAGGAGATTGAAGAACGGTAAGACCGTTTTTCGTAGCAACCGCACCGCTAAGGAGCTGACCGTCCGCTTCATAGATACCCATACCGGAAACGATCGTCAAGGTTGCCCCATTCTCACCAACGTACTTGTTTTCGCCAAACGTAGGCGTTTCAACTTCCCCTTCCGTTTCAACCGAATGCCAGTAGTTTACGCTGTAATTCGTCGAAGTGCTATCCAACGCAAAGACAACGCTCTTTACAGTGGAGATATCCCACGTAGGCGTAACCACGTCTACCAAAGTATCCGCTTCTGCAAACAACACCGCAGTATACGTATAAAGGTTCGTCTTTTCGTCGTATTCATACGTACCGCGGGAAACTTCCACGTACGTTCTCGACTTGGTGTAGCCGTAAAGAATCGCTTCGCCTGCTTTGGGATCGTCGATTACGAGCATCGGCGCATAATCGGGACCATTTTCGTTGAAATAATAATATTCTGCGTAGGTGTTCAACTTTTCGGCAACGGTATATACGTTTACCTTTTCCGTTTCGCCTTCCGCGCCGCCTTCTACGGGGCGGTCTTCCGTCGTTGCGGTGATCAGGAATTTATATGCCGTTTGATCGACCGTAAAGTTCACGATTACGCCGCCGAATACCGACGAAGCCGTCGTATAATAGCCGCTTACCGTCTTGCCGTCAACGGTATATTTGACGTTGCACATACCGTCCAAAAGGAGAGTGCCGCCGTTTACCGTCGTAAATTCTTGATCCAAAACCGATTGATAGGAAATATAGCCCTTTACGCCGTTTTGTTCAATGATACGTACGGTGTCTTGCGTTTGACCGTACATATTCTTCAATACGACTACGTCGCCGTCCTTGCTGTAATAGTAAGACGCAGCGTTGAAGCCTTGGTTGATCATAACCGTACCAAAGCCGGTAAATCTCATTTGATAAGCCGCCGTATAATAGGTCAAAACGCCGTCTACTACAACAAATTTTACAAGATCGCCAAGTGCAACCACTTCTTCGTCGCGGATCTGGAACGCGGGAACTTGTTCCCCGTTGCTCGTCGTCGTACCCGTGATAAACGTCAAGGATTTCCCAACATATTTGCCTTCGCCTTCCGTGAACGTCGCAACGTAATATCCGTTTTCGTCAACAACGTACGTACCAACCGATTGCGTCGTCTTGTTGTCTTCGTCTGCAATCGAATAGGTGATTCCGTTGTATTCGTCAAAGTAGATCTTTTCGCTTTCTACAAGCCCTTTGCCCGATACGAACAAGGTGCTGGAAGTAGCGCGGCTTTCTTGATAGTAAATATATCTTTCGTCGTCAAGCAATCTGCCCTGACGCAATACGTTATTGTTTCCACCGATGAAAAGGAATTCTTTCTTTGCCGCTATGTACTTACCCTTGAAGAACACGTCGCCGCGGGAAAGATAGATCTCGTTCGAGGTTTCGTCGATCACATACACGTAGTCGTTCGAACCGAACATATCCGTATAACCGCGATTCCATACCGCATACAGCGTCGTATTTCTGTCGGGAACAAACGTTACGTCTTCCACTTTCGTCGCGCTGTCTTTGTTGTAAATCGCATTTTCAAGGAAGTTCGATTTATATACGATTTCCCCGTCTTTGCTCTTTGCCCAACCCAACAAGCACCAGCCTTCGTATACGTAGTCGCTAGGAACGGTAACTTCTTCTCCGTAAATGACCGTAACGGTATCGCTTACGCTATCCGAACCGTCGGGATAATTTGCACGGAACGTAACCGTGTAGGTTTCTTTTTCAAAGTAGTGTCTAAATACGTTGTCCGCCGCGTTTTCCGAAATGGTTTTTTGCGCGACCGTGCTGCCGTCGACAATCACTTCTTTAAAGCCCGTGAATTTCTGTTCGGAAACAAAGTTTTCGTCTACGTAAGCCCAACCTTGCAAATCGGTTTCGTCTTTCACGTATTCGTTCGTTTCCGTATCCTTTCTCCAAATTTCTACGGTGTAAGCAGCTTTATATTTTGCTTTCAACGTGATATCCGAAGCAGGCATACGCAAGCCCGTGGAAATTTCCGCGCCGTCTTTGAACCATGCGCCGAATTGAAGCCCCGCTTTCGTCGGTACGTAAGCTTGCATAAACTCGTAAACGTTGCCGCCTTCCTTCAACTGCAAAGCAGTTTCATCCAGCGTACCGTCCTTCAAGTCCAAATTGATCGTATAAAGCTTTGCCCACTTTGCGTAGTAGGTTACATCCGCTTCCGCTACGACCGAAACAACCGCCTCACCCGTGAAGTTTTCGTTTAAGTACCAACCCTCGAATTCGTAACCGTCTCTTTCGGGAATAGGAAGTTCGTATTCCTTACCAACCTTTACGTTGACCGAAGAAACTTTTTCGCCGCCGTTGGTTTCAAATACGTATTTTACCGTATTGTCGTCCTTCTTGCAGGAAACGATTGCGGCAGACGTCAAACCGATCATCAGCGTCGCGCCTACCATCACCAAAGCTTTCCTAAATTTTTTCATAGCAATTTTCTCCTTCTTACGTCTGAAATAGCTCACCAAGATATTGTACTACTTTTCAGACCCTTTTGTCAAATCAAACAAGCACATATTCAAATATTTTTGAATATAACGTAGGAAATCTTTAGATTTCCCGTTATAATCTTCCTTCTTCGAGAAGATTTCACGCCGCCGCGATTATTCTTCCACCGTAGGCGTATCTTCCTCTACCGGAGTATCTTCTATCGGAGCTTCTTCCCAAACTGCATACAGCTTCGTGCCGACCGGAAGAGAGATAATATCCGTCGTTTCATACTCCGCCGTCGTTGCGCCGGATTTCGTGCTCCAACCCTTGAATACGTACCCATAGCGTTGAGGGGAAACGATAGCAAGCACCTTTATTTTCTCGAAAATAGGCAATCCTTCTTCGTCCACTTCTCCCGTGTCTATACGGATCGTTTGGTACAGATCGGTAAAGGTATTTTCCCCGATTACCAACGATACGACGTACTCGTCGTCCTCGGACAGCTCACAACCCCAAACAACGGGCTTCTTCGCGGAATTCCAACGCTCGTTCCAGCCCTCGCCCTTTTGCGTTTGGCTGGTGTAGAACGTGAAGTCTTTCGCGCCGTAGAAGACGTGCGGACCGATCGCAGCCAAATTCTCCCCGATAGTAAAGCTTTGCAGGTTTTCAACGCCCTTGAACGCGTACTTGCCTATCACGTTTACCGTCTGCGAGAATTTAATACTCTTTAAAGCGGTTGCGCCGTAGAACGCATAATCGCCGATTTGACGAGTGCCGAGCAATACCTGTTGCCCGTCCTGTTCCACCGTCTTAGTTTCGAAAATAACTTCCGTTAAGCCGCTGCATTTATAGAACGCATTTCTGCCGATTTCCGTAACGTTCGCAGGGATTGTAACAGAGGTCAAACCAACGCAACCGTTGAAGGTATATGCGTCGATATAGTTAAAGTTTTCATTGTTGCTGAGCGTCAATGCCGTTGCGGAAATACACTTACCGAACGAGCGGCTACCCAACGTTTCCAAACTGTCGGGAAGATGAATTTCCTTGATCGATTCACCGCCGTAGAAAGCATAATCCCCAATCTTCTTTACCGTTGTCCCAAGATCCAAATTTTTCAGGTTCATACAACCGTAAAAAGCGTAATCTTCAATTTCTTCCAAGCCTTCTGCCGCGCCGATTGCGCCCGACAAATCCGCCCCGTTCAAGAAGCTGCATTTATAAAACGCCGATCTGCCCACCGATTGTAACATAACGGGGAAACCAACCTGGAACAATGCACCGCACTTATAGAACGTATAGTTTTCAATGCGGGACTGGTTACTATGCAACGAAATGGTCGCAAGTTTCGAGCAGCCGTAAAAAGCCCCTACGCCCACGTATTGCGGCATACCTTTTACGCCCATCAAGCTTTCACAGTTCAGGAACGCATAATCGGCAATCCCGACCGCTGAAATCGTCTTGCCCTGTTTTTCCAAATTCTTCAAATCCGGTTCTTGTACGTTGCCGTTATAGCCGACTACCCATTTGCCTGCAAGCACTATGCCCTCTTTTGTAGGCGCATTCCAAAGCCCCGTATTTCTGAACGCATACGAGCCGATTTTTTCTACGGAATCGGGCACCAACGTGTTGTTCGGATCGGTAACGTTGACGCAGCCGTAGAAAGCGTACGAGCCGATTTTCTTTAATTTACGGCCAAAAGTTACCTTCGTTAAACCTTTACAGTAAGAAAAACATCTTTCGCCAATCGTTTCAAGATCCACCGCCGTTACGATATACAAGTTTGTACTACCGTAGAACGCGTATTTCCCAAGATGTTTAATCGATTGTGCAATCGTCAATTTTTGAAGCTTGGGTGCAGCCGTAAAGACTTGGTCGGCAATACCGACCGTACCGTCCTTGAACGTAGACACAGTAATTTCTTCAATAACTTCCTTCTTTTCCGTCTCGCAACCGATCAACCAATTGTCGACATAAATAAAGTCTTCCGTTTCGGCTTGCGCATTATAAACTTCCGTTGCGTGGAATGCAAATTCCCCCAAATGTTCCAAGGTGTCAGGCAATGCAACGGTTGCCAAATTCGTACAATCGTAGAAAGCTTCCCCTTCAATTTCGGTAACCCCTTCGGGCAAAACAACTTCTTTTAAATCGATATCACGAAGAAACGCCTGATAGCCAATCTTCTGCAAAGAACTCGTCTTGTCTTTGTTCGACGGATCCGCATCCGTTTCCTGCCCTGCAAAAATAAGATTTTCCAACGTCGTACAGTTAGCAAATGCGGATTCCCCGATTTCTTGTACGCCCGCGCCAAAGAGTACGCTCTGCAAAGCGTGATTTTCGGAAAAAGCACGCGCGGAAATCACTTCCACGGAATCGGGAATAACCAATTCGGACACCTTCTTGCAACTGGTAAACGCGTCTTCCCCAATCGTTTTAATCCCTTCTTCTAAGGTAATCGTCTTCAAATCAAGGCAATAACCAAACGCCGCCGTAGAAATATTTTCTACGCTTCCGGGAATCGTTACGCTCTCCAAAAGACTGCACGCCGAAAAAGCCGACTCGCCTATCGTCGTTACACTGTCGGGAATGGTGATTGCACGAAGCCTTTTACAGCTTCTGAACGCATTTGCACCGATCGAACGAATATTATCCCCAAAGATAATTTCTTCCACACTGCCGTTGCTTTGGAACGCCCCGTCCGCAATCGACGTTACAGGCTTGCCGCGATAGACCGACTCGATCTTCACCGTACCTTTCGCCGAGCCTGCGCGGGTAATTTGATATTCCAAATTATTGACGAGCGTATACACGCAGCCCGTTTCATAATCCTTGCTGAAAACAAACGACGTGGACCATTTAGAAGCCTTGCCCGAGTTTGTACCTCCGTGCGCTTTTACGCGTACTTCGTATTCCCCTTCTTCGTAACCGGAAATAGAATAATACGCAGAATACGACGTGAAAGTTTCCGTCGTACCTTTATCGACGTTCGTAATCTCAACCGTATATTTTCGTGCGCCGTCAATCGGCTCCCAAATGATCTGATTCGCAACGTTCAGCGACAGCCCATAGGGAGTGGACAAAGTGTCATCCTTACAGCCTGTAACCGTGCACACCGAAAATGCGCACAGCAAGCTGCAAAAGACGGACGCAAAAAGCTTTGACTTTTTCATATAATTCTCCTTGACCGACAAATTATCGGTCTATTTAAGCCTAATAAACGCGTACATGGTAGCCACGTTCACACTTTCATGAACGCGTACACGGTAGCCACGTTCGCACTTTCATGAACGCGTACACGGTAGCCCCATTCACGCTTTGCGGCAAACGCTTATTTATCTTCTTTCGACGCACGTTTTGCCTTGTACGCGCGAATGATTTCATGCGGCCACTTAAACTTGAATTTACGCACCGCAATATCCAACAAGAAGCATACGATTGCCAAAATGACAAACACATATCTCGGATCAACGGATTTGGGAATCGCCGTTATAAATTTATCGAAAATTTCTACGGGATCTTGAAGATCTTGAATAAACGAGCCGTTGCCGTCCGCCGCAAGTTCTTCCAATGCAAATTTCAATTCTTCATCCGTCATTCCAACGTCTTGATATTCTTCCGAATACGCAAAAGACTTGTGCGTTTCTACCGTTTTGGAAATCACTTCGTCTTTATCGTTATATTTTGTCGTAACGATTTTATAAACGCCGCTGCCTCTGACAACAAAATCCGCGCGGCTGTAATTGTTCCCCGAAGTAAGCGGTGCGGTAACGTAGCAAGGCAACTCGCGCAAATCCGCTTTACTGCCCGAAGTTACTTCGTTCAAAGAAACACTGTACAATTCTTCCGTCCCCTCGGCGTTCATCATAATCAGCTCGCCCGAAATATATTCCCCCTTTTGCAAAGTGGAATATACGCGAAGATTGTTCGTATAGTTATCTTCGGTAAGCTCCATGCGAATCTCGCTAGGCGTCAACGCTTCTAACGGCATCAAATTCTTTACGACCTTGTCGATAAACTTAATTCCGTTTGAATCGGTAATAAAGGTACTGCTCCAATCCCCTTTCAAGTCGCACATGAAACTGCCGACCATACCCTTGCCGTATTTCCACTGCGCATAAATGGGCGCACCGTGTTCCGCAGTAAGGATCAAGTCCGCGTTGGGTTTTATTTTTACGCCGAAATAACCGTCCAACTGTACGGTCATTCTGTTTTTATCGGTCGCTTCCCCTTTTTGAATTCCCTGTACCAAAGGCGAAGTGGGCATTGCAATCACGGGCGCGAACGGTTTGTCGTCATTTATCGCCAAAACAGGCTGCGCACGGAAATCATCACGCATCGCCAACGCAATCGCCGACGTGTTCCCCTTTTCAACGGCGTATACTTCACCGCCGCCGAGCACTTTCGTCAACCAATACATTTGATCGTATAGCCCAGACAAATCTTCCTCTCTGGTAGGCTTTTGCGCCGACTCTTTCATACCGATACCGATAACCGAAACAGTGATCCCGTTTGTTTTGTGATAGAGATCGATCGCTTCTTTGGTTGCGTCCCAGTCGTTGCCTGCAATACCGCCGTCCGTAACAACGACGATATGACGGCGCGCCAAATTCTTTTGTATGTTTAATTCTTGCGCAGCACTCTTGATTGCCTGCGAGAATAACGTACCGCCGCCCTTTACGTCTGCCAATTCTTGTATTTTTTTCTTAATTGCCTCACGCTGCGTCATAGGGGTAAGGGACATAATTTTTCCATAATCCGTATCCAACGTCATCAGCCCAACGTAGTCTCGTTCCGACAATACTCCGTGATCAACACACCCCAACGCGCCGACGAGAGCATGATCCAAAGGACGTTCTCCTTTATCGACCCCTGACGACATGGAGCCCGAAACGTCGATAATCAACATAATCCCTACGGGGGGAGTATAGTTGATGGACTGTACAGGCAACATCTGCTCGTACAGGGAGCCGTACATATATTCTTGGTTATAAACGTTCGATTCACCGTTTTCGTTTTTACCGCCGACCGCAAACAAACCGCCGCCGTACTCGCGGACGTATTCTTCCAAAATTACGTCCAAAGTTTGCGTCTTATCTTTCGGATTCGCAATACTCTTTAATTCAAGGTTAGAAATATTATTCAAAATAACCTGTTCGTATTGACGGAAGCCCTCTACTGTCAAAGGAAGCTCCTCCGATTGATAGTTCATTTGCGTGAAGTTGTATTTTTCATCTTCCGCTTTCCCTTCGTTCAGCTTTTGCATCAGCGTAAGAGAGTCATTATCCACACGTTCGATAATCAAAACGTCTTTAAACGTTTGCAAATACATATACGAGGAATATTCGTTGTTTTGGCTGATTGTTTCTACGCCAACGTCCAAAACCTTGATCTTTACTTCGTGTAAATCGCCCGACAAGAAAGTATGCGGGAAGAAAAGTATTTTTTCGCCGTCAATATCCGCGATTTGTTCGCTTGATTCGCCGTTCTTCCCCCCTTCAATCAAGGAAAAGTCTTCTAAAACGACTTTTACGTTTTTCAAGGGAACGTTACTTTTTAAGGTAACTTCTATGGTGCATTCTTCCTCCGCGTTTACGTGGTAATCGGGGAATTTAATGCCCGTAACTTGCACGTCCTGTCCTTCGTAAGCCGAGGACACGTACGCCGTATCCACTTTAATCCCCTGCACCGCAATCGAACGAATGACGCTCGCCGCTTCGTTATCCGTTTCCTTACCGTCCGTGATCAAGACGATTTTAGCCGTTTCGGGATAACGGAACAAATCTTTTGCATATTCCAACGCGTCCGCAATATTCGTCGCACTGACGTCAGGCTTCTCCGCGTTTAAGTAGTGTTTGTAAACGCTGGAAATATCCGTCGTCAATTCAACGGCATATTCCTGATCGAACCCAAACGTAACCACGCCGACCTTAAAGCCGCCGCCTTCACAGTCAAGCAAGATATTTTCAATAAGCTGATCTCTCTGCTCTTTTGCGCTGTCGCCCGTTTGAGAAACGTCTACCAAAAGAATAATTTCGTTCTTTTCGTTCGGTTTTTCATAACGGAATACCATTCCCGAAAGCACGCACACGGAAAATACCATAATCAACATATGCAAGACCATGGACGTGATACGGTTTCTCGTCTTTCTATACTTTTTCGATAATCTAAAATAGGGAAACAGCGTAAAGAATAACGCCGGAATAAGTAACAGCAAATACAAAGGAGAGTTCAGGAAATCAATTGTAAAATTATTCATATCCGTCTACCTCCTTACATGTGATCGCGGCATTGCAGCCACCATTCAGCAAACAGCAAGAATACAAGTGCCGCCGCCATATAGAACAACCAATCCTTATAATGTACCAACTTTACTTCTTCTTTGTAAGGATTATAAAGCTCGTTCGATATTTCGACGATATTACTCTCGCCCTTGGGCATTCTAATGAAAATCGTTTCCGTAGGAACCTTTTTCCCTAAGAAATCCGATTGATCCAAAGCATAACTGCCTGGTTTGTTGAACGTATAGTATGCAAGGGGAGTATCGTATTCTTCCAACGTTTCACCTGCGTTTGTCTTGAGCCACAATTTTTCCCCGCGCGATTGAAATTCTACCGTTTTGTTTACTTCAAATACGTTTTCAGTTACCGTTGCAGGTAAAAAGTAACGGAGTAAATTTACCATAAACAACGGGAATTCTTTCGTACCAGCAAAATTAGAATAGTGTATATTGAACGGCAAAACGACTACTTTGGAATCAAGCTCGTTCTTAACCGCCAAAACAGGGTAACCGCCATCGCAAGTCATCAAGGTTTCATACGCAGGATCCGTGAACCGCACGCGCGTATAACGGGTAACCGTTATGTTTTCCCCTTCCAATTCTTTCATAAGCGGATGATCGGTTTTTCCTTCTGTTTCCGAAAAATATTGATCGACTTTATTAAAATCCCGAATGGATTCAAGCAAAAATCCCGCGCCCGAAGGTACTGTTTCGGGATCGGCAAGCAACACGATACCGTCCGTAGGCAACGACGTAGGCATCATATGTTCAAAGATATAAATATCAAAGCCTTGCGTCGCAAACTCTGCACCTTTCTTAATTTCGGTGATTTGAATATCCCAATCCAATAAATAGTTTTTCATCGAAACCAAAATACTACTGAAAAAGGGATTCGGTAAGCTACTAGCGTATTGAATTTTTAAAGGTTCTTTTTGACCGCCGTAAATATTGAACGTATCGTCCAAAGCCATCGCGTCTTGCGATTTCATAGCAGAATCATAAGGCGAGATGGAAATTGCAATATCCGCGTAAGAGTGGATTTCTTCGTCCTGATCCAAAAGATAATAGAATACGTTCTTTCCTTCTTCGCTGCCGATACCCGGTTGATATAACTCTTTTTTGAGGAAAATGACTTTCGTCGTTTTACTATCCTGACAAGCAATCGGACCAGTTTTTCCAGGGTAGGACGTATCTAAAATAATCGTTCGTCCCACGCCCGTATTCAGGTCTGGATTCGCATTATGAACCGCCACGGAAAGCTTTACTTCCATGTTGATCCCGTACGTTGCAAGGTCCACGGATAAGCTGTGTTGGTTATCGTCAAATTCCGTCCAAGCGTTCAAAATCGACATATTCCATTCGCCTTCTTCCGCGCGAACCGATTGAATATGTATCTTTTCTTTCAACTTGTCGGAAACGTCATATTGCGTATCGGTATATAAATATACCTGCGCTTCCACGTTCTTATCCACTATCGTTTCACAAAGCATCATTGCGCTTTTCACGTCGGAAGTACCATAAGAACAAAAGCTGTCGTCCGCTAATAAATTTTCCAACTCGCTTTCAAGGAATTCTCTGCTTTCAAAACCCGTTCTGGGAACGAAGAAATACGGCTTTTCATTTGCGATAATGATGGACATAGTCCCGCCGTTATCAAATACGTCGTCCGCCAAATCCATCGCTTGCGCTACCGCACGTTTAAAACGGCTCTCTTTATTAGCGCCCGTACCAACGGCAGCCCGCATACTCGCAGAAGATTCAATAACCGCCACTACTTCCTTGTTGTCCGTAGGCGTTTTCGTAACGGTTACGGGCTTTGCCAAAATTGCCGCACACGTCGCCAAAATCAGCACTTGACAAAGAATAAGCAAAATGTTTCTCAGTTTGCTCGTAGGGATTCTTTTCTTTTTATATTTTAAACTGAGTTTCCAAATAAACGTGGAGGAAACCATTTTTTGTTGGAAATTGGGGCGAATAATGTAAATGATGATGAGAATGATAATACTTATCAAGCCCAACAGCCCCAAAGGTGCCAATAACTTCATACCATAATACCTACTTTTAACAACTCTCCGAACAGCACTTTTTCAATAGGCGTGTTCGAGCTAATGGAAATATAATCAACGCCGCGTTTGGAACAAAAGGTTTTAATGTCTTCTTTAAAATCTTTCAATGCTTCCGCATATGCCATCTGCATACTGCGTGTAATTTTCATTTTCATATTTTTCGGGTCGGAAATATCTTCCGATTCCGCGTCGATCATGTTGACGCGCCCGTCATAATTCGGGTCGATTTCTTCGGGAGCAAGCACTTGCACAAGCAATACCTGCCGATTTTGATAGCAAAGATAATCTACCGCCTGTTTCCAATTACTTTCCGTGAAGAAATCGGAAATAATGACGCTAAGCCCGTTGCTTCTGCCCGTATCGGGACAGCTTTTTACGCAAGCCGCTATGTCGGCGTCTTCCGCAAAATTCATTTCCTCTAATTCACTGATCGCACGGAAAAAGGCGTTCTTACCGATAATTTTCCCATGCGGATTTTCAGCGACGTTGCCCTTCATGTAATGGAAGGTAACTTTGTCCATATTATGGACAGCCAAAAACCCCAAAGCAGCCGCCGTTGCAATGGAATACGCCGCTTTTTTGGGGTTTTCTTTGCCCATGGAGGCGGAGCAGTCCAGAAAAATCTGGACCTGCATTTGCCGCTCGTCCGTAAATAATTTCAGGAAGTATTTCTCGAAACGACTGAACAAATTCCAGTCGATTCTCCGAATGTCATCACCAAGCTGGTACTCTCTGAAATCGGAAAACTCCACAGTCTGCCCGTACGTACTTACCAAATGTTTTCCGCCGAAATACCCGGAAAGACTGGATTTTAAATTTAAAGACATTGTCTCTAAACGACTGAAAAACTGGTCGTTCAAAAAAGATACTTTCATTGCATAGCTCCAAAGCTTAATTTAATTTCTTATTTTTGGGATTGTTGCTTACTTCGTCAACGATCATCTTGATAACGTCGTCTGCGGATACGCGTTCTGCAATCGCTTCAAAGTTCAACTTGATACGATGACGGAGAACGGGGTATGCCAACTCGTTAATATCCGAGAACGCTACGTTAAATCTACCCTTGATCAACGCTTTTACTTTCGCAGCGGAGATAAGCGCCTGACCTGCACGGGGAGACGCACCTACACGCACGTACTTTTTCGCTGCTTCGGTAGCGCATTCGCTGTTGGGGTGCGTAGCAGACGTCATGATCATTGCATAACGCAAAACTTCTTCTGCAACGGGAATTTGATTTGCCGTTTCACGCATACGGAGCAATTCCTCGCCCGTACAAGCACATTCCGCAACTTCCGCCATGGTCTTTTGCGTCATGGAAACGATGCTCATCAATTCGTCCAAGCTGGGGTTGGGAACGATCAATTTGAACATGAAACGGTCCATTTGCGCTTCGGGCAAAGGATACGTACCGTCTTGTTCAATCGGGTTTTCGGTCGCCAACACAAAGAAAGGCTCGGACAGAACGTAATTGTTTTTACCAACGGTAATCTTGTGCTCCTGCATTACCTCAAGCATTGCCGATTGCGTTTTGGGTGTCGCACGGTTAATTTCGTCCGCAAGCACCAAATTTGCAAAAATAGGCCCTTTGCGGAACACTGTTTGCATTTTGCCATTTTCATCCTTTTCAATAACGTCCGTACCCGTAACGTCCGAGGGCATCAAATCGGGCGTAAACTGAATACGCGAGAACGGCAATTTGAATACACGGCTAAGCGAACGCACCAAACGCGTTTTGCCAACGCCGGGAACGCCTTCCAACAATACG
>JBGVQS010000020.1:0-29498 GCA_045127595.1 Candidatus Scatosoma sp. | reverse complement strand
GAAACAAACGAGATATATAACGATAGCGGTGATGATGGCAAAGAGGATCCACCTGTTCCCATTCCGAACACAGAAGTTAAGCTCTTTTACGCCGAAAGTACTTGCAGTGAACTGCCGGGAGGATAGGTAATTGCCGCTTTTCAATGAAAAGCCTTGTTCTTGATGAGCAAGGTTTTTTTTCTTTTTGTTTTTTTGGGCGGGATTGATAGGAGATTGCCGCGCTACGCTCGCAATGACGGTGGGAGAGATTGCCGCGCTACGCTCGCAATGACGGTGGGAGAAAAACTCCCCCGAGTGTTTACTCGAGGGAATTAATCGGTTCATCTTTTAAATTTTTAAGCTTCCGTGATAGCCTTGCATCAATCCTGCTTTAAACAAATGGGAATCGTTGGAAAGCTGCAATATTTTTGGATAGCAAATCGGTTGGTTTTCGCTAAATTGAATCACTGTTACGCAACTATGCGAAATATCAAAATGTGTGGAAAAGTAAGAATACGGAAGATCCATAATACTGCTCAAAAAGGTCATGCCGAAGCCTTGATGGGCAAATAACGCGATACGCTGCTCTGGCTTTTTTAAATTATTTACAGCGTAGCATTTGCGACTTCGGTCGTGTTCAAAGCCCAAAGATCGCAAAAATTCATCAATTTCAGAATTGGCGGCTAATACGTTTTCTTTTAGGGAATACTCTGCAAAAAGGGAATGTTCGTACCAACGCTCGTTTAATGCGGTAACTTGCGGATCGTTAAACGCTTTGATCCATTTGGGAGAATGGAAAGCCCAGCGCTTTTGTTCTTGTTCGTTTGGAAGTGCAAATCGTTCCCAAGCTAAACCCTCGTTTGCCCAAGCAAGCAAAATCGGCTCTTTGTTTAACCGTTTGCAGGTCGGTTCAGCCGTCATAATGGCACGCGTTGACGTTGAAGAATAAATTTCGTCGAAGCCGTATAAAGCTAACCGCTGGGCAAGAGCTTCCGCCTGTTGATGTCCAAGTGGCGTTAAGCTATCCGGCTCGTATATGGGATCTCCGTGTCGAATATAATATAAAAGCATGGAACAGCCTTATTTTACAACGCCTTTTTTGAGAATGATATTGGCGTAAATAGCTTCTTCGCCAGTTGCGATAACGGCGTATGCTTTTTTTGCGCGTTCGTAAAAAGCAAAGCGTTCCAAATTCGTCATACGAACGTTATCGTCGAGCGCGTTTGCGGTTTTTTCGTATTCTGCCCAAATGGTAGGCGTAGGATCGCCGTTCGTCGTTTGCATAAGCATAAAATTTTCTTTGGCGTAGGTATCCAAAGGCATGAGCTTTAAAATAGCTTCAAGCAGCTCTACGCCGCCAAGCCCGTCTGCACGAATAACGCGTTGCCCGAACGTTTCCGCAGGGAAATTCCCGTCAGCGATTACGATTTCGTCGCCGTGTCCCATTTCACAAAGCGTCTTTAAAAGGGCGGGGCTTACAATTTTAGGTATATTTTTTAACATAACAAAACTCCTTTATGATTTATTTTAAATAACGACGATATCCAAAGCCTTGAATTCGTTTTTAAGCCCTTCGGGGAACGCATCGTCGGTGATTAACACGTTAATATCTTCGGGGCGCGCAAACGTATACGGCTTAATTTTCCCGATTTTCGAGCTATCCAACATCATGTAAAGGAACTTTGCCTTTTTTCTAACGACGCGAAGAAGCTCGGCTTCAAGCTGAGAGCTGCACGAAAAACCGTTTTCAAGCGTAAAAGCGGACGCGGAAATAATCGCAAGCTCGAAATTCGTATCCGTGAAATACATAGACGAGAAAGAGGACGCCGTGGAAAGGTTTTCCTTGATGAGTTGTCCGCCGAGAAGATTTACAACTACGTTCTTCTTTTTAGCAAGCTCCGTGGCAACGGCAAGACCGTTTGTGAAGACGTTGCAGTGTTTATCGGGCATTTCCTTGGCAAGGTATAACGCCGTCGAGCCGCCGTCCAAAAATACGGAAGAACCCTCGTCCAAAAGTCCTGCCGCTTTTTGCGCAATCTCAATCTTTTCATCCGTGTGAATGGTGGTTTTCTTTACGTACGGTTCGCCGGAAGTTTTTTGCACTTCGCGTACGGACATCGCACCGCCGCGAATACGAATGATTTTCCCTTCTTCTTCCAACTGAAAAAGATCTCGGCGCAAAGTCATTTGCGACACCGACGGAAAAGCTTCTTCCAACTGCTCCAAGGTCAATTTCCCACGCTTGTCTAACAATTCGGCAATTTCTTGTATGCGATCTCGTTTCATCGAAATGCTCCTTTTTATATTATAGTACAAATTTAACATAAATTTGAGAAAAAAGCAAGTAAAAAATGAGTAAAATTTTCTTTTTTCAACAAAAACTCACAAAAAACATTCTAAAAAATTTGTGAGAATGTGCGTATTTAACGAAAGAATTTTCATTCCAGATAAAGAAAAGGCGTAAAAATTTCATTTGTTTTCGCTTGCAGTTTTTACAGAGAATATGCTATAATAAAGGGGTAGTAAAAAAGTAAGGTGGCTTATGTTTGACTTTATCAAGGATTTGGACGAATATTTTTGCGAAAAATATGCGAATTACGATAAGCTTTGTATTATGCCCGGCTATAAAATGCCCTTAATGCAAGGAAGTAAAGTGGATGACTTTGGACGCACGCGTACGTTTACGTTGCCTGCGAACACGATGCGTTTGGCTGCGCAAGAAAAAAAGGCGGAAATTTTACAGCTTGTAAAGGAACAGGCGTTTGATCGCACCTTTTCGTTTTCTTTTGTGCCGTATTCCTTTTTCCGTAAAATCGGTGGAAAGCTTTCCAAACATGCGGCTTATAAATATATGAACAAGCTGTTGAAGAAATACGATTTCACGAACGAGAATGCTTTGGAATTATTAAACATTGAAGAAAGTATTTGGTCGGGGATTTGCAAAGGGAAGTATGCGCCGACGAAGAACTTTCTTTTATCGCTTGCGCTTGCGGCACATATGTCCTATGACGATACCGTTACGGCGTTGGGGTTGCACGGCTACGAGTTTGATTACGCAATCATCAAAGACGTCGTTGTTTCCTATCTTTTATCGCAAAAAGTTTTCAATCCGTTGATGGTGGAAGCGGCTTTAAAGGAATATAAGGTAGAAAATCTTTTCTTAAAAGCGTAAAAAATAGTTGCAATCCCCATAAGCAGTATGCTATAATGATAAAAATTGAATAGCCGAGCGGAAAAAGAGTAACCAAAACAGTTTTCCAACAGAGAATTACGCCGTTGGCTGAAAGCGTAAGGAAAAAGTTTGGTGAAAGTGCGTTTTCGCGTTTGCAGGTCGGAGTAACGTCCGCGGCAGCCCGCCGTGATCGGGCGAAAGAGGGAAAATTTTTAGCAATTTTCTGAAGTAAAGTGGAACCGAGATAAACTCTCCTTTATATACTGTAAGGGGGAGTTTTATTTTTTAGCCCCGATAGAAGATAGAGAGGTTAATATGTGGTTTAAAAATTTACGCGAGGACATCAAAGCGGCAAAGCGGAACGATCCTGCCGCGCGGAATTGGTTTGAAATTTTATTGACGTATTCGGGCGTGCACGCGCTTTCTTGGCATAGAGTGGCTTATTTCTTCCATAAAATTAAGCTGAAACTGCTTGCAAGAATCATCAGCCAAACGGCAAGATTTTTTACGGGAATAGAAATTCACCCTGCGGCAAAAATTGAAGGGGGAGTATTTATCGATCACGGTTCGGGTGTGGTAATCGGGGAAACTGCGGAAGTGCATAAAGGCACGGTGATTTATCAGGGGGTAACCCTTGGCGGTACGGGGAAGGAACGCGGAAAACGCCACCCGACGATTATGGAAGACGTAACCTTGTCGGCGGGCGCAAAAGTGCTCGGCGGATTTACCGTTGGAAAGGGTGCGAAGATTGGCGCAGGCGCGGTCGTATTAAAGGAAGTGCCGCCGTACGCAACGGTGGTGGGGATTCCCGGGCGTATCGTGCGGATACGCGATCCTAAACAGGAAGTCGATAGCACGCACGCCGGGATTATCGCGGTTGCCGCGCTTAGCGCGGAAGCGAAAGAAGAAGCGGCAAAAGAGGCGGCTAAAATCGCGGAAGAAGAAAGAAATTATAAAAAATGAACGTACCATGTACGAGTTGAAATAATAAAAACGGAGAAAAGAACTATGAAAATTTATAATTCGTTCACAAAGAAAAAGGAAGAATTTATTCCTTTGGACGGAAACAAAGTCAAAATGTACGCATGCGGTATTACCGTATCGGGAGAAGCGCATATCGGGCACGGATATCAGGCGCTGATTTACGATATTATGCGGAAATATTTAAAAAAGCTTGGCTATGACGTAACGTATGCAAGAAATTATACGGACGTGGACGACAAGATTATTGCCAAAGCGCAAGAAACGGGAGTTCCTGCGGACGAATATGCGGCGAAGATGATAGAAAACATCAATGAGATCATGGAAAAATTCCACGTGGACGATCCCGACGTTTGGTTAAAAGCGACGGAAAACATTGAAAATATAATCGAGTTTGTTTCAAAGCTCATTGAAAAGGGGCACGCATACGCAACCAAGAAAGGCGACGTTTATTTTGACGTAGAAAGCTTTCCCAGCTATGGCAAGCTTTCCAATCGTAATATCGACGACGCGTTGGACGGGGTGCGCGTGGATAACGACGACGAAAAGAAAAACGCGTACGATTTTGCGTTGTGGAAAAGCGCGAAACCGGGGGAGATTTTCTGGGAATCCCCTTGGGGAAAGGGCAGACCTGGTTGGCATATCGAATGTTCGGCAATGAACCGTGAAGCGTTTGGGGAGCAAATCGATATTCACGGCGGCGGCAGGGATTTGATTTTCCCGCACCATGAAAATGAAATCGCGCAAACGGAAGCGTTGACGGGCAAGCAGTTCGTTCGGTATTGGACGCACAACGGCTTGATTAAAGTCAACGGACAAAAGATGAGTAAATCGCTTGGAAATAGCTTATTGCTTGCCGATTTGTTGGAAAAATACTCGGACGAAGCGGTAAAATTTGCGCTGTTGCAAACGAATTACCGCAACGACATCAACGTAACGGACGACTTGTTCCCCGAAGCGGAAAAGCATCTTTATGAATTCTATTCCTTGCTTGCGGTTATCGAAGAAGTGATGTTCAAATGCAAGGGTATGGAACTGACGATTGAAACGGAAGACGCGTTGCGTGCGGCGGAATACGCGCAAAAGGTAGAGGACGAATTTAACGCTTGCATGAGCGACGATTTTAACACCGCCCTTGCACTTTCTAATCTTTTCGGGTATTTTAAGGACATGAAAAAATGGCTTGCCGAGGGTAAGACGGGGGGTATGTTTACGGCTCTTTCCGTAGCGGTGCAAATTCGTAAGACGTACGCGCTGCTTGGCTTGTTTGTGAAAAAGCCTAAGGAATACAAGGCTTGGTACGAAGAAAAGAACACCGTGCAAATTCCTGCGGAAGTACAGGCGATCGCGCAAGAGCGCTGGCAAGCAAGATTGAATCGCGACTGGGCAAAGAGCGACGAGCTTCGCGCAAAGCTTGCGGAGCTTGGCTATGCGGTAAAGGACAGCAAGGAAGGGTACGAGCTGACGAAAAATTAAAGAAAAAAGGCGGGTAACGACCGCCTTTTTTACGTTCTGCAAAAAATTTTTAGCTATGCCGCGCCTATTGCTTGACAAACTCGGCGGTTTACATTTATAATGTAAAAGTACGAGAAAATCCAACAAAAAGGACAAATTTATGAAAACCTATACAGGACAATCCTTACGGGAAATGTATCTTAATTTCTTCAAAGAACGCGGACACAAGGTCATTCCTTCCGCGTCGTTGATCCCTGAAAACGATCCCACCGTTTTGTTTACGACGGCGGGTATGCATCCGCTTGTACCCTACTTGCTTGGGGAAAAGCACCCTGCGGGAAAGCGTCTTTGCGACGTGCAAAAATGCGTGCGCACGGGGGATATTGACGACGTTGGCGACGAACGTCATTGTACTTTCTTCGAAATGCTCGGCAACTGGTCGCTTGGGGATTATTTCAAGGAAGAAATGATTCCTTGGAGCTACGAATTTTTGACGGGCGAAAATTATTTGGGGATCCCGTCCGATAAAATCGCGGTTACCGTATTCGGCGGCGACGATACGTTGCCTTGCGATAACGAGGCAGCGGCGCTTTGGGAAAAAGCGGGGATTAAAAAGGAAAACATCTATTTTATGCCCCGTGAAAACAACTGGTGGGGGCCTGCCGGCTTGACCGGTCCTTGCGGCACGGATACCGAAATGTTCGTAATTCGTAAGCCCAAGTGCTCTCCTACCTGCAATCCCGATTGTAATTGCGGCGCGTTCCTTGAAATTTGGAACGACGTATTTATGCGCTTTAATAAGCAAGCAGACGGCACGTTTACCGAACTTTCGCAAAAGAACGTGGACACGGGCATGGGTTTGGAACGCGCTCTTTGCGTTTTGAACGGAAAATCGAGCGTTTACGAAACGGATATTTTTGAAAGCGCGATAGAAATGATTTCAAGCCTTACAGGGAAGACGTACGGGGAATCGGAAGACGTAACCAAATCCTTCCGCGTATTGCTCGACCATACGAGAACGGCGACCTTTATGCTTGGGGATGAAAAGGGGATTGTTCCTTCCAACACCGACCAAGGCTATATTTTGCGCCGAATCATTCGCCGTGCGGTGCGTTACGGACGGAAAATCAGCCTGCCCGAAGGTAGCTTGGCGAAGATTTCCACAGCGTTTATCGATTATTATAAGAACGTATATCCCGAGCTGGAAATCAACCGCGAAAAAATTGCGGACGAATTAAACAAGGAAGAAGCGAAGTTCACGAAGACCTTGCAGCAGGGCTTGAAAGAGTTTGAAAAATGTGTGAACGGGATCGAGAGAAAGAACGCGTTTATGGCGCAAAAAGATCCTGCCTACGTGCCTGAAAAGGTGATCGGCGGCAAGCAAGCGTTCCACTTATACGACACCTATGGTTTCCCTGTGGAAATCACGGACGAAATGGCGAAAGAACGCGGCTTGTCCGTGGATTTGGACGGCTACAAAGCTGCGTTTGAAGAACATCAAAGCAAGAGTAAAGCGGGCAGTGAACAGAAATTTGCATGCGGTCTTGCCGATCATAAGGAAGCGACGACGGCGCTCCATACGGCAACCCACCTTTTGCACGCGGCGCTCAAAAAAGTTTGCTCTCCCGAAGTTAATCAAAAGGGTTCGAACATCACGGAAGAAAGACTCCGTTTCGATTTCAACTTGCCGCAACCCATGACGGCGGAACAAATCAAAGCGGTTGAAGATATGGTCAACGAAGTAATCAAAGCGGATATTCCCGTTGTGATGAAAGAAATCAGCTTGGATGAAGCGAAAGCGGAAGGCTTTACGGGTTTGTTTGAAAGCAAGTACGGCGAAGTGGTAAAAACGTATACGATCGGGGATTTCTCGAAAGAAATTTGCGGCGGTCCGCACGTGGAATCGACGGGCAAGCTCGGAAAATTCAAGATTCAAAAAGAACAAAGCTGCGGTTCGGGTTTAAGAAGAATCAAAGCGGTTTTGGAATAATAAGGGATACCCATGTACGAGATGAACGAAGTTCAAACAGCGGAAACGATTAAAAAATTAACCGCGCCGTTTTTAGAAAAAGGCTTTTCCTTTGAATACTTTTATCAAAAGGGCGGGGATAGCTCTTGCGTGTATATTTGCCGCTTTAAAAAGGGCAAGGATTTCTTTGATTGGCGGGAAGTTTCCGGCGGCAACGAAATCAATATCGTGATTTCTACGGACAAAGGGTACTTGTTTCCGAACCTGAAAACGTTGTATAAAAAGGAATACAACAAATTCAAATGGAAGCACCTATTGAAAAAGCCGACCGTTTCCGATTGGCGGAAATGGGTAGCGGAGCAGTTAAAAAAAGAACTGTCGAGCGGCAAGTCCGATTTCTTTGGGATCAAATTATAAATAAAGAACGCTACGGCAAAACTGCCGTAGCGTTTTTCATAATTTCAAAAGCAAAAAATACAAAGCCCTATCAAAAGCCCGACACCGCCGCCCGTCAGTAAATCGCTTGGATAATGCAATCCCGTAGCGAAACGTGTATACAGCACGCCGAGCGCTAATAAGAAAAGCAACGTCCCGACAAAGGGAAAAAAGGGCAGGCAAACGGTCGCGATTACCGTTGCGCTGGTTGCG
Source organism: Candidatus Scatosoma sp. (assembly GCA_045127595.1). Taxonomy (GTDB): domain Bacteria; phylum Bacillota; class Clostridia; order Christensenellales; family Borkfalkiaceae; genus Scatosoma. Next base: position 21,294 of record JBGVQS010000020.1, on the reverse strand, counting down.
TGTCGGCTGGGGAAAGAGTTATATAAACTCTCTTTTTTATATACGAGCGGCGTAATGCCTGCGCCCCCTTCGACGAACGGTCTTGCTCTGTTCACGGCAAGCCGTAAAATGGAAACGATAAACAGCGCTGTCATAGGCAAAGCTAAAAACCCGATTTGTTCCATAAAGGAGCTTTTCGTTTTTAAAGCCAGCCATAAAAACGCCGCGCAATAAAAGACGATAAAGAAATAGGGCAGCCATTTATTGATCAACAGTAACGCTTTTTTGGCTTTTGGGCGGGCTTGATAAAACGCCGCGTGTTGTTCGTAGAGTGTTTTATAATCGTATTTCATAAAGCAAGTATAGCATATTCCGCATAAAAAAGCAAGAAATTATATGATCCGTTCTATCTTGAACGCAAAAAGAAAGCCTTTCGGAGGGGGATCCGAAAGGCTTTCGAACTATACAAAAGACTTAAGCCTTTTGCGAATCGGCAATAATCTTATCCACGAGCATAGGCGGAACGTCTTCATAGCCTAAGAATTCAGACACGAACTTACCGCTGCCGCGCGTCAAGGAACGAAGTTCCATCGTATATTGCTTGATTTCAGATTGCGGAACTTCCGCGCTGATGATAGAGGTTTCTCCTTCGGTATCCGTACCCATGATACGGCCGCGGCGTTTATTGATGTCGCCCATAACGTCGCCGAGATAATCCCCGGGTACGGCGATCTTCAAACGGTAGATGGGTTCAAGAAGTACGGGTTTCGCATTCTTCAAGCCTTCCTTATACGCAAGCGAAGCCGCCATCTTGAAGGAAAGTTCGTTCGAGTCAACGTCATGATAGCTTCCGTCGTAAAGAACTGCTTTCAAGCCGACTACGGGATATCCTGCCAAAGGTCCGTGTTCCATGCTTTCACGCAAGCCTTTTTCTACTGCGGGGAAGTAGTTCTTGGGAACAGCGCCGCCAACGACTTCTTCTTCAAATACGAATTCTTCTTCCGTAGGCGAGAAACGGATCTTACAATGTCCGTACTGACCGTGGCCGCCCGATTGTTTCTTGTGTTTGCCTTCCGCTTCCGCCGTGCCGCGGATCGTTTCGCGATAAGCGATCTTCGGTTCGGAAAGCTTCAAATCAACGCCGTAACGCGCCTTTACTTTCTTTGCAAGCAGTTCAAGCTGAATATCCCCTTGACCGCCGATAATCATTTCGCTCGTTTCCGCGTTCTTTTCAATCGAGAAGGTATAATCTTCTTCACGGAGCTTCGCAAGCCCTGCGAAAACCTTGTCTTCTTCGCCTTTCTTTTCCGCACTTACCGACATAAAGAGGGTAGGCTTCGGGAAATGGATAGGGGAGAATTTTACTTTCGCGTTCAAATCGCAAAGGGTGTCGCCCGTGTTGGTGTTACCGAGTTTATTTACCGCGCCGATGTCGCCCGCTGCGAGCTGATCGACCGCTTCCATTTTCTTACCGCGAAGCACGTAGATCTGACCGATACGTTCTTCCGTTTCGGTGTTTGCGTTCCAAACGGTAGAACCGCTCTTTAAAACGCCGCGGAAGCTCTTGATATAGCTAAGCTTACCCGAATAAGGGTCGATAACCGTCTTAAATACCTGCGCTGCGAAAGGAGCGTCTTCGTCGGTACGGAGAGAGAACATTTTCCCATTCGCGGAAAGATCTTCTACCATCGTGTTCAAACGTTCACGCGCTTGGGGCATATAGGTAACGATTTCGTTGAGAAGGTTAATAACGCCGCGGTTTTGAAGCGCCGAACCAGCCATGACGGGAATGGTATTGACGGAAGCGATACCGATACGGATACCGCGGATTGTTTCTTCGCGGGTAAGTTCGCCCGTTTCGAAATATTTATCAAGCAAGATTTCGTCGTTTTCCGCCGCCGTTTCCATCAAGGAAGCTTGCATATCCGCAACGTCCGCTTTCATGTTTTCGGGAATGGGAATTTCCTGCGGTCCGCCTTCTTTGAAAAGGTACGCTCTTTCCTGCAAAGCGTTGATGCAGCCTTGCATTTTGCCCCCTTCCATAATAGGAATTTGAATGGGAGCGAGCTTCCCTGCATATTTCGCTCTTAACGCTTGTACCGTGCCGAAATAATCCGCATTTTCCTTATCCATACCGTTGATAAAGATAATGAGCGGTTTCCCAAGCTTCAAGCAATAATCAACGATCGATTCCGCACCGATGGGAATAACGCCGTTTGCGCCGATAACAAGGAGCGCGCCGCCTGCCGCGCGAAGTCCTGCGCTGCGTTCGCCTTCAAAATCGTAATATCCGGGCAAGTCGAGCAGGTTTACCTTAACGTCTTTCCACGTAAGATAGGAAGCGGACGCGTAGATGGACATCTTTTTCGCTTTTTCAAGATCGTCGTAATCGGAAACGGTCGTGCCGTCCGTTACTTTGCCCATACGGTCAATTGCACCGCCGTTATACAGCATTGCTTCCACAAGCGTTGTTTTACCTTCGCCGCTGTGCCCTACAACCGCAATGTTGCGGATGTTTTCTCCATTGATACTCATAATAAAAATCCCCCTAAGTTTATATAGATTTTTATCGGTTGGTGGGGCGTAAAATCTTGCTCCGATTTGGCAAGTTTTTACAAGAAACCGATAATTGCAATCATTATATTATATTTTTTAACACTTTTCAAGGGGTTTTTTGAAAAAAGTTTTAATTTTTTTTGATTTTTTTTATAAAATGCCCGTTCGTCTTGCTGTTTTAAAAAGAAAAAAGGCTTTTCGTCTAAAAAAACATAAAAAATACTCCGTCGGTTGACAAAGGAGAAAAAAGGGTTTATAATAGATAAGGTAGAGGACGAAACAATGGAACGAATTTATCTCGACCACGCGGCAACAACGCCGCTGGATGCAGAAGTGTTAGAAAAAATGCTTCCCTATTTCACGGAAAATTTCGGGAATGCCGATTCTCCGCATGCGTTGGGCAGAAAAGCCATGCAAGCGGTGGATTCCGCGCGCGATTCAATCGCGGCGCGTATCGGGGCAAAGCCGAGCGAAATTTATTTTACTTCCGGCGGTACGGAAAGCGATAACTGGGCGCTTGTCGGGGGGGCATATGCGCAAAAAGCAAAAGGCAGAACGCGCGTGGTTGTATCCGCAGTCGAACACCACGCGGTATTAGAGAGCGCGGAAAAGTTAAAAAAAGAAGGCTTTGAAATTGTGTATTTACCCGTAAACGACGGGGGCAGGGTTGCGTTGAACGCACTTGAAACGCTCATTGACGACAACACGGCAATCGTTGCTTTGATGGCGGCAAACAATGAAACGGGGGTGCTGCAACCCATTTCGCAAGCGGAGAAAATTGCGCATGAAAAGGGCGCGTTATTTTTTACCGACGCGGTGCAGTTTGCGCCTTATCGTCCGCTTGACGTAAAAACGCTCAACGCGGATTTGCTTTCCTTTTCTTCCCATAAATTTTTTGGTCCGAAGGGCTGCGGCGTACTGTATATCAAAAGCGGTGTAAAGATTGAGAAGTTTACCGTGGGCGGAGAGCAGGAGCGGGGCTTGCGCGGTGGAACGACGAACGTTCCGTCCGTTGTGGGCTTTGCGGCTGCTTACGAGCGGACGTGTGCTTCTATGCAAGCGCGAAACGCACATTTGCAGGCATTGAAAACGCGGTTTTTGCAAAAGCTTTCTATGTTGGACGGCGTGCATATCAACGGCGGGGGAGAAGAAACGCTTGCCGCGGTGCTCAACGTGCGCTTTGACGGGATTCGAAACGAGGATTTCCTGTTCAATATGGATTTACACGGCGTATGCGTAGCTGCGGGGTCCGCTTGTGCGAGCGCGTCAATCAAACCGAGCCACGTTTTAACGGCGATGGGGCTTTCGGAAAGGGAAGCGCGGGCGTCGATTCGGTTTAGTTTTGGGAAAGACAACACGCTTGCGGAAATCGACCGTGCGGCGGAATGGACGGTGGAAACGGTTAAAAAATTGAGAAAATTTTAAAAAATCCCCGCGAAACCTTTTACTAATCGAAAAAAAAGTGTTATAATGAAAACAGTTAAAATTGAAAAAATCGGAGGATAATAAAATGGCACACGTAATTACGAACGAATGTATTGCTTGCGGCGCTTGCGCAGATACCTGCCCTGTTGGTGCGATCGTTTTGGACGAAGCGAAGGGCATCTACGTGATCAACGACGAATGCGTTGATTGCGGCGCATGCGAAGACGGTTGCCCCGTTGGTGCGATCAAAGTGGAATAATCCAAAGAAAAAAAGAGCGTCGGGCGGATTTCGCAACGGCGTTCTTTTTTTATGCTATTCACTACAAAATTATATAAAGAGAAAACCGCCCTTTAAACGGAGCGGCGCGTTGGTTTTGCGTTTGGGGAGAACGCAAAGTTCCTATTTTGTTGTAAGCGCTTTGCAATTATCGAGAAACTCGTTGCAAGCAGTCGTAATGCGATCGATGGTTTGCGAAAGGGCGCAGGAAAACCCCGTCAGCTTCTTGATCAAACCGCAAATCAATTTTTCAAGTAATCCCAAAAGGAGTACTTCAAAACGGGACAGATAGTGGAACAGCTTTCTGATTTTATTCTTCATTTTTCATATCCTCCTTTTCGGCTTGTTTAGGGCGCGTAAAAAAGGAACGCTGCTCGGCGAAAAAGGGGATGATTTTTCGCTTTTTCCGTCCGTCGCGAGAACAGTATAACACGTATTTTTTATTTGTCAACGGCTGAGTGCCACTTTTTTGATAACTTTTTTTAAAAAAATTCATTTTTTTTGATAACGAAGAAAGTAAACCGCGGTTAAGCTTGACATTTGCCGTAAGGTTTGGTACAATACAATAGTGAAGAAAAAAAGGAGTCGGCTATGATTATTTTGGGGATCGACCCCGGGATTGCAACGCTCGGGTACGGAGTCATTGAAAAGGACGCCCGCGGGAACTGCCGCGCGGTGGATTACGGCGTGGTCGTAACTCCAAAAGAGGAAGGCTTGCCCGTGCGGCTTGCCATGCTCGAAGAAGGGATTTCCAAAATTTTGGAAAAGCATAAACCGGACGAAGTAGCCATGGAAGAGCTTTTCTTCTCCAAGAACATCACGACGGGGATTGCCGTTGCGCACGCGCGCGGCGTTGCGCTGTTGACCTGCGTAAAAGCGTGTGGAAAATTATACGAATATACCCCCATGCAAATCAAGCAGGCATTGACGGGGTACGGCAGAGCGGAAAAACGGCAAATTCAATCGGTAGTAACGTCGCTATTGCATTTGCAGACCATTCCCAAACCCGACGACGCGGCGGACGCGCTCGCGATTGCTCTTTGCCACGCTTCGGCGAGTCGTTTCGGGGATATGTTTGTCGTTGGAAATATGACGAGAACAAAGGGTAGAAATACGAACGTCGAACCGTTGAACGCTTATCAAGAGCTGATGCTGTCCGCAAATAAAGGTTCGCGCGGCAAAAAGAGCGCGGCAGGGTTTTCCTCCGCGGCGAATATGACGGCGCTGCAAAATGCGACGGGGGTTACGGGTATCACGGGCGTAGGACGTGCTTCCGCAACGGTGAAAATGCCCCAAAATACAAAGACGAGCGGGGCAGGTACGCGTTCAAGCAAGAAAAAGGAGTAAACGGATATGATATCGTATTTACGGGGAAAGGTATTGACGACAACGTCGGAAACGGTAATTTTAGACGTCAACGGCGTGGGCTATGAAGCCTATTGTTCTGGCGGCGCGTTTCGCACGCTTACGGTGGGCGCAGTCGCGGAATTATACACCCATTTACAGGTAAAAGAAGACGGCGTTACCCTGTTCGGTTTTGCAAGCCCGAAAGAAAAGGAACTCTTTTTAAAGCTGATTACGGTATCGGGGGTTGGTCCGAAGCTCGGCATTTCCATTTTGGCGGCGCTCAGCGCGGACGATTTTGCGATGGCGATAGCGACTGCGGACGTGAAACGCTTGTCAGCGGTTAAAGGGCTTGGGAAAAAGACAGCCGAAAAAATTATTTTGGAGCTGCACGGAAAAATTTCCGCTGCGGAAGTGCTTGGCGCGAGCGGAGACGAATTGACTTTGCCGAAAGAAAACGAAACGGTCAAGCTTTCCGCGCAGGACGAAGAAGCGGTTGCGGCGTTGATGGGGCTTGGCTTTACCAAGGTAGAGAGCGTGCAAGCGGTGAAAAAGGCGCATGAAAAGGGCGCGTTGACCGTAGAAGATATTATTATGAAAGCGCTGCAAGGCGTATAAGGGGTAGAGTATGTTTGAAGAAGAAAGCTACGGCGAAGATAATCTCGTCGTCAGTACAAGAACGGAATACGACGTAGAAGAAAACGTTCTTCGCCCCAAAACCATGGCGGATTACGTCGGGCAGCAAAAGGTCAAGGAAAATTTAGGTGTGTATATAGCCGCGGCAAAAGCGCGGGGCGACGCGCTTGACCACGTGTTGTTATACGGCCCCCCGGGGTTGGGGAAAACGACTCTTTCCCACATTATCGCCAACGAGTTAGGCGTTTCCATTAAATTGACGAGCGGTCCTGCGATCGAGCGTTCGGGGGATCTTGCGGCAATTTTGACGAACTTGAACGAAGGGGACGTTTTATTTATTGACGAAATCCACCGTTTGAACCGTTCTGTAGAAGAAATTTTGTATTCCGCAATGGAAGATTACGCGCTGGATATTATCGTCGGCAAAGGTCCGTCCGCGCGGAATATCCGTTTCCCGTTAAAGAAATTTACGCTAGTGGGTGCGACGACGCGCGTAGGCATGCTTGCCGCGCCCTTGCGCGACCGTTTTGGGATCATCAATCGTTTGGAAATGTATACGCCTGACGAGCTGCAAGATATTGTTTGCCGCTCGGCGAGGGCTTTGGAGATTACCATTGAATCGGACGCGGCGGCGGAAATTGCAAGGCGTAGCCGCGGTACGCCCCGTATTGCGAACCGTTTCTTGAAACGGGTGCGCGACTTTTCTCTCGTAAAAGGGAACAAAGTCATCACACGCGAAGACGCAAGGTTTGCTTTGGCGCGCTTGGAGATAGACGAACTGGGTTTAGACGAAACGGATAGAAATCTTTTGCGTGCATTGATTGAAAAATTCGGCGGCGGTCCTACGGGCTTGGAAACGCTCGCGGCGACCATCAATGAAGACGCAAACACGATCGAAGACGTATATGAGCCATACCTTTTACAGCTCGGTTTTATTGCGCGTACGCCGCGCGGAAGAATTTGCTTAAAGGACGGCTATGCGCATATGGGTATGACGCCCAGCTTAAAAGCCAGACGGCAAATATCTATTTTTGAATCGGATACCTAAAAACATCTAAAACGACGGGGGCAGGTATGCGTTGAAAAGAAAAATCCCCCCAAAGAAGAACGTAGGCTATGGAAGAAAAAGTACAGTATAAAAAAAGTGATTTTTATTATGATTTGCCCGAAGAACGGATTGCGCAAACGCCCGTAGAGCCGCGCGATTCTTCCCGACTTTTGGTGTATAATAGCGCTACCAAAAGCATAGAAGACAAAATTTTTAAAGACGTTGCCGACTATTTACAAGCGGGAGACGTGTTGGTTGTCAACAACACCAAAGTAATTCCTGCCCGTATGTATGCGCTGACGAAAAACGGCGGCGTGGTGGAAGTTTTGCTTTTAAAACGGCAGGATTTAAACACTTGGGAAGTTTTAATGCGCCCAGGTAAAAAGGGGAAAATCGGCGTTACTATGACAGTGGGAGAAGAACTTTCGTTCACGGTAAAGGATATTACACCCACGGGCGAAAGAATTATCGAATTTTCCTACGAAGGTGCGTTTGAAGACGTGTTATCCCGCGTAGGAACAATGCCGCTTCCCCCGTATATCAAGGAAAAGCTGCAAAATCAAGCGCGCTATAACACCGTGTACAGCAAAGTGGACGGCTCGGCGGCAGCGCCGACGGCAGGTCTGCATTTTACGGAAGAATTGCTGCAAACTTTAAAAGATAAAGGGGTACAACTTGCGGAAGTAATGCTTCACGTTGGCTTGGGGACTTTCCGTCCCGTCAGCGAAGAAATCATCACCGACCATAAAATGCACTCCGAATATTACGAAATCAAGCCCGAAGCGGCGGAAATTATCAACAAAGCCAAAGCGGAGAAAAGGAGAATTATTGCAGTTGGAACAACGTCGGTGCGCACGCTCGAAAGCGTAGCGGACGAAAATGGAATGGTACGCGCGTGTAGCGGCAACACCGAAATTTTTCTCTATCCACCCTATAAAATGAAGTGCGTGGACGCGCTGATTACGAATTTCCATCTTCCCGAAAGCACGCTTATCATGTTAGTTGCTTGTTTAACGGGCAGGGAAGAAATTTTAAACGTATACAAATATGCGGTGGAAAAAAAATATCGTTTCTTCTCCTTCGGCGACGCTTGTTTGATTTTATAACACGTCGAATTTCTTCGTTGCGGCTCGGTTACATACTATCGGTATGAGCCCTCGCCGCGCCTTGAACTGCTCGGCTCTAAAACCAAACAATTCGTTCTATTGTGCTTTTCAGAATTCAATACAATTATTAAGGGGAAAAGTATGAACACATACGCAAAATACAATCAATCGGCGGAAGATTATTTGGAGAGTATTTTAACGCTCGGCAAAGATCAAGAAGTCGTACACCGTATCGACGTGGCAAAAAAAATGAACGTTTCGCAAGCCGCCGTCAATAAAGCGGTGAAGCTCCTTTGCGAACGTGATTACGTGTACGAGGACGGAAAACATTTGTATCTCACGCAAAAGGGCAAAACCTACGCCGAAGCCGTCTTTGAAAAACATTGTATCATTCGCGAATTCCTGATTTTTAACGGCGTGTCGGCCGCTTGCGCGGAAGAAGACGCTTGCCGCATGGAACATCTCGTTTCCGAAGAAACCGTGCAAATGATGAAAAAGAAAATCGGGAAATAACGTTCTACGCGCGCGACAAATAGAATATATATAAACAGCTGGAAAAACACTCTAAAAAAATTGAAAAATTTGTAAAAAATTTCTTAACCAAGGTTTATTTTCTTGACAAGTGAAAAAATCCGTGCTATAATGTAAAACGAAAAAACGGAATGCTCCGCTTTTTCTTTTGCGTAAAAACTTAACCGCGGTTAAGAAAGAAGGAGAAGTATATGAAAGTTTTATCGAAGCTCTCGATAGGCGAAACCTGTAAAGTGGTGGCGGTACACGGAGAAGGCGTTGTACGCCGTCGGTTATTCGACATGGGGATTACGCCCGGCGCGGAGATTTATTTGAGAAAGAAAGCGCCTCTTGGCGATCCGATTGAGATTTCCTTGCGCGGATATGAATTGACTTTGCGAAAAGCCGAAGCGGCAAACGTCGAAGTCGAATAAGGAACAAAAAAGAAGTAAAAATTTAAGGAGAAAGTATGTTAAAATTTGCTTTGGCAGGCAATCCGAACTCGGGGAAGACGACGCTTTTCAATGCCTTAACGGGCAGCACGGCGCACGTAGGGAACTGGCCCGGGGTTACCGTTGATAAAAGGGAAGGCACGTACAAAAAAGGGGATCAGCCCGTAGACATTGTGGATTTGCCGGGGATTTATTCTTTATCCCCCTACACGCCCGAAGAAGTGATTGCGCGTAATTTCATTTTGGAAGAAGCGCCCGATTGCGTCATCAATATCGTAGACGCGACAAACCTTGAAAGAAATTTATATTTAACCACGCAAATTATGGAGTTGGACGTTCCCGTTGTGGTTGCGCTCAATATGACGGACGTTTTGGAAAAGAACGGAGATCACATTGACGTGCGTGCATTGGAAAGAAGAATCGGGCTTCCTGTCGTAGAAATATCCGCGCTGAAAAGCAAAAACATGGATTTGTTGATGGAAAGGGCGCTGGAAGCGGTGAAAACCAAGCGTTCGGGGATCAGCGTTTTACAAGAGTCGGTTTTGGCTTCGGCGGTAGCGAATGCGGAGATCGCATTGAAGCTTAAAGACGTACCTGCCCCCCTGTTCCACGCGATAAAGCTTGTAGAAAAGGACGAAATCGAGGTTGCGAATCACCCGAAGGAAGCCAAGGCGGTCGAGGCGTTTATCAAAGAAAACGTATGCGAAAACGGCGCTTGTGCGGACACGGAAGCGGTGATTGCCGACGCGAGATATAAATACATAACGGCGCATTTTTCAACGACTTTGACAAGAGCGAAAAAGCACGATTATAACGAACTTTCCAAATCGGATAAAGCGGATAAAGTGCTTACGCACAAATGGGCGGGGATTCCCATTTTCTTAGTTATTTTGTTTGGGATATTCCATTTGACTTTCTCGGCAGATTTGCTGTATTTGGGCAGTATGATCGGTTCGTTTGGGGACTGGTGCGCGGAAGGCGGCGGCGCGGTGAAAACGATTTTCTTTGGCGACGGTTTAAATTCCCCCGGGGTAATACTTTTCAACGCGATGGACTTCTTTACGGGCAAGCTTGGCGAGTGGATAGTTCAGGGATTAGAAGCGCTTGAAGCGAGCCCTTGGGTACTCAGTTTGGTAGACGAAGGTATCCTTGGCGGCGTGTTCGGCGTACTCAGCTTCCTGCCGCAAATCCTTGTACTGTTCCTGTTCTTTTCTATTTTGGAAGATAGCGGTTACATGGCGCGCGTAGCGTTTATGTTGGATAGAATTTTCCGTCGTTTCGGCGTTTCGGGCAGAGCGTTTATGCCCATGATTATGGGCTTCGGTTGCTCTGTTCCTGCAATGATCAACACCCGTACTTTGGCGGATGAAAAGGAACGCACGGCGACCGTTCGCGTTATTCCTTTCTTCTCTTGCGGTGCAAAAATGCCCATTTTGTTGGCGGTTGCGGGCGGTATTGCAACTTGGTTCGGCAAAGGAAACGCCGACGTTATTACCTATTCCATGTATTTGCTTGGGGTTATCGTAGCGCTCGTTTGCTTGCTCTTGATGCGCACGACGAGTATGCGCGGAGAAACCTCTCCGTTCATTATGGAATTGCCCATTTACCATATGCCGGGCTTTAAAAATTTGATGTTGCACCTTTGGGATAAGGCAAAGCATTTCATTGAAAAAGCGTTTACCATTATCGTAGCTTCCTGTATCGTGATTTGGTTCTTGCGTAGCTTTAGCTGGGATTGGCACTATATCGGGGAGCAAATGGATCAATCGATTTTGGCGTCTATCGGTCAGTTTGTTATGCCGCTTTTTACGCCGCTTGGGTTTGGCTCGCAGCTCACTTCTTGGGGCTGGGTATTCGCGGTTGCGGCAGTTACGGGTTTGATTGCAAAGGAAGACGTTCTTGCGACGTTTGCGACGCTTGCCGCTTGTACGGGGATTACGGTTGCAGGTGGTTTGGAAGAAGGCGTCGGCGAAGTAATGGCAATGATTCAGGTAACCGAGATCGGTATTCCCGCGCTTATTTCCTTTATCGCGTTCAATATGCTCACCATTCCTTGCTTTGCGGCGGCGGCTACGGCGAAAGCGGAAGTCGGCAAAGGCAAGTTTAGATGGACGCTACTGTTCTGGGTAGTAACTTCGTACGTCGTAAGCTCGATGGTTTATACGATCGGCGAATGGGCTTGGACGGCAATCATTTGGGCAATCGTGGCGGCGGTTGTTGTTGCAGGAATTGCGCTTTATAACAAGAGCGCGGCGAAAAAAGAAGCGTTGCAGAAGAAAAATTTCTAATCTATAAATAGCTTACACAAATTTCGATTTTTTCAAATAACTGCGTACCTGCCCCCGTCGTTTTATCGAATGGGGCAGGTACAACTCTAACAAAAGGAGTAAAAAAATGAAACCGATTGATATTATTATTTTGGTGGCGGCGTTGGCGATCGTCGGGGGAGTTATCGCCCTTTCTATTTGGCGGAAGAAGAACGGCAAGACGGGTTGCGGCTGTGGTTGTAGCTCCTGCGAGGGCTGTCCTTCGGCGAAAAAACATAGCGAGATAAAGAAAGATGATTAAAATTATGTTTGTTTGTCTTGGGAACATTTGCCGTTCCCCCATGGCGGAATATTTATTCAAGAATATGGTAAAAAAGGCGGGGCGCGAAAGGGAGTTTGAAATTGCGTCGAGCGCGACTTCGGACGAAAACGTTTGGAACGGTAACGGCGCGCCCGTATATCCGCAAACCAAGCGGCTTTTGGACGGGCTGGGGATTGACTGCTCAAAAAAGCGCGCACAGGTCTTGACGGAAGAAGACGGAGAATATTACGATTTGCTTCTTTGTATGGATGATAGCAACGTACGCAATGCCCGTCGGATTGTCGGGGAAAAGAATGCGCATAAATGCAAAAAACTTCTTTTTTACGCAGGGGAGAGCGGTAACGTTGCCGATCCTTGGTATACGCGGGATTTTAATGCTTCCTATGAAGACATTATGAAAGGTTTGCGCGGACTTTTTAAAGAATTTGAATAAACAAAATCAGCCCTTGGCGTTTTGCGCCAAGGGCTGATTTTAAAATATAACCGCTTAAAATTTAATGGCTTTTGGATTACAAACACGGCGAAGAAAAGCGCAGAATTCTTCTTCCGTACCGAATTTTGCGTTGTCGTCAACTTCTTGCTGATCGTTTTCGCAAAGCTTCATTTGTTTTCTCCTTTTTATTTGAATTTTTCTAACAGCATTTGCAAGCCTTGTAAAAGCCCCAAGTGCAACGGATAGAATACGTAGAAAAAATATTTAAGATTCCATTTCCCCTTTTTACCGCTATATAATAAAAGTAAGGGCAGCGTTGCCAAAGCGAACGTGGTGGAAAAGGGGGATTTAACGGTAAATACCATCAAGCAAAGGGGAATGGCAAAACAGAAAATTCGTAAGGGTAAAAGATCGAATTTTTTCAATTTGTCGGGGGCAGGTATTTGACGAAAGTCAAATAAAGCCGCGAATACGGGCATCATGCAGCCCCAAAAACCGTAGTCTACGGTGAATTTTTCACAAAAGAAATACGTTGCGATTACGCCACCGAAAAAGAGCAAGGCGGCAAGGATTTTTTTCCACGCGTTTCCGTTATCAAACAAACAGCGTTTCAAATATTGCAGGGCGTAAATTAGAAGAATGGAAATGGAAAAGGTAATTAAGATCCCAAAATATAAATCGGTTGGATCAAAGACGTAATACACGAATTGACACGCCGCGCCAAGCGCAAAAATCATGCAAAAATGCTTGGTTTTATTTTTGGTGTATCGGCAACCCTCGGCAATCATAAACGCAAAAAGGGGCATAGCTAGCCTACCGATTATGCGGTAGATTTCCTTTTCGGGGAAGAAAATAAATCCTAAATGATCGATAAACATACTGATTGCCGCAATCAGCTTTAATAGGTCGGCGTTTATAAAACGAATTTTCTTCAAAGCGTCCATAAGTATATTATGAAACCGTTTCCGGTTCTTCGTCCGCGATTTCTCCCCTTTTTGATTTTTTGCGTGAAGCCTTTTTTAAGGCTTTTGCCCGCTTCTTTTCCGTCTTTTTATCGAGCTTTAACTGCTTCTTTTCTTCTTTTTTCATAATGCGCGCGTCTTTTTTGGCTTGTTTGAAATCAAGCTTCGCCTGTTCCTTTTGCGCGCGGTATTTTTGTACTTGTTCATCCAGAAATACTCTCGTTTTCGTCGGTTCTTCTTCCGGTTCTTTTTCCCTAGAAAAGAAATTTTTAACGGCGTTAAAGGGGCGCACAACGTCTTGCACGTCCGCTTGTACCGCGGTGGTAACAAGCTCGCTGCGGCGTTTGATGTACTCAATCATAAGATCCAAAATGATTTGCAGGGCAAAGGTTAAAAAGGGGATTGCCGCGAACACGAGCGAGAGTAACGTGAGCCGCGTGGAGCTTGCGTAAAAGTTATATGCAAGCACCCCAAGCGTATATATCCGTACGGCGTATTTGGTAATTTTAAAAACACGTTTGCCGCGCGCCTTTAATTGTTTCTTTTCTTCCTTTTTAGAAAGGACAATAAAGAACGCGAGATAGGCAACGCTGACGGCAAGCAGTACGATATTCGCCGCCAAAACGCCCGCGCTCACGATTAGGGCGTAGACAAGATACGCGATGGCAAGGCATTGCGTTAAAATCCCCAGATAAAAGACCAACGCGTTAAAATCGTCGAGAATTTTTCGAAAAGCTACTCTTGTATAATCTAACATAGTTCTCCTTTATTTACGGTCGAAATCCTTGGGCGGTTTTCCAAAATAGGAATAAAATCCGCATACCAGGTTCGCGTTGAACAGTTTTTTCTTCTTGTCGGCACGTTTCCCAAACGCCCGTTCAAAATCGGGCAAAGAAGTCAAAATATAGGCGTTCCATTCGCACAAAGAGCGGAATGTTTTTCCAAAATCCGACATCAGTTTTTTCACTTCCGTTTCTTCGGAAAGGCGTTCCCCGTAGGGCGGGTTTGAAAGCAACACGCCGTATTTTTGTTCGCAAGAAAAAGCCCTTGCGTCGGAAACGGAAAAGCGGATACAATCTTCTACGCCCGCGCGCTTTGCGTGGTATTTGGCAATCGAGATTGCCTGCGCGGAAATATCCGAAGCGAAAATCACGGGTTTTGCCGCGCGGTTTTCTAAACTTTTCGCTTCTTCTTTCGCTTTGGAAAGAATCCCTTTCGGCACGCAAGCCCAACCTTCAAAATCAAAACTGCGTTGCAGTCCCGGCGCGATATGCCGCGCTTTCATAGCCGCTTCAATCGGCAAAGTACCGCTGCCGCAAAAGACGTCCGCGAACGGTTTTTCTATATCCTTGTCGGGGTTGTAAAAGGTGGAATCGATCAGCCCCGCCGCAAGCGTTTCTTTGAGCGGCGCGCTGTATGCAAGAGAGCGGTAACCGCGCTTGTGCAATCCGTCGCCCGAGGTATCCACGGTAACGCTGACTTCGTCTTTGAAAATGGAAAAGCCGACAACCGTCCGTGCGCCCGTTTCCGAAAAGGTTTTTCTGCTCGAACGTACTTTATCCGCAAGTCGCGCGATAATCGCTTTTTTCGCAACGCCGCCGCAGGCTTTGATTGCGCCGAGCGTGCTTTGTACGCATTTGCCGTCCATGAGTATTTTCGAATCGACCGTCAGCCATTCTTCCCAAGGGACCGAGTAAAAGCCTTCGTACAGCTCGTCAAAAGTCGTTGCGTGAAAACGGCGCAATAAAATTAAGACGCGTTCTCCGCTTCGCAAAAGAACGTTCAGCCGCGCGACGTCCTGCCACTCGCCGTCAAGCTCGATCCTGCCGTTGTCGGCGGGGGCGCGCTCGTAGCCAAGGGAAAAAAGCTGTCGTTTTGTAATTTGTTCCAAGCCCGACGCTACGGGAATAAGTAATTTCATAACGGCTTTATTATATAGGATAGTAAAAATTTTGTCAAGTTTTCTTGGAAAGATTGACAAAGGATAAAAAAGGAATTATAATAAAGTTATGAAACGCAATTTTGAGATTTTAATGCTGGAACAGCTAAAAACTGCACCAAAGGGAGCAAAGCTGCTACTGCACAGTTGTTGCGCGCCCTGTTCTTCGGCGTGCTTGGAGCGGTTAAAGGAGCATTTTTCCATCACCGTTTTTTATTACAATCCAAACATTGACGAATACACGGAATACGAAAAACGTAAAAGGGAGCAAATCCGTTTTTTACAAGAAACGGGTTGGGCGGAGATACTCGATTGCGATCACGACGCGCAGGCTTTTTTGGATATGGCGAAAGGCTTAGAAAACGAGCCTGAGCGCGGAAAACGCTGTTATGCGTGTTATGCCTTGCGGCTGGAAAAAACGGCGCAAGCGGCAAGGGAAAACGGCTTTGCGTATTTTGGTACAACGTTGACGTTAAGCCCCTATAAAAACGCCGAATGGCTGAACGAGATCGGAGAAAAGCTGGGGGGCAGGTACGAGTTGACCTATCTTTACAGCGATTTTAAAAAGAAGGGCGGCTATCACCGCTCAATAGAGCTTTCTAACGAATATAACTTATATCGGCAGGATTTTTGCGGTTGCAAATTTTCCAAAAGATAAGGGGAAACAAATAAGGAGATACAAATGAAAAAGAAACAGGTAAAAACGATTGCGTTGATTGCGCACGATAATAAGAAAGCGGCGATCGTCAACTGGGCAATTAAGAACAAGGCAACGCTTGAAAAATATGAGCTTTGCGGAACGGGAACGACGGCGAAGCTTATTTCCGAAGCGACTGATTTAAAGGTAAAGCGGTATTTATCAGGGCCGCTTGGGGGTGATCAGCAAATCGGCGCAAAGGTGGCGGAAGGAAAGATCGACGTAGTGATTTTCTTTTGGGATCCGTTGGAATCACAGCCGCATGATCCTGACGTAAAAGCGCTTTTGCGTATTGCGGTGGTGTACGATATTCCCATTGCGACCAACCGCGCGACGGCGGATTACGTGATCCATTCGGCGTTTTTAGAATAAAATTCCTAAAAGCAAAACGGCTTACGCAATATTGCGTAAGCCGAAATTTTTTAACGATACTTTATTCCGTTTTTGTAGGTTTTTCTGCTGTGAGTCCGACAACGCTGTCTACGGGTACGGAAAAAGCAATCCCTTGTCCTGCGGTATCCAAGCCCACTTGTTTATAAAGGGCGTGCAAAACGTTGTCCTTGATTTCCTTGGGAACAAGAATCATGACGATTTCCTTTTCAGGCTGCACGGTGATATGGAAAAAGGTTTCCGCTTCTTTTCCCGCCGTACCGCGCGCATTGATAACCGTGCCGCCGCGCGCTCCAAGCTCTTTTGCCGCCTCCATAACCGCTTCGCTGTAACCGTCGTTTACGATACAAAAAATCGCTTCGTGCGAATATTTCATCATTCTTTTCTCCTTATTGATTGACTCTATGATTGCTTAAAAACCGATAAATGGCAACGCCGATTACGCTCGACATCGGCACGGTAAAGGCGATACCTTTGCCGTTTTTGATTTTGTGGAATTTTTCTTCGAGCGCGTGGAGGGCTTCCTGCGCTTTATCTTCGCGAATCGCGCTAAAAATCACGCTCTTTTCCGAATCTTCCAACCCAAGCATATACAGCGTTTCCGATTTTGCCGTACCTTCCGCAAGGACGGAGGTTTGAAAATTCACCTCAAAGCCCTGCAAAAAATCGATATAGAATTCCGTTTTACTGCGCGGAACGACGGTGATGAGCAATTTGACCTTTTTAACGTCCGAGGACGCGGTTTTTGTGCGCCTTGTGCGCTTGGTAATTTTTGTTGAATCCATACCTGCCCCCCTCGTTTACATAAATTTGATGATTTGTTCGTCGTCTTGACCAAGGATACGTTTCATGGCGATACGTTCCTTGAAATGCTTTGTCGCAACCGCTTTAAAGCCGAGCGTTTGAATGGTAATGAGCGGCGTCATGGCAACCATAGCAACAAGCCCGAACGCGTCCGTTAAAATGGCATTCGGTTGTAAAACGGAGCAAATCCCGATTAAGAACGGGAGAATGAAGCTCGACGTCAAAGGACCGCTAGCTACGCCGCCGGAGTCGAACGCGATTGCCGTGTACAGCTTGGGCACGAAGAAGGATAACCCAAGCGAAAGGAAATACCCGGGGATCACGTAATAGAGAATACTAAAATCAAAGATAACGCGCACGACGGAAAGGGCAATAGACACGCCCACGCCGATCGAAAGCGCAAGGAGCATAGACCGCTTGGAAACCGCGCCGCCGGTAACCGATTCTACCTGTTTATTAAGGACGTGAATGGCAGGCTCTGCCAAAACGACGGTTAAACCGAGAATGAACGCAAACCCAACCAACAGGAAGCTCGTTCCGTTTGTCGCAAGCTGCGTACCCATATTAAAGCCTACGGGCATAAAACCGACGGTTACGGACGTAAGGAAAATAACCAACCCGAAAAAGGTATAAAAGATACCTACAACGATTTGCTTTAAACGCTTTTTATGCAATTTGATGAAAAGGAACTGCAAGATAAAGAAGAACGCAACGATGGGCAGCAGAGCGACAGAAACTTCTTTCGCCTTATCAAAAAACAAATGGAAGAAATGTCCGCCCAAATAGCTTTCCACCGAGTATTCCGACGGGTCGAGCTGATAATTGACTTCTCCCGACGCAAATACACCGAGCAGCATGACCGCAAGGATAGGTCCTATCGAGCAAAGTGCAATAAAGCCGAAGCTGTTTTCTCTGTCCCGTTTATTGCCAAGCGTTGCGGCTACGCCCACGCCGAGCGCCATGATAAAGGGTACGGTAATCGGTCCTGTCGTTACGCCGCCCGAGTCGAACGCAAGTGGCAAAAAGCTTTCGTTACCGCGAACGACGACCAGCGAAACAAGTGCGAACAACAACATATAAAAGAAGGACAAAAGCATCGACAGCTGCAACCGAAATACGATACGAAGCACGGACAAAATCAGGAAAATCCCCACGCCTGCACCGATTGCCACCACGAGCGTCGTTCCGTCAATGACTCCTTTAACCTGCGCCGCAAGTACGGAAAGATCGGGCTCGGCAATCGTAATGAACAGCCCCATGACGAAACAAATGAAAAGCAGTGTTTTAAATTTGCCTGATTTGGAAAGCCCCGAACCGATTTGTTCGCCCATAGGCGTCATTGCAATATCCGCCCCAAGGTTAAAAAGCGCCATGCCGAAAATCAGCGCGAACGCCGAAAAAGCAAACACCACCCCTTCTTTTAATGAAAAATCAAGCAAAGAGGTTGCGCTGAGTAGGAACACGATCACCGTTACAGGCAAAACCGATACGGCGGATTCCTTTAATTTGGTAAGCAAACTTTTTAACATGTCTATCCTTTGTTCCGATCGTCGGAAAAAATACTTCTTTTATTATTATAACACACAAAATAAGAAAAAGCAATAGAAAGGGCAAGAAAAAGGAAGAGAGAAAAATGAAAATCAGTCGAAATTTGTTTGACTTAATCGATTTTGTGTGCTATTATATCATTACATAAACAAATAGTAAAATTAAATGTAATTCAAAAAATGAATTTCAAAACATGGAGAGAAAGGGAGATTAAAAATGGATATATCGATAACGAAAACGACGACTCCCAAACAGATGCCGCCGGAAGATAAATTAGGTTTTGGAAAGGTTTTTACCGACCATATGCTCATGGTAGATTACGAAGAAGGAAAGGGTTGGCACAACGCGCGGATTTTGCCGTTTGGGCCGATTACTTTGCATCCAGCGTCCACGGTTTTGCATTACGGTGCGGAAATTTTTGAAGGCTTAAAGGCATACCGTCGCGCGGACGGCGGCGTACAGCTTTTTCGCCCCATGGAAAACGTTAAAAGAATGAACCGTTCGGCAGAGCGTATGTCTTTGCCTGAAATGGACGAAAACGATATGCTGGAGCTTTTGACGACGTTCGTTCGTTTGGAAGAAAGATGGGTACCCAAATCGTTCGGCACGTCCTTGTATTTACGTCCGTTTATGTTCGGCAACGACGAAGCGCTCGGCGTGCACGCGGTAAAACGCGCGAATTTTATGCTGATTGCGTCGCCCAGCGGCAGTTATTATGCGGAGGGGATCAATCCCGTCGGGATCATGATTGAATCGGAAGACGTAAGAACGGTACGCGGCGGCACGGGCTATGCTAAGTGCGGCGGGAACTATGCGGCGAGCACGCGCGCAGGCGAACGTGCGGCAAAGCTTGGCTATTCGCAAGTGCTTTGGCTGGACGGGGTAGAGAGAAAGTATATCGAAGAAGTTGGCGCGATGAACGTTATGTTCAAGATCGACGGGGAAATTGTAACGCCTGCGTTGACGGGTTCGATTTTGCCCGGGATCACGCGTAAGAGCTGTTTGGAAGTATTGCGCGCAAAGGGGTATAGCGTCAGCGAGCGGCTGCTTTCCGTTGACGAGCTAATCGAAGCGATGGAGCAAGGCAAGCTGGAAGAAGCGTGGGGCTGCGGTACGGCGGCGGTCGTATCTCCCATCGGGAAGCTTGCATACGGGGAGAAAGAATACGTTATCAACAATGGAAAAATAGGGGACGTTACGCAATATCTTTACGATACCTTGACGGGAATTCAGTGGGGATTGATAGAAGATGGGTTTAATTGGGTGTATAAACTTTAAAAAAACGCGCGGAAAGGTCTTCTAATCCGTTGACAAAAACAATATAAATAGGGTAAAATATAAACAATATTATAAAGGCTATGACGGGAATAAATACGTGATTTGCACTTGACAGAGAGTCGGCGTTTTGCTGAGAGCCGATACCAAACACGGGCATAACTCCTCCCCGAGCCTCCGACAGAAAGGCAAAAAATGCCGAGTAGATTCGGACGGGTTCTCCCGTAATAGAGAATAACGAGCGGGCGGCGTTTGCCGTCAAGTAGAGTGGTACCGCGGAGTTTCTTCGTCTCTTATACGGGCAGTATTGCGCCGTGTAAGAGATTTTTTATTAGGGAACGAAATTGACTCAGAAAAAAGGAGCCAAAGGATATGAAAAATAGCAACAAGTACGTCAAACAATATTTTGTACCGACAGGGGTAACGATGGACTGGACGAAAAAATCCGCCGTCGAACAGCCGCCTATTTGGTGCAGCGTGGATCTACGCGACGGAAATCAAGCGTTGATTATTCCTATGAGTTTGGAAGAAAAATTAGAATTCTTCCAGCTCCTTTGTAAGGTCGGTTTTAAGGAAATCGAAATCGGGTTTCCCGCTTCGAGCGAAACGGAATATGAATTTTGCCGCACGTTGATCGAACAAAACTTAATCCCTGACGACGTAACCATTCAGGTATTGACGCAATCGCGCGAACATATCATTGCAAAGACGTTCAAAGCGCTTGAAGGGGCGAAAAAGGCGATCGTGCATTTGTATAATTCCACTTCGGTGGCACAGCGCGAACAGGTTTTTCAACGGGAAAAGAAAGAGATTATCGATATTGCGGTCAACGGCGCGAAGCTGTGTAAGGAGTATAAGGCGAAAGCAAAAGGGAAGATTACGTTTGAGTATTCCCCCGAAAGCTTTACAGGGACGGAGCCTGAATTTGCGGCGGAAATTTGCAACGCCGTGTTGGACGTTTGGCAGCCGACAGCTAAAGATAAGGTAATCATCAATTTGCCCGTAACCGTATCCTATTCCATGCCCCACGTTTATGCGAATCAAGTGGAATATATGTGCATGCATTTAAAAAACCGTGAAAACGTGATTATTTCCTTGCATCCGCATAACGACCGTGGTTGCGCGGTAGCGGATAGTGAAATGGGCTTGCTTGCAGGGGGCGACAGAATCGAAGGTACGCTGTTTGGCAACGGCGAACGAACGGGCAACGTCGATATCATCACGCTTGCGCTCAATATGTTCTCGCAAGGGGTTGACCCTAAGCTGGATTTCTCCGATTTGCCTGCCATTACCAAGGTGTATGAACGAGTGACGAGAATGAAAG
>JBGVQS010000019.1:0-26001 GCA_045127595.1 Candidatus Scatosoma sp. | reverse complement strand
CGTGCCTTTTTTGCCGTCAAGCATGATTTGATTGATAAGCTTGGTAACGACTTTGCTGTTATACATAGGATCGGGCAGAACGTCTCTCTTAGGGACATTACCTCTTCTAGGCATAGTTTTTATCCTCCTTTAAATAATTTTGATAAGGGCATTACCCTTCAGTACAGCTATCGCGCTGCCGCTAATTTTTGCGGAGTGCGAACCTTCTGCAACTTTCGTTGCATACTGCCTACTTTTATTCGGGGCTTTCGAGCTATATTCCGATTAACAAGTAGGTCTTTTGCGTTTTGGTTTCTTGTCTTAAAACGCAAGCGACTTTCGGGAGTTTTCAGAGCGACCGACGCTCCCCGATAAGCAAATGCTTTCGGATTTCCTGCTTAGCGTACCTAAATTACTTAGGGCGTTTTGCACCGTATTTAGAACGGGACTGCTTACGCTTAGCAACACCGGCAGTATCAAGCGCGCCACGAATGATGTGATAACGTACACCGGGCAAGTCCTTGACACGTCCGCCTCTGATCAGAACAGAGCTGTGCTCCTGAAGGTTGTGGCCTTCGCCGGGAATGTAAACCGTACCTTCCTGCTTGTTCGTAAGACGTACACGTGCGATCTTACGCATAGCGGAGTTAGGCTTCTTAGGAGAAGTCGTGGTAACGGACAAACATACGCCGCGCTTCTGAGGACAGTTGTCAAGAATAGGACTCTTAGACTTGTACGTGATACGTTCTCTGCCCTTTTTAATGAGCTGGTTGATAGTAGGCATAATTTGACCTCCTTGTAAAAATTTTGGAATATATTTCCCTCGAAACTGCCCTTACCGCAATTTCAAAGAAAGCGAATTTAAGTAGTTGCTTGTCCGAAATGAGCGTTTCGGCAAAAGGGCATAGTAAGCCCAAAGAAGCAACAGTATTATTTTAGCATGGAAAATACGGTTTGTCAAACGTTTGAACGAACTTTTTTATATTTTTAACATTTTTTTCTTTTTTATGTGTTTATATACGGAAAACCGCCCCTTTTTGGAACGGTTTTCGTTTGTTTTGATTTGTAAAAAGCACTAAATAAAAAGCAAGCCGAGCGTATAGGCGGTCAATGCGCAATTAAAAGCAAACGTAAACGCTAAAAATACGCAAAGCCCCGTTTGCGCCGCCGCGCAATATCCTTTATTCCATACGGGATCTTGGGTACAGCTTTCGACGATATTATATCTCCTTTTTAATACGCTTGAATACGCAACGAGAAACACAATCCCAGCAAAAGCGACCGCTAAAAACGTCCAAACGGGAATCAATAAACCGTTTTCCGTATCGGAAAGCCTGTCAAATAAACAGGTAAGAATCCCCACCGACAGGAAAAGCACATTTGCAAGCAAAAGCTTAAAAAATCCACCCGTAAATTCCTTTTGATGGAGCGTAAAAGCTTCCTTTTGAGTTAAATGCTCGCAACGGTTTGCAAGTCCTTTTAAGGCAGTCGGGAATTTAATTAACTTGATTATCATAAAAATTACGTTCATTATAAAAGATACGAACATAATCGAATTACAAATTATTTGCACCGTCATATTGTTTTAATTGAAAGCCCCCATTTGTCTTTCCATAAAGAAATTCAAGAGAATTTTATTCTACCATTTGCAGTAAATTTTGTCAACCGTTTCTTGAAAATTCCGCTCAATAAATTTTAAGCCCCGACAAGGCTTGTCGGGGCTTACTGCTTACAGACTTTCGAGCTGTGCGACACACTTTTCTTTCATGTCTTGATATTTCTTTACTTTTTCCTTTTCCGCATCAACGAGCTTTTGCGGTGCTTTTCCAACGAAATTCGGGTTCGCAAGCTTCCCTGCCGCACGTGCGATTTCTCCGTCGATACGTTCGATTTCCGCCGCAAGACGAGCCTTTTCCTTTTCAATATCGACAAGCTCGCCCAAGGGTACGTAGATTTGTGCAATCTCCGTTACCGAAGATACCGTTTTACCGTCTACTTCCGCAGCGGACGAAACAAAGTTCAAAGCGCTTGCGCCGGAAAGCTTGATAATGCAATCCTTATTGCTTTGCAATAAACGCTTGCTTTCGGTAACGACGTAGAGTTCTACCTTTTTCGAGGGGGGACAATCGGCGTCCTTCTTCATTGCGCGGACCGCTTTGATGATTTCCATAACCCCTTCAAAGGCTTTCGCTTCCTTTTTATACGCCATTTTTGCGTTGTATCTCGGGAAGTCGGAAACCATGATACTGCCCTTGGTTGCAGGCAAGTTTGCATAAATTTCTTCCGTAACGAACGGAATGAACGGATGCAATAATTTGAGCGCGTTTTCCAAAACGAAGCAAAGCACCGCCAACGCGTCTGCCTTTCTGTCTTCGTCTTCGCCGTAAAGTGCGGGTTTGGAAAGCTCGATATACCAGTCGCAGAAATCATCCCAAACAAAGCCCGTCGCAAGGTCGCTTGCAACGCCAAGCTCGTATTTATTCAAATTCGTGGTTACTTCGCGAATGCAATTTTGTAATTTTGAAATAATCCATTTATCCGCAGGCGCAAGCTTGACTTCGCTGATGTCGGGAATCTTCTTCCCTTCCGCGTTCATCAAAAGGAAACGCGCCGCGTTCCAAAGCTTGTTGATAAAGTTACGGCAGGATTCCACTTTTGCGTCCGAATAACGGGTATCATTCCCCGGAGCAACCCCCGTAAGCAAGGAAAGACGCAAGGAGTCCGCACCGTATTTTTCGATAACTTCGAGCGGATCGATACCATTGCCGAGCGATTTGCTCATTTTTCTGCCCTGCTCGTCGCGGATAATACCGTGAATCAAAACGTCGTGGAAAGGCACTTTGCCCGTGTGCTCGATCCCTGAGAAAATCATTCTTGCTACCCAGAAGAAGATAATATCATACCCCGTTACGAGTACGTCGGTCGGGTAGAAATATTTATAATCCTCCGTTTCTTCGGGGAAACCAAGCGTAGAGAAAGGCCAAAGCGCAGACGAGAACCACGTATCGAGTACGTCTTCGTCCTGACGGAGCTTATGACTGCCGCAAGCAGGACAAACCGTCGGGTCTTCCTTAGCGCAAATGACTTTGCCGCAATCCTGACAATACCAAACGGGAATACGGTGTCCCCACCAAAGCTGACGGGAAATGCACCAATCGCGAATGTTTTCCATCCAGTTATAATAGGTTTTCGAGAAACGTTCGGGAACGAATTTTACCTTGTTTTTCATTACCGCGTTGATCGCAGGCTTTGCAAGCGGTTCCATTTTTACAAACCATTGTTTGGATACGATCGGTTCTACCGTCGAATGACAACGATAGCAATGCCCTACGTTGTGGGTATGCGCTTCGATTTTTACAAGATTGCCAAGCGCTTCTAAATCGGCAACGATTTGTTTTCTCGCAACGTATCTGTCAAGTCCTTCGTATTTGCCCGCAAGCCCGTTCATCGTGCCGTCGTCGTTCATTACGCGGATAACGGGCAAGTCGTGCCGTTTGCCCACTTCAAAGTCGTTGGGATCGTGCGCGGGCGTAATTTTCACGCAACCCGTACCGAAAGCAGGGTCTACGTATTCGTCCGCGACAACGGGAATTTCCCTATCCGTCAAGGGCAATTTCAGCGTTTTTCCAACAAGCGCTTGATAACGAGGATCGTCGGGGTGTACCGCTACCGCCGTATCCCCAAGCATCGTTTCGGGACGGGTAGTAGCAACGACGACGTCCGCACTGCCGTCCGTTGCAGGGTAGCGAAGATGCCAGAAATGCCCGCCTTCTTCGGCGTATTCTACTTCCGCGTCGGAAAGCGCCGTCTTACAGCAAGGACACCAGTTGATAATTCTATCCCCTTGGTAAATTAAGCCCTTTTCATAGAGATTCACGAACACTTCACGCACCGCGCGGGAGCATTTTTCATCCATCGTGAACGCCTGTCTGGACCAGTCGCAAGACGTACCCATTTTACGCTGTTGGAGCATGATACGATTGCCGTACTGTTCTTTCCAGTCCCAAGCGCGCACCAAGAACCCGTCGCGGCCGATATCCGCTTTGGTAACCCCTTCCGCCTTCATTTTTTCCACGATTTTTACTTCCGTAGCGATCGACGCGTGGTCGCACCCAGGCAACCAAAGCGCGGCATAGCCCTGCATACGCTTAAAACGGATCAAAGTATCCTGCATCGTTGCGTCCATGGCGTGCCCCATGTGCAGCTGCCCCGTGATGTTGGGGGGCGGCATCATGATTGTGAACGGAATTTTATTTTCGTCGATTTCCGCGCGGAAATACCCCGACTGCTCCCAGTCGGCGTAGATTCTGTCTTCAAAGTCTTTCGGATTGTACGTCTTTTGCATTTCCATAATAATATTCCCCGTGATTTTTCTCTTTACGTGCAAATTTTTATCTATTAAACACCCCAAAGGGCGTTATAACGCATTATAGCATAGCTTTTCTATTCTAACACTTTCCTTTTGAATTGTCAATTATAAAACGCTGTTCATATAATATATTATCCAAAATTTTTTTTATTCGGAGACTCTATATGAAAAAAATCATGAAAACCATTTGTTCGGCGCTTGCCGTTTGCACCGCTCTTTTACCTTTTTCAGCTTGCAAGAAAGAGAGCGATTCCGACGGTATGAAAACGCTGAAAATCAACGAAGTTACCCATTCCGTATTCTACGCCCCCTTATATCTTGCGGACGCGTTGGGATATTTTGAAGAAGAAAACTTAAAAATCAAGCTCACCAACGGCGGTGGCGCGGATAACGTTATGTCCGCCGTGCTGTCGGGGGATTCCCATATTGGTTTTTGCGGACCTGAGGCGGCGCTGTACGTATATCTCGGCGGTTCGACGGACGTTCCCACCGTGTTTGGGCAGTTGACCAAACGGGACGGTTCTTTCCTTGTTTCCCGCACTCCGCAACCTGATTTTAAATGGGAAGATTTGAAAGGCAAAGAAATCCTTGCCGGCAGAAAGGGCGGCGTACCTGCCATGACCTTTGAATATATACTTAACGAACATACTCTTTTCGACGGAAAAGACCTTGATTTGAATTACGACGTAGCGTTCAACCTGATGACGAGCGCTTTTGAGGGGGGCGTTGGGGATTATTGCACCATGTTCGACCCCGTTGCGTACGAATACGAAGCGGCAGGCAAGGGCTACGTCGTCGCGTCGGTTGGGGAAGCTTCGGGCGAAGTTCCCTATACCTGTTTCATGGCGAAAGAATCTTGGTTGAATAAAAACGAAACGCACGTAGAAGGCTTCTTACGCGCCGTAACCAAAGCGGTAAAATACGTCAACGAAACGGACGGCACGACCGTTGCCCCCTATTTGACCGAATATTTTGAAGGGATTTCCGAAACGGCGCTTGCCGCGTCCGTAGAACGGTATAAATCCATCGACGCTTGGCGTACCGAGCTTACCATGACGGAAGAAAGCTTTGAACGCTTACAGGACATCATTGAAAATGCAGGCGAGCTGGAAGAACGCGCTAAAATGACCGACCTCGTCGATAATTCGTACGCGAAAAAGGTTTACGGAGAAGTCTACGCAAAATAACACGCAAAGGAAGTTACGCAAATGAAAGAAGTTTTACGCTTTGATAACGTATCGATGCACTACCATAGCAAACAGGGCGAAACGGTTGCGCTTAAAAAAGTAAACTTCGCGGTACAGGAAGGAGAATTCGTTGCCATTATCGGGCCGTCGGGCTGCGGAAAAACCACCTTGCTTTCCTTGGCGGCAGGACTTTTAAAACCGACGGAAGGCAAAGTCGTTACCAGCGGCTGTTCGTTTGGCTATATGTTACAAAAAGACGAACTGTTCCCTTGGCGAACGATTGAAAAGAACATTTTCCTGCCCCTTGAAATCAAACGTACGAATACGGCGGAGCATAGAAGCCGCGCGCTTGCTTTGGCGGAAAAATACGGACTTGGGCAGTTTTTAAAAAATTATCCGTCCTCTCTCTCGGGGGGTATGCGGCAACGCGCCGCGCTCATTCGTACCCTTTCCGTCGATCCCGACGTACTCCTGCTTGACGAGCCTTTCTCCGCCCTCGATTACCAAACTCGTTTGTCCGTTTGCGACGACGTATATAAAATTATCCGCGGCGAGAAGAAAACGGCACTCCTCATTACGCACGACATCAGCGAAGCCATTTCGCTTGCCGATAAAATTTTCGTTTTATCCAGACGCCCTGCGTCTATTATCGCGGAACATACCATTACTTTCCCTGAAACAGAGCCTTTAAAACGGCGTGAAAATAAAGAGTTTTCGCAATGGTTTGAAGTACTTTGGAAGGAGTTGAACACATGAAAAAAGATACTGCTTTTTCCCCTGAACACCTGTTATACCTTCGCGGCGTAAAGCGGAAAAACATTCTCGTCAACGTAGTCCGTTTGGCGGTGCTTGCCTGCCTGTTGGGGATTTGGGAGCTTTCCGCACAAATGAACTGGGTCAATCCTTTTATCACAAGCTCCCCCTCGAGAATCGGTAAAACGATTTCCGATTTATACCGTAACGGCACGCTGTTTTACCACGTCGGTACGACGCTTGGAGAAACGCTGACGGGCTTTTTTATCGCCGTAGTCGCAGGGTATTTGATTGCCCTTGCACTTTGGTGGAGTGAAATTTTTAGACGCATTTCCGAGCCGTATTTCGTCGTGTTGAACGCCTTGCCGAAAATCGCGCTCGGTCCGCTGATCATTATTTGGTGCGGCACGGGCAAGGAAGCCATCGTTTTAATGACTGTGCTGATCGGGTTGATCGTCGCGATTTTGAATATGCTCAACGGCTTTATGGCAACGGATGAAAACAAGCTTCTACTCATGAAATCCATGGGCGCGTCGAAGCTGCAAATTCTTTTAAAGCTCGTTGTGCCGTCCTCTTTGCCGAATTTTATTTCCATGCTGAAAATCAACGTCGGTATGGCGTGGATCGGCTCGATCATGGGCGAATATATCGTTTCCCGCGCGGGGATCGGCTATTTGATCGTCTACGGCGGGCAGGTGTTTAAGCTTGACCTTGTCATGAGTGCCGTGTTCATCCTGTGCGTTCTCGCGGCGATTATGTACGCGCTCGTCGCGTTGCTTGAAAAGCTCGTGATTAAAAACTCTAAATAACAAAACGCCGCTCCTTCCAAACGGAAAGAGCGGTTTTTTCATCTTCTTATCCTTTGACTGCGCCCGAAGTAATCCCTTCCACGTAATAGCGTTGCATACTCATAAACAGGGTTACGATAATTGCGCCGACCACGAACGCGCCCGCGCAAAACACGGTAAAATTGTCGTTAAAGCTGTTCAGCTCGGCATTGATCATTTTATATAATCCAAGAGAAACGGTATATTTATTTCTATCGTTAATAATCGTGTTGACGAAAATAAAATCGCACCACGGAGAAATAAACGAGGTCAACACCGTATAGACGATAATCGGTTTCGCCAACGGCATAATGATTTTCCAAAAGACGATCGGCTGACTTGCTCCGTCCAAAACCGCCGCTTCCTCCATGGCTTTGGGTACGGTATCGAAAAATCCTTTACAGATATAATACGACAGCGCCGCACTACCCGAATACACCAACACCAGCGCGAGCAGGGAATCGGTCAAGCCCATGGCTTTTAGAATGAAATATACGGCGATCATGCTCATAAATCCAGGGAACATCCCTAGCACGAGTAGCACGTTCATAATCGGTTTCCGAAGCCGAAAACGCAATCTCGACAGCGCGTAGCTGACCATCAAAATAAACAGCGTTGTCAACGCGCAGGAAGAAACGGAAACAACCACCGTATTTTTCAGCCATTTCGGGAAATCCGTATCCTGAAAAAGCTTGGTAAAATTCTTAAATCCCAACTGTAAATTTTCAGGTACAAGCTCGTTGATAATCCCCGTGGACGGCGTTACGCGAAACGCGGTATAAATGAGATAGCCGATAGGCAATACCCAAAGCACGCCGAGAACCGCCAACAGAATATATACGAACACGTCCGTTGTTTTTCTTCTTAGTTTTGCTGAAACTTTTTCCATAATTCTCTCTTTTACTGAAATGCGTCTTCCCGCTTTGCCGCAGACGAACGGTTAAAGGTTATAAGCGCCATGACCGCACTGATGACGAAAATGACGATACCGATAACGGAAGCGACGTTGTATTTAGGGTTTTGATCGGTCGTCAGCCGATACAGCCACGTTACCAACAAATCGGTCGATTGCGCCTGCGTGCCGCCGCCGTAGTAAATATTGTCCACAGGCCCGCCGCCCGTCAATAGCCATATGACGTTGAAATTATTGATATTGTTGACGAACTGCGTAATCAAATAAGGCGCGGTAATTTGCATCATATACGGCAAAATAATCTCGAAAAATATCTTCGCAGGCGAAGCGCCGTCTATCCTTGCCGCTTCGTAGTAATCGACGGGAATATTCATGAGTATCCCTGAACACATCAACAGGGTATACGGCACGCCCACCCAAATATTGACAAGGATAATCATCAACCGCGGAAGCAAAGAAAAATACCGTTGATCGGTCAGCCATAGGATATTCGTACCGAGTATTTTATTCAAAATCCCGTCGCCGTCCAAAATCTTTTGCATGAGCAAAAGGGTAACGAACTGCGGCACGGCAATCGCAATCACGAACAAGGTACGCCAAAAGGCTTTCAGCTTAATCCCTTTCCGTTGAATAAGCAGTGCCACGATAAGTCCCAAGAAATAATTGATAAACGTTGCGAAAAATGCCCAAATGAACGTCCACGCAAGTACGCGCAAGAACACGAACGCGAACCCCGAAGTGCCACCTGTTAGCGAGAACATTCTTTTGAAATTATCAAATCCAACCCAGTCGAAAAGTTTCCCCGGCGGCATATGCGCGTAATCGTAATTTGTAAACGCGATCAGGATCATAAAGATCAAGGGCATTACCGTAAACACAAGCAACCCTAAAAAGGGAAAGAGCAGCAACGGCAAATAAAATCTTTCGTTTAAAAGAGCGTTAATATCCCCTTGAAAGGAAACGGGCTTAAAGCCCAAACGAATACGGCGGTCGTTTTCGTAGTTCCCCTTCACGTTCGACGCCCAAACGCAAAGAAAAATCCCGATCAAGACCAAGCTGACAACGCCGTACAATAGGATCAAAAAGCTGTTGTCCCCTTTGATCTTTTCAAAAATTTGCAGATCCTCGTTCCATTGTTCTCCCGATAAGCGCGTTCCTAAATCCCCCGAAAAAAGGTGCGCGATATATCTCCCGCCGAAGAACGCCAAAAAGAGAACGAACAACGCCTGCAATAACATGTAAAACAGCCCTTTTACGAGCTGTCCGCGCGCGATTTGTCCAAATCCCATAAGAAAAAAGGAAACGCGCGTCAAAGGCGAACCGTTTTTAAACGCCCAAACGAGTTCTTTAAACGTATTCGGTTTTGTCTTTTTCTGTTTTACTTTCACACGCGTTCCCCTACCTTTATGCTTTGTTATTTCGTTACCTTTTCAATGGAATTGACACACGCTTTTAACTGCGCCGTTAAATCGAACGAACCGCCCTGCGCGCCCGTAATCATTGCCGTACCCAAGCCTTCCATCGGCACCCACAGGGTAGAGGGCACGCCCTTTTGCGTTTTACTGTGCGCAAGCTGCGCCGTGATCGCTTTTGCGCATACGTCCGCTTGTACCTTTTCGTCCATGCGCGCCCCTTCGTCCGTCGGCACGAAACCGCGCGCTTCAAAATGCTTAATTTGGTTTTCCTTGTTCGTGAAGAATTCCGCAAAATCCATCGCGTCCGTCAAGTGCTTGGAATAATTGTTTACCCCCATCAGCTTATAGCCTGCAAAGGAAACAAGCTGCACTTGCTCGCTCGCACCCGCAGCGCCAAAGGTGTACGTGGGCAGCTTCGCCGCGGCAAAGTTCTCCCCAAGCGCTTTTTGTATTGCCGTCTTATTCCAAATCCCTGAAACCGCCGCTACGATACTGCCGTCGTTAAAGCCTGCGGTGATCTTGGAATCATTCGCGTCCGCTTTAAAACGGCTGTCCTTGACAAGATTCCACATGGCTTGCGTTACCGCAACCCCCGTTTCGTTATCAAAATCACAAGAAATGGACGTTTCCGCAAGATTTTTGTCGTACGTTACGTCATAGCCTAAGTTCTTCCCGAAATAGAACGCCGTCGTATACCAACCGTCTACCATCGGATAGGCAAACTGCTTACCAGCACTGCATTTTGCCAAAATTCCGTCAATGCTCTGCACGTCGCTTTCCGAAAGCAACGATTTGTCGTAATACAAAAAGAAAGTATTATCCGTATACGGCATACCGTACACGTTGTCCGTTCCGTTTACCGTCATTGTTGCCGAATCAATCGAATCGGCGGAGTTTGCCGCTTTTACCCGTTCCAAACGTTCCCCTGCGATTTTCGCAAGCGCGTCTCCGTTGATGAGCTTGCTAAGCTGGTCGTTGGAATAGGAAAAAATATCCGCCGCATTTTCTACGTCGTTCAAGATACGGGTAGCAATGTCCTTTTCCCCTTGAATATCGACGACGATACGGTAATTTTTATCGGGGTATTTCGCTTTAAATTCATTGATGACTGAATTTGTAAACGCCTTATCCCCCTCCGACACCCAAATGGTAATTTTCGTACCGCCGTCCTCTTTTTTACCGCAGCTTCCGCAACCCGTCAAACCGCCGACGAACGTGAGCGCCGCTACGCTACATATTAGTTTTTTGCCCTTTTTCATAAATCCTTTTCTCCTTCCGTTCGCACCTTTGCAAACGAATTCTTTTCTTATAGTTTTTCTTCCCCGAGCGATTTTTATACCAAGAAAAAAATCTTTCTCGCAAAAGCAAGAAAGATTTTTTATTTTTCTATTTAGCGATTGTATTTTTCCGTACATTCTTTCAACCACCGCGCCTTGCGGCAGGAAAAATCATTCTCCGTAAAACGGAAGGTCCAGTTGCTTGAAGAAACGGTAGACGGAGCGTTCAACCGCGCTTCTTCCCCAAAACAAAGTACGTCATGCATGGGCACGATTACCGTATCGGCTACCGAGCTCATCAGCAGCTCTATTACCGTTTTGCACTCGTCCTCAATCGTTTCCGTAATATACGCCACGTCGTTTTGCAAACAAGCTTCTTCCAAGACCGTTTCAAAATATTTTCTATCCGCAGATTCAAGCTTTTCAATAAACGCGCGCAGGGTATCGTTATCGTGCGTACCCGTATAGAACACGCAGTTACGATCCCGCACGTTTTCAATCAAATAATCGTTGTTGGGATCTCCGTCAAAGGCAAATTGAAAAATTTTCATACCCGGGAAGCCCGTCGCTTTGAGCAAAGCGCGCACACCGTCGTCGATAATCCCTAAATCTTCCGCAACGATTGCAAGCGAATCGTTCCCTGCAAACAGTTCCGTTTTCGGTCCGTCCAGCCATTCCCCTTCCTTTGCCGTTTCCGCGCCGCTTGGAATCACGTAAAAGCGGTCGAATGCACGGAAATGGTCAATTCGGACAATGTCAAACAGCGAGAATGCATAGCGGAAACGTTCCTTCCACCAAGCATACCCGTTTTCGCGCATTTTCTTCCAATCGTAAACGGGATTTCCCCAAAGCTGTCCGTCGTCGGAAAACGCGTCGGGCGGTACGCCTGCACGCAAAGATACGTTGCCTTCACCATCAAGCATAAAAAGCTCCTTGCGGTATTTCCACGTTTCCACGCTGTCGTATGCAACGTAAATGGGCATATCCCCCATAATTTCTATGTTACGCGCTTTTGCATACGCGCGCAATTCGTTCCATTGTTTCAAGAACATATATTGTGTGAATTGCCAAAAGGCAATATCGTCGCGGTGCGCTTCCGCATAGTTCGCAAGCGCGGCTTCTTCCGCGTTTTTATACGGCTCGGGCCAATCCGACCAAGCGGCATAACCGAAATTTTCTTTCAGGCTCATGAACAGCCCGAAATCAGCATATTTCCCTGCCGATAAAAAAGCCGTCCATTCGGGCAAATTTTGATCAAAACGCGAAAACGCAAGCCGCAAAATTTCCTTTTTGAGCTGGAACTGCTTTCCGTAATCCACGCGGCGAATATCATAGCTCCATTCCACCTGCGCGTAGTCGGATTTTTCCAGCAAGCCTTCTTGCGTAAGCTTTTCAAAATCGATAAAATAAAAATTGAGCGCGTCCGACGCATACGATTGATAGGGACTGTCGCCGTAGCTTGTTGGAAGAAGCGGCAACACCTGCCAAATTTTCATACCTGCGCTTTCCAACCAATCCACGAATTGATACGCACCCTTTCCGAGCGTACCGATACCACAATCGGACGGCAGGGAAGAAACGGGCATCAATATGCCCGTTTTTCTTATATTTTTATCCTGTTTTTCCATATCTCTTACGTCCTTCAAAAATCAAAGATATATCTATTTTTGACTTTTCTTCCTCTTTTTATAACACGCGCGCTTGAAAGTTATTTTTCGCTGATGCGCGAAAGCAGGATTTCTTCCCATTTTTTCAGCCCTGAAATCCGTTCATATTGCAAGGCTTCGCGCGCCTGCGCAATCAGCGGCTCGATTGCTTCCGTCTTTCCCGCCGCGTGGGAAAACGCCGCCAAAATCCGTTTTGCCGCCGCGCTATCCCCCACGAGATATTCTCGGCAAGCTTTGCTGCGTTCTTCCGCCTTTTCCACGTTCCCCAAAACCGAGTGCATATACACAAGCTCTCCTGCAAGCTTTTCAAGCTCCGTATCGGAAAGATACTCCTGTGCCGTAATCAAGCGATTCAAGCATTCCGCTGCGCCCTGCATATCTTCCTTTTCCAAATAATAGCGATAGCGCAAATCGAGAATGACCGCATACAACGGCTCGTCCTCGCGCAGTTGGGGAAGCTCGAAATAGAGCTTTTCGTCCATTTGCGCGAACGTTTCGCCTGCGTACAGTCTGCCCTGTATCTCCATGGCGGCAAGCATCGTCTTTTCTGCGTCTTCTTCTTTTTTTATCCCACGGTACACAAGCGCGTCCGTCTTGCCGCTTGCGTATTCAAAAGGCAACACATTCAAGAAAAAAAGATACGCGGGATAGGGCACAGCCCCCCACCATATATAATTCGTTTTTCCGACCAACGTAAGCGTAAGCGCAACGCAAACAAGGCAAAACAAAAAGAGCCCGCTCGTCATCAAACCGCCTGCCGTATACAGCAGTGCACGTTTTTTCATATCGCCGCCCATTTTTGGAACGACCTGCGTTTGATCCGCCGCCAAAGGAGAAGCAAAACCAAAGCGCTTCTTGCCCTTTTTTACGTAAATTGTAAAGCAAAAAAATTTCGCGTAAACGCAATCCATTTTTCCGCATCTTGCCATAGCGATATGCCCAAATTCATGCACGATCGGTGCAAAAATAAAACCGAGCATAATACCGAATACGCAAAAAACGCTTGCGCGAGCGCCGCTTTGCCAAGCAAAATAAAATGCAAGCACAAAACCGCCGCACAGTAAAATTGTCAAAAACGCCGCATAGGAAAGCGCTAACCGTCTACCTTTCATATCTTCATCAATCCCCGTTTGATTGCGTATCCTTCCAAATTATCTCGATCGCTGATTATGAGTTTTTCAATCCCGAAACGTTCCATTACGGTGCAAAGCCATACCGCGCCGCCCGTCAAAACGTCCGCGCGCCCTTTGGGCATACAGGGCAACGTAGCAATTTCTTCCACCGTCATATTTAATAGCTTGTCCGAAAGGCTTTGTAACTGTTCGAGCGTTATGACCGCGCCCGTAATTTTTTCCGAATCGTATTCTTTAAGCCCAAGCACTTGCGCGCCGAGCGTCGTCGCCGTACCCCCGATCGCGTACAACTCTTTTACGGGCGGAAGTTCCTCGTATTCTTCCACGCGCGCTTTCGCGTATTCGTTCAGCGCGGCTTTCTCCCTGCCGCAAGCGTCTTTCAATCGCACTACGCCGACGTTGATACTCTTTTTATAAAAGGAAACGCCGTTTTTTCGGAGCACGATTTCCGTACTTGCGCCGCCGACGTCAATCACGCCGCCGTCCGCTTCCCCAAGCGCGCCCAAAATGCCGATTTCCCCTTCTTCTTCGCCTGAAATTACTTCTACGGACAAACCGCAAAGGATTTTGACTCTATCCAAAAACGCTTGCCTGTTTTCCGCCGAGCGCACCGCCGCCGTCGCAAACGCAAACACTTCTTCCGCGCCCTCGTCTTTCGCACGCTGAAAATACGCGGCAACCGCAAGCGCGGAACGCTCGATTGCGGCGTCCGTCAAGCGGTTGGAGCTTGCAAGCCCTTCCCCAAGCCGCGTCGTATGAAGACTCTTATATAAAACTTTTCCGTCCGCCACAAACATTAGGCGAACGGAATTCGAGCCGATGTCAATTACGGCAAATTTTCTCATTTTTCTCCTTTGATAAATCCAAGTTCAAACGCAAGCCAATCCTTGCCGATATCCGAAAGGTAATATTCGAGATCTTCGTTCCCTTCCGCGATAATTTGATCCAGCTTTTTGTTTTCACGTTCAAGTTTCGATTCCTTTTTGTCAAGGTTTGCAATCGTGATCCATTGATAAATCAAAAAAGAAAGCAAGAACACGAAAAGAACGGTCGCCGCAGAAACGCACGCCGTAATAATTCTTCTCATCTTATCTTGTGTCATATCCTATCCCTCACTTTTTTTCGAGAGTTTTTTCTTGCTTTTTGCCCTTTTTAGACTTCTACGAATAGCATTATAGCACACTTTTTCGAAAAATGCAACTATTATTCGCAAAGTTTTCCAATATATTATTCCACCGAGCGTCCAACCGACGGGCATATAAATCCGCAAGGACGGAAATTTTAGTAAATAGGAAACGTATATGCAAACCCCACCGAACAATAGACAAAAAAGAATATCCAAAAGTATCCCAAGAATTGCATTTTTTCCTTTATTACACCGAAATAACGCGCGTAGCAACACGACAGCTTCGTATAAAATACTTACTAAAAACCCCGTCAACACGCAAAGGCAAAAAATTTTAAGTTGATTTTCTGTAAACACGGTTATTTGAAAATTTTTGCAGCCAAGCTTTTGCCGCCATAGGAAATACCCAAAACCGTACCCTCCGCCGTAAACGCTCCGCTCGTCTTGGAAAATCCTGAAATTTTTAAACCTGTGCCCACTACGCTCATACGACCGCCGCCAAGTAAGGAAAGCACGATTTTTACTTCCGAAAAAGCCACTACGCTTTCCACGCCGCTGACGTTGAGCAGTTTCCTTTGTTCAATTACGACTGAATGTTTCGTTGTTTCTTGCATATTTTATCCTATGCGCGAAAAACGAGTATATGCCTATCAATCGAATTTTTCCAGGAAAGAATGCTTTACGCTGTCCTGCTTATATTCCGCCAAAGTATCAAGCTGTACGTTGTGGATACTTTGGAAAATGTTATTTTCCACGTTGGGATTTTCTCGCTTTAATTGCGCGATCAAGCCCTTTACCTTTCGGCGCGCGGAAAATGTGTCTTCGTCTCCGCCCGTCAAGTTTTGCGTAAATTTACAAGCGCAGGCGATAAATTGCAATCCGTTGTATTCTTTCCAACGCAAGACGTCTTCTTCCAAAATGCAGTACATCGGACGAATCAGCTCCACACCCTCGAAATTCGTGCTTTTGATTCGGGGTAGCATGCCTTGTATCTGTCCACCGTACAACATACCCATCAGCGTTGTTTCAATCACGTCGCTTTTATGGTGTCCGAGCGCAATTTTATTACAGCCAAGCTCCTTTGCTTTCGCATAAAGATGCCCCCTGCGCATCCTTGCACAAAGATAACAGGGCGCTTGCGCACAAGCCGAGTCCGCCGCCGCAAACACGTCGCTTTCAAAAACCGTAATCGGCACGCGAAGCAACTCCGCATTTTCTTCAATACGCTTGCGGTTTTCTTCGTTATAGCCTGGATCCATCACCAAAAAGACCAGCTCGAACGGAACTTCGCTGTGGCGGTGAAGCTCCTGCATGAGCTTTGCAAGCAGCATACTGTCCTTCCCGCCCGAAATACAAACGGCGATCTTATCCCCCGCTTCTATCAAACGGTATTTTTTGACCGCCAAGACAAAGGGCGACCATATCGTTTTTCGATACGTCGTGATGATCGAACGCTCGATTTGCAAATGTTTTTCTAAAATTTTGGGCATATATTTCCCCTTAACGTATTATCAGCAATTTTTCTTTGGCGCGCGTGATTGCCGTGTACAACCATCTGTCCTTTTCTTCTTTAAACGCCCACGATTCGTCGAAAACGATTACAAAATCAAATTCCGAGCCCTGCGCTTTGTGGCAGGTAACCGCATAGGCGAACTCAAACCGACAAATAGGCTCTTCCGAAAGCACGCGCATACGGTGTAACAGCGCAAGGTTGCCTTCGTGCACCACCGTTCCGTCCGAAAGCGTTGCGGCTCTGTCCCCGTAAAAATGGGTATATTTCCCTTTCGTAAAAATCCCCGTATCAAAGGGTACTTTGATCCCCGACGGCATAAAATCCGCGTAGAAATCCATTACCGCAAGATCGTCAAAGCTCTCCCGAACGTTTTGCGCCCGACCGATAATCCCATTGACTAAATGAAATTTTTGATCGGAATCGAGCGGCTTTTCCCAGTCGTTCAGCGTACAAATCAGCTTTTCTCCGTCCACAGGCAAAAGCGATTCTTCGTCAATCCCTTTATAACGGCGAATTTCCGTATTGAGCGCCGCCCTTGTACGGTTTGTGCCGCAAATCACCTGATCCGCTTCCATTAATAAGCGTTTGCGCTGCGCCTTTGAAAACGCCCGCTTGGGCAAAACGCATACCTTATCCCCATAATTCCCGTAAGGGATCGTTTCCCCGCGCCGCGCCATCGTCGCTACCTGTACGATTGGATTATCCGCCGCTTGGCGTACGATCTCGCGCAAGGTATAATGGGGCTGCGCAAGCAACGGACAAGTACCGTTGACAGGCGGTAGCTGCGCACTATCTCCGCAAAAGAGACATTTGATATGAAAGCTCAACAAATCGTTCAACACCGTTTCGTTGATCATGGACGCTTCGTCAATGATAATGAGCTTTATCTTTTCCGCAATCTTTTCGCGCTTGATAAAGGACAATTCCCGCTGTTCGACGATCTCCCCGTTTTCGTCCACGTCAAATTCGTCCTCGTCGCGTATGTAAATCAAGCTATGCACCGTACCTGCGACCGTTCCGCCCTTTACAAGATTCGCCGCGGCTTTTCCCGTCGGAGAAACGAACACCGCTTCTTCCCCTGCCTTTAAATGCAGCGTTTCGCGCACTACGTAATCGATAAGAAAGGTCTTTCCCGTCCCCGCATAGCCCGATAAAACAAATACCTTATCCTCGGTATTAAAGAACCATTCCGCTATTAAATTGTTCGCGTTTTCCTGATCCGCCGTCAATACCGTTTTCATAAGCTTGTGTTTATTGTAACACACTTTTTTGAAAAACGCAAGCGATTTTACGAACATTTGTTTACTTTTTGGTAAAAAAATGAAAAGGCCGATTTTTTCGACCTTTCCAACTATCTTTGTTCAAATTTTAATAAGAGCTGTTTGTTGCCAAGCGGTAGACTTACGATAATTTCTCCCTTTCGCAAAGGAAACTCTCTTTTAAAGGCTTCCCCCTCCCCCAAAGTAAGCGTCAGCGTTTCCGTTTCCTTATCGTAAGAATACCTGCCTTTCAGCGTCGTTGTCCTTTTCTTTTTACCCTGCTGTTTCACATGAAATATATACTTTCCGTCGGGGGTTAGCTCCAAACGCAAATAAGAAAATTCTTGCAGGAGATCTTTCTCCCCTAAAACGGCTTCTTTACATTCATATTCCCCCAAATAGGGTTTTGTGATATCGGGCAGTGTGCTTTTTTTACCGCCCGAAAACGCCATTAGCAAAGAACATATCCCTACGCATAGCGAGCTTTTTACACGAATCCTTTTCATGATAGCAGTATGCGCTTTATGAAAAGAATTATTCTTTCCGCTTGCTTTTTTGCGCTTTTAACACTCGTTCGCTGTTAAAAATTACCCCTGCGACAAAACAGATCGTCAAGGCATACAGCCAAAGCAGGAACACGATCAGGGTACTTAACGCGCCGTATAAACGAGTTACGTTACTGAACCGTAAATACACTGAAAAGCCGATTACCGCAACAACCCATGCCCCGACAGTGAGCGACGTTCCGCTTAAAAAATAGCGCACCTTTGTTTTAAACGGGCATACGTACGCGTTCAATAATAATACCAAGCCGAAAGACATGGCAATGAGCAGAGCATAGTCGGCAAGCGTTGCCCAGCGCGCGGAAAAAATCTTCGCAAACAGGAATGCGCCGAGCGCAAACGTCATTAGAAACGCTACCGCCATCGCCAACGTAATCAATAACAATAAAAAAGCAGCCAAGCGCAATCGTAAGCCCTGCCGTTTACGGTGGTAGTCGTAGATAATTTCTCCGCTTTTGCGCATTTGGTAAAATAGATTCGTGGAAGAATACAGCGTGCTAAAAAGCAATACGACGGAAACGCTTGCCCTGGCGTTCAGCGCTTCCCGACGAATCCGCGAAAGCACTCCTTTAATCGAATCGAATACGGGTAGATTAGTAACTTTGCTGAAATCAATCGGTAGTTTCCCGACAAGCAACGTCAGCCAAAACGCAAGCGGCACGATCGACATAATCAAAAAAAACACGAGCGTACCCGCAAGCGTCGTGTAACGCTTAAACGTGAGCAACTCGTATTTTTTTCGCAAATACCGATAGGTACGTTTCAGCTTTTCCATGGGGTAAGTATGCGCAAATGCGCAAGCTTCAATCCCTACCAAACCGCTAAAAATCAAGGGCGGCAAAAATAGCCGCCCTTGATCTTATACGTTACAAACGCCGCAAGAACTTCTACCGCATAAACCGTATTGACGAGCGTAATATGCGTCGCCCGACGAAACGGTCTGACTAGCGGAATAACCGCCGCAGGAAGTCGTGCTTGCCGTTCCAGTTCCAAGCGTATTGCCGCAAAGAACAATACAGCCGTAACCGCCCGTAGCCGTACCCGTGCCATTCCCTGTACCTATTCCGCTGCCCGTACCGCCGCAAGAACAACCGTTACAGCATTGATGGCAACAGTTATGACAACCGCATTGATACCCGCAACGGTTGCCGTAATTGTAACCGCAATTATTCGTCGAAATCACG
The DNA here is from genome assembly GCA_045127595.1 of Candidatus Scatosoma sp. Lineage (GTDB taxonomy): Bacteria > Bacillota > Clostridia > Christensenellales > Borkfalkiaceae > Scatosoma. The sequence goes on along the minus strand of JBGVQS010000019.1, from coordinate 6,836 downwards.
CGAAGATTTCCACAGCCGTCGCGGCAAACGCGCTGATAACCGTTAAACAAATTCCAAAAACAGTTTCCGCAACACGAATTCGTATTCGTAGAAGCAGTATTCCACGTATTATACGTATTACACATAATTGTATTTCAATCCTTCTTGTGTATTTGAGAAAAATCTCATATTATATTATATGTCTTGCGCGTAATAGGTGTGCTTGTTAAACATAGAAAAAACGGAGCACCGTTTTAAGGCACTCCGTCGCTTTTTTAATTCTCTACGTGAATAACCGATTTTACCTTTACGTAATCGGTTGCGCCAAGTTTTGCAATCGCATTCTTTACGCTGTTTTCCGTCGTCTTGTGGGTAATCAAAATCAAAGGCACGTAATTGTCCTCGCGGTTCTTTCTGCCCTTTTGCGTCATTTCCACGATAGACACGCCGTATTTTGCAAAAATACCGCATATCTTCGCCAAAACACCCGCTTCGTCCTTTACCGAAAGACGGATATAATACGCGCTTTCAAAATCGGATACGAATTTCACGTTGCGTTCCGCCGTCGCGTTGTTCTTAAAGGTAGAATATTTGATTTCCGAATGGGTAGCCGCGTAAATCACGTCGCTGACAACCGCGCTTGCCGTAGGAAACGCGCCTGCGCCCCTGCCGTACAACATCACGTTCTCTACCGCGTCTCCCGTCAAATAAACCGCGTTGAAAGAATCGTTTACACTCGCGATCGGATGGTCGTCGGGGATAAAGGTCGGATGCACGCGCACTTCGATACCCCTTTCGGTATTTTTACCGATTGCAAGCAGCTTTAAGGTATAACCGAATTCCTTTCCATACGCAAAATCTTTGCCCGAAAGCCCCGAGATGCCCTCGCGGTAAATTTTCGTATAAGGGACTTTCGTATGGAATGCAAGCGAAGATAAAATCGACAGCTTATACATTGCGTCGTAGCCTTCTACGTCGTTGGTTGGATCAGCTTCCGCATAGCCGAGCTGTTGCGCTTCTTTCAAAGCTTCCGCGTAATCCTTACCCTCTTGCGTCATCTTCGTCAAGATATAATTCGTCGTGCCGTTCACAATCCCCATCATACTGCGGATATGATTGCCCTGCACGCCGTCCAACAAAGTACGGATAATCGGTACGCCGCCCACACAGCTCGCTTCATAAAGTAAGCCGCAACGGTTACGTTTTGCAATTTTTTCAAGCTCGTGAGAGTATTTGCAAATCAATTCCTTATTCGAAGTTACGACCGTTTTCCCTTCGCGAAGCGCCGCCGTAACGAATTCCTTCGCAACGCCGATACCGCCGATCGTTTCAATGACGATATCCACGGCAGGATTCGCGATTACTTCCTGAATATTTTTCGCAACGCATTCCTTGGGAACGCCAAGCTCCATCAACCGCGCAAGATTGAGATCGAGCACCGCTTCCACCGTAATGTCAACCTGCTGCGTCTTTAAATAAAAGTCGTGATGATCCACCAACGTCTTATACGTGCCGCCGCCGACAACGCCCAGCCCTAAAATTGCTACGCCTACTTTTTTCGTCATATTATACCTCTCTCCAAACCGTTTTTCGCGTTTTTTCAACGCATACACGGTATATGCCTTTTTAATTCATTCCGTACCTGCCCCGCTTATTCCTTGGGTGCGTTTAAATAGTACAGATATTTCAAACCTTTCAACGTCAATAATTTATCCACCACGTCGATACATTCGATTTCCTTGGAAATCACGTTGCTGAATCCACCCGTCGCAATCGTTATTATTTCGGGCGCTTTCAATTCTTTCTTGATACGCTTTACGATATATTCTACAAGTCCGGCAAAACCGAACACAATGCCCGCTTGCATATTCGTAACCGTGTTTTTCGCAATAATACTCTTGGGCGCTTCAATTTCTACGCGAGGCAACTTCGCCGTGCCGTTGACGAGCGAATCAAGCGAACCCTTAATCCCCGGCGCGATAACGCCGCCGATAAACTCGTTGTTTTCGCTGATGATATTAAAAGTCGTCGCCGTACCGAAATCAATGACGATCATAGGCTTGTTACAGCCGTATTCCACAATCGCCGAAACGCAGTTTACGATTCTGTCCGCACCAACTTCGCGCGCGTCGTCGCAACGCAAATTCAACCCCGATTTTAAACCGGGCGCAATATGCATTGCTTCGATTCCCAAATACAGCTTGCACATTTTATCAATCGTGTAATCCAAGGAAGGTACTACCGACGAAATAATGCCCCCTGTAATTTCCGAAAGCCGCACGCCGTTCGTTTCCAACATACTCGAAAGCTGCGCGCCGTATTCATCCGAAGTCTTTTTTAAATCGGTCGCGACGCGGAAAGAAAATTTCAATTCTTCCTCTTTATAAATAGCGTATTTGATGTTCGTATTTCCTACGTCGATACAAATAATCATATTATCTCCTTATTTTCCCGTCTTTTGCAAAGGCAGAAAATCGGGCGTGTGCGTCGTTTTCTTCATCACGCGCACAAAGATGGGCACAAGCACGATCGCGCAAAGCAATTCCGAAAGGAAGTTCAAGCCGATAATCGTTTGCCAAACGGTATTGAAAAACGCTCCGCCCGTCGCAAACAGCTCCATTGAGCCAAGCACGAGTACCGTGTGGATTACGACCGTCAAAGCCGCCGCTACCGCGCGCACGAGATCTTTCTTCTTTTTCTTGGTTAAAATGGTCAAGCCGTGCAAAATAAAATATCCGATCACGCCTGCCAACGTTCTTGGCAAAACGGAAATCAACGGATTGTAAAATACCGTATAACCGACGATAAACGAAAGCACGAACGAACAGCAACCAAACACCGTGCCGCCGATAAAGCTGTGCTTCCAGTCCCCGTACATACTCAACGCAATAAACAGCGGAATCGTCAGGAACGCTGGCGACGGTTTAATGAAATAAATAAACACGTACGTTTCCAGCGTGAGTACCACGAACATCAGCGCCGTCATAACGCCGATGAACGCAAGCGTGTGCGCAACGTCTTTTTTCATGTTGTCCTCCTATCGAGTTCTTTTGTAAGATACCCGTAGCAAAAAAAATATAAATTTACCCGCTTTTTCGGTAGAACCGCCGTTGGCGTATTCTCCACGAGTATAGCATCATTATAACGCATTTTTTTCATTTTCGCAACAAAATGAAAGTAAAAAAGAAAAATTACCTTTCTATTTTTAAGGAAAATATTACACAAAAACCCCGTCTTTTAGAATATTATGTAATAGAAAGATAAAACCGCAGGAACTTTCCGTACAACGGAGGCAATCTACATATCTCCTGCGGCGAAATACGGGAGGTTTATTTATGACTTGTTGCAACCAGGGTAACAGCACCCTTTGGATTCTTATCGCTTTGCTTATTCTCGGCTCGAAAGACGGTATCTTCTGTTCGAACGTGTTCAGCGGCTGCGGATTCCCCATCATCATCGCTCTTCTTTTCTGCCTTTACAAAAACGGTACGCTTTCGGCGCTTTTGACGCCTTCCTGCAACTGTAACTGCGGCTGTTCTTGCAGATAATTTTTCTTCTTTTTTCTCCTTATTATTGTTTTCTGTGGAAAACGGAGTCGGGTTGACCGACTCCGCTTTTCTTTACTTCTTACTTAAAAAATACGCTTGCAACGCAATAATCGTTTTGCCGTCGCAAATTTCCCCTTTTTGCAGCATTTCCCATACCCGTTCTTCGGGAACAAATTCCGCGTCCAAAAATTCCCCGTCGTCCAAATGCGCGTCCGTGCGCTTTCCTTCGTGCACGCGGTAGATATAAATCTTCTCGTTCGTGTACCCAGGCGACGGATACATCACGTATAAAAGCTCCGCGTCGGTAGCCGTAACGCCGCCTTCTTCTTCTAGCTCCCGCAAGGCGGTGTGTTTGGGATTTTCCCCCTTATCAAGCTTCCCTGCGGGGATTTCGTAAATACTCTCCGCGTAAGGATAACGGAATTGCCGCACAAGCAATATTTTATTGTTCTCCACGTATAAAACGCACGCGCCGCCGCCGTGCTCGATAAATTCACGCGTGCAGGGTTTTCCGTCGGGAAGCTCCGCTTCGTCGAAACGAACCTTTAAAATGTTTCCTTTGAATACGTATTTTTGGCTGACTGTCTTTTCTATGTAATCCATTTTAACCTCTCTCTTCGTCAAAAGCGACAAACTTTTATACCGATTATTAGCATTATAGCACAAAAAGAAAAAATAATAAATAATTTTTCGCAAAATATCTTGATTTTACCAAAAAATTTATGTATAATATAGGCGAATATTAAATTATAAAGGAGTAGAAAATATGAAATCCGTAAAAATTTCCTTGGAAATGGCACAAAGAGTAAAAGAATTTGTAAACATCACGCAAGATTATCCTTATGAAATCCTGCTCAAAAGCGGTAAATACGTCGTTGACGCAAAATCCATTTTGGGTATCTTTTCGTTAGACCTTTCCCAACCGATCGTTGTGGAAGTGTATGCAGAAGACTGCGAAGAATTGCTTGCAAGATTAAAGAAATTCGAAGCATAAGGCACAAGAAAAAAATGAAAAAGTCGCACTTTCTAAAAAATGCGGCTTTTTTCTAACAAAGAAACTATGGGGAGTTGTACATATGCAAGTACAAGGAGAAACGTCCGTCAACAAATTAATCATTCTTTTCGTCTTTGATAAGATGGAAAGCGCCCTTTCCGAACGCACGATCGTGGAAATGTGCACTTCGGGGAACGCTTGGCTCAATTATATGGACTGTAAAGAGCTTTTACCGAGATTGATAGAAGACGGATTTATTTGCCGTTTGCCCTCGCCTGAGGAAGAACCCCTTTACTCTTTAACGAGCGACGGACGGGAGAGCTTGAACAACTTTTATATCAATATCCCCAAGAGTATCCGCGACGACATTTCCGCGTTTGTAAAAAGCAACAGCGGAAAGTTGCGCAACCGTCAGGAATGTAAATCCGATTATTATCAAAACGTAGACGGTTCGTATACGGTATTTTTAAAGATTTTACAGCCTGTACAACCTATGTTAGAGCTGAAATTCGTCGTTCCTGATAAAAAGACGGCGCAAAACATTTACAAGAACTGGGAAAGCAAAGCTTCGGATTTGTATTCCGCTATTTATGAAACTCTCGTAGACTGAAAATATTAACGATAAGGAAGGTAATTTAAAAATGTTCACATATTCGACCAAAGGTACTTGTTCCAGACAAATTCTTTTTGACGTTGACGCGGATAATAAAATGCACAACGTACGTTTTATCGGCGGCTGCGGCGGTAATTTGCAGGGAATTGCCCGCCTTGTTGAAAATAAGGATATCAACGAGATTGAAAGCTTACTTGCAGGGATTCGTTGCAAGGGAAATACCTCTTGCCCCGACCAGCTTTCCAAAGCCATCGGCGAATACAAAGCCAAAATGACTGCGGTAGAAAATCAATAACATTTTGCTGTAATAAACGCGCCGCGCGGTGAAAAATTTCACCGCGCGGCTTTTTTGTATTTATTCTTTCTTATTCCCAAACAACAATTTGCCCTTTTCTGTTGTAGTGCCAATAATTACCGCTTTCCGTAGGCTCAGTTTCGCTGTAATAATACCGCGTTGCGTTCTCTAATTGTCCATTACCTGCGTCGTTTATTGAAATGTTATCCCATTCCTCTGCCGTGCCATGGTAGTAGGCACTTGTTAAACTACTGCAATCCAAGAACGCCCCCAACCCAATAGACGTTACACTGTCGGGTATTATTATACTCGTTAAACTACTGCAATCCCAGAACGCACAACTACCAATCGATGTTACAGGATAAACAGATGATTTATACGTTATTGTTGACGGAATATTCAAAACGTCAACCTGATTATTCAAAATCTGCACGACACACGCTTCTCTGCCTTTCATACGATAAAAAATATCGTTCACTATGGTATACATATATCCATCGTCAGCTATATCGTTATTATTGCAATCCCATACAACAAGAGAATCATTATTCCACTTATAATGCCAACCGCTTGGTCTACTCTTTGTTTCACAATAAATGATCAACGTACTGCAACCATTAAACACAGAATCTCCTATCGAAATTATGCTATCGGGGATTGTTATCCCTGTCAAATTTAAAGCATTTTCAAACAAGTTTTTTCCAGCAATTGACAACACCGCTTTTTTATTATAATAATCGGGTAAAACAACGTTTGCAGGCAAATTTCCCTTTACACCGCTGATTGCATATCCTTTCTTTCCGTCTACCGTCGTTTCGCTAAACGTAAAATATTCCGTAGGGGTTACTTCCTTTTCACACTTATCACATTTTCCGTCAACGTAATTATGATACCCTCTCGTTTTTATCTTTTCCGTTTCTTGCTTTCCGCAGTGTAAGCACGTACGCTCTGTTTGAGTGGCGTCAATACATACTCCCCCGTCCGCTTTCCAGTCCGACCAAACGTGATACTTATCTTCACAGACTAAGTGTAAGGTCATTTTGTATACGGCTATGCAGTTACCCTTTTTATCGTTGATTGCACAATAGAAATCGTTTTCGCCGATATGTACTTCTTCCGTTTGTTCTTTATTTTCATCCAAAAGCAACGGATCGTCATACCATTCGATAAAATATCCGTCTTTGGCGGAAATTTCTTGGTTTAAGTCGTAGGCGTAATCCACTTCTAAAATCGGATCGAACGTTTCGCCCATTTCTTCTACCGTCTTTTCTTTATGCAAAAGCACGTAACCCATAGCGTTCATTTCAGGGTCTTTATATTCCGTATAATCGTTTGCTTTTACATAGGAATCGGAATACGATTTTGAACCCGAATCGCCACCGCAAGCGGCAAAACCGACCGCACAAC
>JBGVQS010000018.1:0-12840 GCA_045127595.1 Candidatus Scatosoma sp. | reverse complement strand
TCGGTTGAAATGATGCTCTATCTTGTGGACGGCGACGTGTACATGGGTATGAAAGTTCCCGGCTACGGCATGATGTATGAGCTTCTCGCGGAAGATATTTGGACGATCTTAGGCAATGAAATAGAAGGCGTGATGACGGAGTATTGGGAAGTTTACGAAGCGCTGTCGTTGGTTCTTTCGGAAATCGATTGGACGGAAGTGCTCGGCGTATTGGAAGAAATCAATGCAATGAATATTCCTTTTATGCCCGTTTTAAAGAAGAGCTCGACCAAGATGTATTATGAAATGGACTATAAGCCGTATTATGACAAAATATTTGCGTTTGTGAAGGGTATGACGACGGAAACAACCGCAAAAGATATCATTGATTTCTCGCTTGGGATGTTTTATGAGGATTTGACGGTAGACGGGATTTTGAATGCGATTGTTCCTTTGGGTGATTTGAAGGTATCGACGATGGTTGGTTACTTAGAAAATATTCTCGAGGCAAACGGCGTTACCTTACAACAGGCAAAGGATTTCTTGCTTGCAAATGAAATGGTACAAGTAGCACTTTCCAAGCTTGGGGATAAAATGCTTACGAAGATACAGCAGGTAACGGTAGAAGAACTTTTGGCGGATTTCGGCGAATACACGTTGAACGGTTTGTTGGAAGAATATTACGGCGCAGGCGCGACGTTTGCTGCATTTGCGCAAATGGCAAAAGAGAATCTTTCCGAGCCTTTGTTTGAAGACGCGACTGAACTTGCGGAAATGAAAGCGGATATTTCTATGGTGAAAATTAACGCATTGAATTATCAATACGGCGTAAAATATTCGGGCGAAAAGCTTTCGGGCTTGTTTGTAGCTATGGAATATGATTTCGAAATGCAAGGGGAAAACGGTAAGGAAAATCCTACGCTTGATTTCGAATTCAGCATTTCGAACTTCAGCACGAAGAAAGCGACGATTTCTTTACCGAGCGACCTTCTTGAAAATTTGGCATAATAGAAAAATCGGTAACATTGCGGACGGAGTGTCATTGCTCCGTCCGTATTTTTTTAAAATAGCGGTAATAACGTTGACTTGTTATGGCAAAAATGGTACAATATGGGTATGGAAGATACGAAAGGAACAACAACGGAAAAACAAGGGCTTTCCAAGCGGATTTCGGCGTTTTTTGAAAAGAACTACGCCGTTATTTTCGCGCCTTTGGCGGTGCTTGTCATTTTCATGGCGGTCATTATCCAAAAGGGAGTATATCCTTTTGGAAAGGAATGGACGCTGGCAAGCTATGATTTATCGGCGCAAATTTGTCCGTTTATCGAGCACGTTTTCGACGTCATAGACGGAAAATCGTCCGTCTTTTATTCCTATGCGATTGCAGGCGGCGCGGACGTGTTCGGTACGTTTGCCTATTTCTTTTTGAGCCCGTTTAGCGTTTTGTTTTTGATTTTCGGGGACGGAATGGTGGCGCATACGGCATGGATCGTGCTTGCGGCAAAGCTGATGACGATTGCAGCCGTCGGCGCGTGGTTTGCGAAGAAACAGTTTCGAAATATTCCCGATTATATTTGCGTTGCACTCGGCGTTGCATACGCTTATTGCGGATATACGTTTATGTCGAATACGTATATCAACTGGATGGATTTTCTCATTTATATGCCCCTTTGCGTAGCGGCGTTCCGTCGGTTTGTAACAACGGGGAAGTTTTTGCGCTTTTCCGTATTGCTTGCCGTTTGTATTTATACCTGTTTTTCGATTGCTTGCTTTTCGTTATTTACGGTATTTCCCGTTTTGATTTTCTATGCGCTCTTTTGCGTGGAGAAAGAGAAAAGAACCCGTTTTATCGCGTACACGGTAGTGGCGTTTGCCATTGCAATCCTGATTGCATTGCCCATTTTATTCCCTGCCTTGCTTGCGTATACGCGTAGTTCAAGAAGTGCGGGCGGCTTTTTCGACGTCTTTTGGTTTGGTTTTCATTTAGACGAAAAGGGCTTACCGATCAGCTTTAATAAAAAGGCGTATTTTGAACGCATGAACAGCGTATTTGGCGCAAAATGGACGTACGTTTTGATGGATACGGCTTTTATTTCACTCACGCTTGTTTGGTTTGTGCGCAAGGGCTTGCGCGATCCGTTTGCGAGGTTTATGCTGGTTGCAGGCGTGTTGACGCTCATTCCCGTTTTATCGGACGAAGCTATGCTGTTAATGAATATGGGCTCGTATTATTCCTATCCCTTGCGGTTTGGCTTTTTAAACGCCGTTTACTTTTTCTCGGGGGCTTGTTTGGCGGTGGAAGACATTTGTTTTACGCCGCATAAGGCTTATGACGGCACGCCGCTCTTCCCGACGTTAGAAAGCTTAAAACAGAAAAACGACGGGGGCAGGTATGCGTTGAAAGAAAAACTCGGCACGCATTTTAAGGAAAAGAAATCGCTTTGGTTTTGGTCGGGCGGCTTGGTGGTGTTTGCGCTTGTCGTCGCGGGCTTACTCGGCGTTTATATCACGGGGGAAAATTATCTCGATTTTTGGAAAAAGATTTATAAAAACGAATCCATTTTAAAATGGTTCGAATCCAACTTAACGCATTCCTACGGCGGATTAGAAGTCTTCGTTGTATTTTTAGTTGCGGTGGGGTTGGTTACTTTGTTTGGTGGAATTCTCGCAGTCAAGAAAAAGACGACGCCAGCGTTGGTGTCTTATGTATTGATTTTGGTCGTTGCCGTGCAAATTTTGTTTAACAACAGCGTATTTGTGGAAGGGAATTTATCCAACCAACATATTGCGATGGGGAATTATCAAACGATTAGCGCGCAATTAAACGAACGCAATGAAGAATTTTTCCGCGTGAAAGACTATGGTAAGAGCGTTAATTCCAACCGCGATGGCTGCTGGACGGCAAACGTACCTTTTACGGGGGATAGCAATTCTTTCAGCGTCTTTTCGTCGGTGATCGACGCAGATAATTTTGAAATTATGAATTTGTTCGGGTATCGCGGCGGCTCGAACAGTTTAAAGAGTACGCACTGGAAAAGTACGACGGAGAACAACGGCTTTGGAGACGCGTTTTTAGGCTATAAATATTTTATTGTCTACGATCAAAATACGCAGCTAAAAGACGTAGAAAATAAGTCGTACATGCAAAAAGTAATGATTGCAGACGGCGCAGGCGCGGAAAAGCATTTAAGCGACGGAAAATATTACGCTTATGAAAACACGATGGTATTTCCTTTCGCTTACACTGTTCCGCAGGGAGAATTCCGCTTTGTTAAGGAAAATTCCGCGACGTACCGTAGCACCAACCAAGTCGCTTTGTACAAGTTTTTGAGTGGAGAAGATTTTTCAGGAACTTCCGTTACGGAAGAACAAGTAGCCGCGCTTTCTAAAAAGCTTTGGCAGCGTGCGGCAAGCATAGACGTTGGTGCTGGGAAAATTACGGCAAGCGTAACGGCAAAAGAGGGGGAATGCCTGTTCTTACCGTTCGTTGCTTCCAAGGGGTATTCGGTTACCGTGAATGGTCGGGTGGCGAAACTCCTTGATAACGATTTGCATTTCCTTTGCGTGGAGCTTAACGAGGGGGAAAACGTAGTCAAATTCACTTACGAAAGTCCTTACTTGAAGTATGCGGCGTTGGGGTTGGCGGTGAGCGTAGTGGGCTTGTGCGCGGCGGCATTCGTTTTAAAGAAGACGAAGCTTGTGGAAAAACTTGCTCCGTCGTTGTATGGGGCGGCGATTATTCTAACGGTTTGTCTTGTGGGCTTCTTTATGATTTTCCCTTGTGCGGTAACGCTTGTAAAGGTTTGTTGTTTGATTTAATATGCAAAAATTATTGATTGTCGACGGCAGCAATTTGCTGTTTCAAATGTTTTACGGTATGCCCGCACGGATTGTCAATCGTCAGGGGAAACCCATACACGGCACGATTGGGTTTGTCGGCGCATTATTAAAGACGGTGCGTAGATTTTCCCCGTCGCACGTCGTTGTACTTTTTGACGGGGAGTGTTATAACGCGCGAAAAGATTTGGATAGCGAATATAAGGCAAACCGCCCTGATTTTTCGCAAATGTCGGAAGAAGAAACTCCTTTTTCACAGATGCCCGATATTGATAAAGCGTTGGATTTTTTAGGGATAAAGCACGCGGAAACGACTTGCTGCGAAACGGACGACGTAATTGCGGCGTATGCCTTGAAATACGGGAAAGAAACGTCGATTGTGATTTCCTCGTTCGACAGTGATTTTTTTCAGCTAATCAGTGATAACGTAACGGTGTTTCGCTACCGTGGGGATAAAAGTATTTTATGCGACTGCGCGTACGTACAGCAGCGGTTTGGCGTTCCGCCGCACGTATATGCCGATTATAAATCGTTGGTGGGGGATACTGCGGACAATATAAAAGGCGCGCAAAACGTTGGACCGAAAACGGCGGCGGCGCTTGTGAACGAATACGGCTCGCTGCAAGCGGTGCTTGACGGCGCGGAAAGTATTTCTCGTGAACGTATCAGGGAATCGGTGATAAGCGCGCGTGAGCGGTTGCAAAATAATTATCGGCTGATAAAGCTTGATGATTGCGCGAAAATCCCTTTCGAGTTGGAAGAATTGCGTTTTACATATAGCGGCATTTCGACGGGCGAGGTATTAAATTATATAGGCATAAAATAAAAAACAAGCCACCATGTACGAGTTGAGTTGGTATTTTTCTGTTAAAAGAATAATGCGAGTATCTTCCAAAAATAAAACTTTGGAAAACTTTTGATATACGTAGAAAAAAGGATTGACAATCTTTTATCGATTTGATATAATATTTGCGTTTCAAAGGAAAAAAGAAAGTAAAAATCGAGGCGTAGCGCAGTTGGTAGCGCGTTGCGTTCGGGACGCAAAGGTCGTGGGTTCGAATCCCGTCGCCTCGACCAAAAATCGACAAGTTTCGACAAGAAGCTTGTCGATTTTTATTTAAGCCGAAAGGCTTGGTATGTAATCGCCGCAGGCGCATGTAATCACAGCTTGCTGTGTATGTAATTTGCATTTCGGCAAAAACAAAAATAAAAAAATGCAAACTTTTATTTTTGTGTTTAATATAAATTATACACGGGAATGCAAATTGAAAATATTCGCAGGATACTGCTTGACAAAGCAACAATTTAAGTTTATAATATACTTGTCGAATTAGCGCATTCTGGCGAGTATTGATTTATAAGCGAGTTTTATTAAAAGATTAATAATAGGAAACATTATGAAAAATAGAATGAAAGAAACGGAGAAAGATAGATTTATCCAAATTGCCGCAGGCGGCAAGAAAATGAACGGCGAAGTGAAACGCATGGCGGAAATACCGCCCTTGCCTATAAATCGTAACGTTTTACAGCCGCAAAATACGCAATTTGGGGTAACTATGCCCTTAGTGAATGAAGAAACCGCCTATCAATCCTTTTTGGAAGAAAAAGCGGCTTTGCGTGCATATTACGCGCCGTTTTTGGAAAATTATGCGCGGAAAACGGCAGATAATACGCTTGCAATCGTTAATTTTTCCTACCGTAAGGAAACGGACGAGGATAAAGCGGATTTCTCTCGCGTACTCAATGGCGAAGGGGAGTGGGAACAGGTAAAAATCCCTCATTACGTCGGCCCTGACGGAAGATGGAATGCCTTTTATCGTACCGAACTTTATTTAGAGAACAAGCAAGACGGTAAATACTATCTACTTGATTTTGAAGCGGTGGACTATATTGCGGAAGTTTATATCAACGGCAGAATGGCAGGTCGGCACGAAGGCTTTTTTGCACCGTTTTCCGTAAATATTACCGACTATATCCACGCGGGGAAAAACACCTTACTCGTGGTTGTCAAAAACGACGCTACGAGCACGGCTGTTACGGTGGATGGCTATGCGCATTACGGGGATAAAATCTACGGCGCAACCCACTTTGGCTATGACGAACCCAGCCTTGGTTGGCACCATTGTCCTGCGGGTGCGGGAATCTTCGGAAAAGTAAAAATGACGGTAGCAGGTACGAGCCGAATTACCGATATTTTCGTAAATCCCGATATTGATAAAGGCGAAATTACCGTCAACACAACGGTGTTCACCTATGCTTATAAAACCTGCCGATATAAAATCGAATATACGATAGAGGGCAGAAACTTCAAAGAAACGATCTTTGAAAACGTGGGAGGTAAGACCGACCCGTTTACGGTAGACGAAAACTATTTAACGGAAAAGTTTTCTATCCCGAATTTCAAGCTTTGGACGCAAAAAACGCCCTATTTGTATGCGCTTACAGTAACGTTATATGATGAAGACGGTAATCTGTTAGACGAAAAACAAACGCATTTTGGGATGCGGAAATTCCATATGGACGAAGACAGCACGCCCAAAGGTGCGTTCTATCTCAATAACGAGCGTATAATTCTTCGCGGTACGAATGAAATGGGGCATCTTCCCCTTTGCGTGATGCGTGGAGATTATGAACAGCTCATTGATGATATTTTGATCGCAAAAGTAGCGAATTTGAATTTTTATCGAATGACGCAGCGTCCCGTGCACGACGAAATTTACACCTATTTCGATATGCTCGGTATGCTTTGTCAAAGCGATTTTCCGTTATTTTCCTACTTAAAACCGAGTGCGGTTGGCGAGGCGTTAAAACAAGTCCGTGAAATGGAAATACACACCCGAAATCACCCGTGTGTTATTGTGGAAACATTCTGTAATGAGACTTTGGATAAGACGGCTTGGGGAAAGGAGCAGTATAATCTTTCTCGTTATGAAATTGAAAAATTCTTTAATGCGGCAAAGGAAGTGGTGGAGATTTACAACCCCGACCGCGTGATTAAATATTGCGAGGGGGATTATGCGCCCTTGCCTAAAACGCATGGTATCAGCGATTTTCATTGTTATACGTACTGGTACGTATCGCACGGTATGCCGAGCGGAAAACTGCAAAAAGGGTATCTCCCCCCCATTCGTCCCGACTGGATGACGGGTTGCGGGGAATTTGGCGTAGACGGCTTGGATAGATGGGAGCTTATGCAAAAATACTGCCCGAAAGAATGGTTGCCTGAAACGCAGGACGAGCCGTGGTCGCCAAAGCCGATAGCCAAAGAACAATGCTACGTTTTGCACGGGGATTTTTTTCCTGAATGTAATACTGCGAGAGAATGGATTAGTGCTAGCCGTGAATGGCAGAGAAAAGCGATAAAGGACTACGTACATATTTTGCGCCGAAGAGTGGATTATATTGAAAGCACGGCGGTGCATTTGCTTATTGACGCATGGCCGTGCGGCTGGACGAAAACGCTGGTGGACGTGGATAGAATCCCCAAGCCTGCGTACTATGCATTCAAAGAAGCGAGTATTCCCGTGAGAATCAGTTTGCGCAGGGATAAGTACGTTGTATATGCAGGCGACACTCTGACGACGGAAATTTATGCGCTCAACGATACCGCGAAGGACGTTCAAGTAAAGGTAACGGCAAGCGTGTATTTTAATGGCGAAGAAATAGCTTCTTATGCTTGCGAAAATACGGCTACGGGGGTAGCATGTACGTATCTAAGCGAAATTATCACTAAAATTCCCGAAGATAAAACAGGTGAAATTAAGGTGATTGCAAGGCTTGAAAACGGCAAGGAAACTACTTATGACGAAGTGGAATACGTAGTTAAGAAAAAAGCAGAAAAGGCGCAAAAAACGCCTATGCTCCTTGGTGAGAGAGTGCAAGCGGTGCAAAAGGTATGCGACGGCGAAAAGATTGATAAAGTCATTTTTGCCGACGACGATTATTTTGCCGAGCATCGAGCGGAATTGGAAAATAAAGCGAAAGACGGTTGCCGCTTGGTGGTGGTAACGAACAAGCCTTTGCATATTTTAGGGGAAGATATTATATTCCGTGTGCATACCTTGGAAGAAGAAGTGCGTGCGAATAATTTTGTAGCGAGAAGTGAAACGAGTAAATTCACGAAAGAATTTGCGGAAATGGATTTCCAAAACTTCTATAACGCAAAGACGGATTATCAGGATTTGACCGCTTGGTGTAAATTCGAATGGTCGAATTGCGAAGAAATTCTCTATACGTATGAAGATACGAGCGATCCGAAATATGCTTTGCATAAGAAGCACAAGATGATTGCCGCGCTCAAAAAACACGGCAAAGGGGAAGTGATTTTAACCACGCTTTCTTGTTTGGACGGTTGTTTGGGTTGCAATCCCGTTTTGGATAAACTGATTATCAATTTGATTGAAAAGGAGTAATGGAATGAAAGAAATCGAATGGAGAGACTTTCAAGGGTACGAATTTGAGTTTGAGGGGTTGCAAGCAAAGCTTATCAAACCCAACTGCAAACCGAACGGAAAATGGCTGTTAAAGTCGGAATACTTCGACGCGTTTCCCGAAACGGAAATCGAGCTTTTAAATCGCGGTTGGCATTTGGCGTACAATGAAAATTATAACCGTTGGGCAGAAGATTTAGATTTGGAAAGAAAATCCAAGTTTTTACAATATATCCCCGAAACGTTTGGGCTTTTTGAAAAATGCGTTTTGGTGGGTATGAGCTGTGGGGGCTTATATTCCGTAAAGCTCACGGCGTTAAATCCCGAACGGATACAAGGCATTTATTTAGATGCGCCCGTAATGAACCTACTTAGCTGTCCTGGAAATTTAGGCAAGGGGAAAGGTGTAACATTTGAAGAATACACGCATTTTACGGGTAGAACGCTCGTGGAAATGCTTAGCTATCGCGAACACCCTATCGACAAAATGCACGTTTTGGCAGAGCATAAAATTCCCATCGTTATGGTTTCGGGGGATAGTGATACGGTTGTACCGTATGATGAAAATGGCGCTTTACTCGAAAAGTATTATAAACAATGCGGTTTGCCGATTCATGTGTTTATTAAAAAAGGTGCAGACCACCATCCGCACGGCTTAGAAAATCCTTGTATTGTAGCAGATTTGATTGAAAAATTTTAAGGAGAATGTAAGTATGCAAATGACCTTTCGTTGGTACGGTGAGGGAAACGACCGTATCAAATTATCAGACATAAAGCAAATTCCTGGCGTGAAGGGTATCGTTTGGGCTTTGCACGATAAAATGCCGGGCGAAATTTGGCAAGAACACGAAATCGCGGAAGTCAAAAGACAATGCGACGAGTACGGCTTTAATATCGACGTCGTAGAATCGGTAAACGTACACGACGACATTAAAATTGGCTTGCCCACGCGCGATCAATATATCGAAAATTACAAGCAAACCATTCGCAACCTGTCTAAGTATGGCGTAAAAGTGATTTGCTATAATTTTATGCCCATTTTCGACTGGACGAGAAGTAATTTGTTCCATGAAGTAGGGGACGGATCGACGGCGCTTTTCTATGAAAAGAACATGATTCAAGACGATTACAACGCAATGGCGAAGTATATCTTGGATTTCACGGAAAAGTATAATATGACTTTCCCTGGTTGGGAGCCTGAACGCATGGCGAAGTTGGACGAATTGTTCAAGGCATACGCGCCCGTTACAAAAGAAAAACTTTGGGAAAACCTGCAATATTTCTTGGAAGCGATTATGCCCACTTGCAGAGAGTGCGACATCAAAATGGCAATCCATATGGACGATCCGCCTTGGGATATTTTCGGCTTACCGAGATTGCTTGTAGACGAGCCGAGTATCGACAGATTTTTGAAAATGGTGGACGACGAGTATAATTGCTTGACGCTTTGTTCGGGTAGCTTGAATGCTAACCCCAACAACAACGTAGCGGAGATTGTCAGAAAGCATTGTGATAGAATTGCCTTTGCGCATATTCGGAACGTGAAGCATTTTGAAAACGGCGACTTCTCGGAAGCGAGCCATCGCGATTGCGACGGGGATACGGGTATCTTAGAAATACTCAAAGCATACCATGATTGTGGGTTTAATGGATACATTCGTCCCGACCATGGTAGGCACCTTTGGGATGAAGGACCTGGGAAAGTGCGTCCTGGTTACGGCTTGTATGATAGAGCGCTTGGCATTATGTATATGCTTGGCGTATGGGATATGCTTGAGCGACTTAAAGAAAATAAATAAACGCACATAAACGTCGCAATACAGCGTTGCGCTGTGGCAACCTTCGGTTACATACGTCTATGTATGCTCCCTTAGGTTATCCTCACGCGCCTTGTCTTGCTCGTTTCTCTGCGTTTAGAGGTAATTTGCTTTTGAAAGGAGAAAGAAAATGAAACAAAACGTTTTGAATACCAACTTGAACGGTAAAGTAGTGGTTGTTACGGGCGCGGGTGGCGTGCTTTGCAGTTATTTTGCAAAGGTGGTTGCGCGTGCAGGCGCAAAGGTTGCGTTGCTCGATTTAAACGAAGAAGCGGCGCAAAAGTACGCGGAAGAAATTATTGCAGAAGGGGGCGTTGCAAAGGCATATAAGTGCAACGTGCTCGACAAAGATATTTGTTATGCGGTGGCAGAGCAGGTAGAAAAAGACCTTGGTAAGTGCGATATACTCATCAACGGCGCAGGCGGAAACAACCCCAAAGCGACAACGGATAAGGAATATTTCGAGCTTGGCGATATTGATGCGGATACCAAATCTTTCTTTGATTTGGACGCAAGCGGCGTGGGCTTTGTATTCAATTTAAACTTCCTTGGTACGCTTATTCCTACGCAAGCGTTTGCACGTCAAATGGTGGGAAGAGATGGGTGCAATATTTTGAATATTTCCTCCATGAACGCGTACACGCCCCTTACAAAAATCCCTGCATACAGCGGTGCAAAAGCGGCAATCTCCAATTTTACGCAATGGCTTGCAGTGCATTTTTCTAAGGTTGGTATTCGCGTAAATGCGATTGCGCCTGGATTCTTCTCTACACAACAAAACGCGAAGCTTTTGTGGAATGACGACGGTACGCCTACGGCAAGAACGGGTAAAATCTTAGCGGCGACTCCAATGGGTAGATTTGGCGAAAGTGAAGAATTAGAGGGTGGTTTATTGTTCCTTATTAACAACGAAGCGGCGGGCTTTATTACGGGCGTAGTGCTTCCTATCGACGGGGGCTTCTCGGCATACAGTGGCGTTTAATTTCAGCGTTTAAAAACGGAAGTTTTTGTTGATTTGGGAAAGAAAATAGGACTTTTGCTTTTTAGAATCCCCGTGTCCTTGGCGTATTTCAAGAAGTAGACGTGCCTTTTATAACAACGGTTGTAATGCCGACGAGCATAGAAGAGATTGCTTTTGACGATGATGCCTTATCGTATAATTGTGCCGTTATTAAAGCATCTAAGGGGTCGTATGCAATCAAATTTGCTGAAAAATATAAGATAAAATATATTGAAATTTAATATTTAGGATAATAGTTACCGCCCGTTGGTTTTTACCAACGGGCGGTATGCTTATATGGTATTATAGCTTCGATAAATCGTTTTTGATAAACTTAAAATCGATGTTATTGTAATTTTTTTTCGAACCACTCGATTTTCTTCTCTATAGAAAGCCGCTTAAAATCTTTTTAAATTTGTATTGAGTTAAGTTTTGGTAACAACTTTCATAAAATCTGGCTAAAATAGGGATTTTACTCATTTTTTTACATCTATGTTGGATTTTTTAATAAAAAAACCCCCTTTTTTTGTGCCTTTTCCGCCATGAAAAGCCTTTAATAGGCTCTTGATAAAAAACCATAGAATTATTGTTGTCAAATTATTAAAAATGATAAAAAAAGGCTGATATTTAATAAAAATATACAAGACAAGCAGTTTGAGGGGTGATATAATGTATATAAGCGGTATGTTACAGTGTGATATTTTCAGCACTTTGCATCTGAAATAATATAAAAAAAGTAGTAATTGTCAATTTTTGCGAAAGGAGAAAAGAAATGAAGCTTAAGAAAATTACTTGTACAATTCTTTTATTCATGTGTATGTTTTTCCTTGGAATAGGGATTTTCTTGCAAAGTCCAATCCAGGCAAAGCAAGCAAAAGCAGAAGAACCCACGGTAACGGTTGCGATCAATCAAGGCGCAAACAACGTGAAATGGGACGATACGCAAAAAAGAGTTTTGCTTGACATTGTCGATACGGCAACGGGGACAACTGCGTCCTTTACGGCGTGGGAAAACATAACCTCTGTTATTGGAAACGGGGTTACCATGAACGGTACGGGTGCAAACCTGAACTTTTTCGGCAGTACGGGTGACGGTGTTTCCGTGATTTATCCGTCTACTCTTGAAGAGGGTGCGGTATTTAGCATCGCAGAAGGCACGGTGATTAATGGATACGTTTTCCCTAAATTTACCCTTGCGCTCGTTGATGGCAAATGGGTAAAAGAACCTGTTAAGGAAAACGTAACGATTACGAACATCCACAACAGAAAGGGTGGCGATCAAAGATTATTGCTTTTCCTTAGCAATAGTAATTATAATACTGCAAATGCAGATATCACCGCAAAGATTGCAAATACGAACGTATTAGATTACGTCAACGTTTATACATCGAAGACGGAATATAAGACGCTTAGAGAAATTTATCAAGGTAACGCTCAGGCTAAAATTTGGGGCGAAGCAAACGCCGTTGGTTTTGCTGTTGCTGCAGAATATAACGGTGCGGCAGTTTACGCGGTAGAAATTAAAAAGGGCGCAACGTTCCCCTCTAGCGTAAACGATTGTGATGCGTACGTAGTGAGTGAAGACATCACTTATTACAATAATAATTATCAAGTTGATACGGCAACTGACTGGGCAGTGTCGTGGACAGGGGTAAAAACTGTTAAGGAAAACGTAACGATTACGAACATCCACAACAGAAAGGGTGGCGATCAAAGATTATTGCTTTTCCTTAGCAATAGTAATTATAATACTGCAAATGCAGATATCACCGCAAAG
>JBGVQS010000017.1:0-22017 GCA_045127595.1 Candidatus Scatosoma sp. | reverse complement strand
TATAACTTTAACGTCAAAAATATTTTCTAAAATAGAGCGAACAGGACAAGAAAAAGGCACTCGTTACGACACGAGTGCCCTGTTTTTTATATTTTAACCTATGTTTACGCCAAGCCGTAGGCGTGGATAATCCGCACCGTCGCCTCAAAGATATTCCGTACAAATTTTTTCACCGCCACGAACGTCGCCATATCGATTTTGGACGTTTCGTTGCTCTGCATCATTGCCACCGCCGCGTTGAAATTTTTGCAAATTGCTTGCATATCCTCTTCGATTGCGGTGTACGCATCCTCCGTACCGACGTGCTGTATCGCGTACATATCCTCTACCGTCTTGTTCATTGCGGATAAAATATCCTGATTGCCCGATTGCAAATACGCCGCCGACTGATGATTTAAATCGGCAAGCAACCCGATAAATCGTTGCAGCTGTACGTTCCCTTCCAGTTCGGTTGCCATTAGAGTTCCACTCCGTTCATTTTCAAAAGCTCGCGCGCGCTTTCTACGCTATCCACGCCCGTCTTGTTTTTAATGGGCGCAAATTCCTTTTCGCGAACGACTTCGTACGGCAAAACGCTGCCCATGAGCTTGATAAGGTCTACTGCGAGCATTTCAAACTTCTTGCCGTTTTCCTTTTCAGGCTTTCTGGTAACGCCGTCTTCGCAAAGACATTCGATCTTCTTTTCAACGATATGTACGGGAATTTTCTTGTTTACGATTTCTTCCATCTTGGACAAGCGGAACAAATAATTCATGATAACGCCGTAGCAATACGCAAGCTCACCTTTGCTATCCTTTTGATTTGCCATTTCGTCCGTGAGCTCGTAATATTCGATAATGTCGGGCTGCGTGCCGTCCAAGCAAAGCACGCCCACCTTTTCGTAGGGGTTGGTTTTACGGATTGCTTTCGCACCGCAGTTTACGCCGCTATCGATCGTCGCCCCCAAGAATACGGGATCAGCAATGCGCTGCAACACGTTATCTACCGCATAAATATTCAACCATTCTACGCCGCGCTTATGTAAATCTTCTACAAGCCCCGCGCGTTTCATCGAAGCAAACCAACCGCCGTTTCCGTTAGGCGAAAGCGCAGGCATATCCTTCGTTTCTAAAAAGATTTTTCCGTTATAATCTACGGCAGGCGCCATATCTTGTTTAAAGAATTTCACGTCCGCTTCGCTGTACCCAAAATAGCCGTGCTCCTTCCAAAACGCCGTTGTCTGTTCGTGGTTTTTATCGCTCGTCATGATATAGAGGGGCACTTTTACGCCGCACTTTTCATTGACTTCCTGCAAATTTTTCATTTGCTGTTCAAAAATATACAGAGGCTTGGTGATACCGATATCGTAAGCCCCTTTCGGCCCGTCCACGCCAAGACGAGTACCCATACCGCCTGCAAGCAATACCGCAGCAATCTTCCCTTCCTGAATCGCTTTTACGCCGATACTTTCGTATTTTTCATAATTCTTTTCAATATCCGCAAGATCCAAACCGTCGATGGGCTTAATTTCTCTATCCTTCCCCGTCAAATCAACAGGGTTAGCAAGTTCTTCTTCAAAATCCCAAGTAATGTTTTCGATCGCGTTTAAAAGCTTTTGCTTGCTTTCCGCCGACAGTTCGTCGTAGTAAGCCAAAAGTTGCGTCTGGCCTTTGCTTTCCAAAAGCGCTTTTGCTGCTTCAAAAGTCATAACAAAAAAACTCCTTTTCTTTTTCTTTTATTGTACCAAATCCAAAAGAAAAAAGCAAGACTTTCCATAAATTTTTATTTAAAAAATCTTTCTTCTTTTTAAGGGATTCTTTCATAAAAGCTTACAATCCCCTTTTTACAATCCCAAACGCCCGCACGAGCGGTAAAAACAAAACGAGAATAGTAACCGCCGTACAAACGACCTGCGTACCCATAAAGGGCAGCGAAGAAATTATCCACGCTTTCGCCGCTTCCTTACCGTAGCCGAAATATAACGGCGTAATAATATTATCAAGCACCGAAAAACAAACGGTACAAATACACGCGACGAGGGCAAGCCACCAAAGAGATTTCCACGGCGTCTTTATTTTTTTTCCGATTATCCCAAACGTGAGCGAAAGCAAATTATAATAAATCAAATATAAAATAAGTACTGTCGGAAAAAAACCGAAAACAAGCTGCCGTAATAGCGAAAACACCGTCGCCGCCACCGCGCTACGCCGCACCCCGAACGAAAAGGCGTAGGAAACGAACAGCACGGTAACAAACTCTACTCCAGGCACGGAAGCCAATACGAGCTGCACGGCAATCACGAGCGCGACAAACACGGCAATAAAAGCGCACTCCTTTGCCGATCTCCATGCAATTTTACCGACTGTTTTCCCTTTCATCTCGTACCTGCCTATGCCAAATTGTTAAAAAGTCTGATAAACCCAAATATACGTTTCCTTTACCTTGAACGGCAGTTCCGTCGCACCGAGCGTTGCGCTACCGTACGTTTGCCCTTCGTATTCGTACGTTCCCCAAGCGGTATTTGCATATTCCGCGTCGGACGTATAGAGCATCCAATAGCTACTCCCTTCGTTTTTCGTGCCGTTCAATTTCACGATCATGCCGTTTTCTTCCGTAAAGGAAAGCTCCCCGTCCGCTTCCAACATCGTCATAACGTCCAACAAAGACTGCCCCCTAGAAACAGGCGTAGTTTCCATATAAATCACCACGGGTTCAACGTCTTTTTTCTCGTTACACGCGGTAAACGAAAACGCCGCAAATACAAGGGTAACCGCCGCTATAAGCATTGTGAAAAAAACAGTAATTTTACGTTTCATAAGAAACCTCCGCATAAAAAAATTCCCGAACGCCGATTTTCAGGCGCGCGGAAATAACGCAAACAACGCCGCGTTAAAATATCAAAACGGCGTGTAAACGTATTTTTCGCACTCCCGCAAAAAATCAGTTTCTAAAACGCAAGGCAGGTCTCCCGACTTACAGCATTTTGATGCGAGTTTTTACCTTAAAAAGCACATTCAACTCGTACCTGCCCCTATCCTTCCCAAATATTGTATTCAGTGGATAGCGGCAAAAACGCTCTTACGGTTGCGGGTGCAGCGGAGCAACTCTTTACAGATCTCTCTCTTCCCTATTAAACCTTTTCCGCAGAAAAAGTACCCCACGTTCGTATTCGATTAAAAGGAGTATACCATCTTTCGACAAAAAAGTCAACCGCTAAAAAGAAAACGGCTGAAAATTTTCAACCGCTTCGTTTTTTGTTAATTATTGATTTTTGACAAATGCTCCGCTCTTGTCGGAACGGAAATCCAACAGCAGGATACAGAGCCAGGACCTACGTGCGAACCGATAACGGGACCCATAATCGTGATTTCGGGTTTGACGCCCGTTTTCGCTTCTACAATTCCTGCAAGCTCTTCCGCGCCCTTCAAATTGTTGGTATGTACGATTACCGCGATTTTATGTTCATCCAAAGGCGCTTTTTCCAAATGCTCGGCAATGCGTGCGAACGCTTTTTTCATTCCCTTACATTTTTCAATCACTTTCAGCTTCCCCTCTTCATCGAACGTGAGCATGGGTTTGATATTTAACATTGTTCCAAACACCGCCGAAGCCGCCGAAACACGTCCGCCTTTTTTCAAATAAAACAAATCGTTGGGGATAACGCAATGCTGTACGTGGTTGCGAATTTCCATCAAATATTCGTACGTTTCCTTTGCCGTCATACCCTTATCGCGGCAATCCGCCGCAAGGCGTACCAAAATCCCCTGCCCGATTGTCGCCGTCAAGGGATCGACCGCATAAACGGTAAAATCGGGATATTTTTTCTTCATATCTTCCGCCGCCTGACGAGTAATGGTAATCGTATTCGCAAGTCCCGACGAAATCATAAAATGTACGACTTCTTTTACGCCCGCTTCCGCCATTTTTGTAAAATGCTCCATATGCGCATCGTAATTAAGCTTCGCCGTGCGAGGGAAATACCCCGCCGCTACCTTTTCGTAAAAAGCGACATATTCTTCTTCCCTTTCAAAATTATCCAAATATTCTTCCAAAGTACCGTCCTTTTCCATCGTAAACGTCAACGGTACAAACCATATCCCCCGTTCTTCCACGTACGTTTTTTTAAGATCACTGGTCGAATCGGTCGAAACCTCAAAAAGCTTCATTTTTTTCACTCCTTTCATCACAGGAATTTTATTCCCAAATATTATACCATTCTCCAAAAATCCTGTCAACGAAAAATACACGTCTTTTTGTATTTTGTCATAAGCAAATATGACAAAATGTGTTTCATGAAAAAGATGATGATTTTATCGAAAAAATTTTTATTTTTTTTCGTAAAAAGCTTGAAAAATCCTTGTAAAACGTTTATAATAATATAAACTATTATTATATGGTATACGTTTTGTTGTAACATAAAACAAATTTTACTAATTATAAGGAGCTCGAAACATAATGACGTTACAAGATTTGCTCGCCGTCAAAAACGGATCGGATATCCGCGGTATTGCAAGCAAAGCAAAAGCGAATGAAAACATTACGCTGACGAAAGACGTTGTGAAAGCGCTCGCAAAAGCCTTTTGCGTATGGCTTGGTTCTCGCGTAGGGAAAACGCGCGTGCGTATCGCGCTTGGACACGATCCCCGTATTTCCTCCCCGTTGCTTTGCGAAGCCGTTGCAAGCGGTATCACTTCCACGGGACACGACGTAGTGCTCACCGGTCTTTCCACCACCCCCTCGATGTATAAAATCATCAAGGATAGCGAATGGGAAGGCGGTCCGGTACACGGCGCGATCATGATCACAGCGAGTCATTTGCCCTATCAATACAACGGCTTGAAGTTCTTTTCCCCTGACGGCGGAATTGAAAGCGCCGATCTTCAAGACATGATTAACCTTGCGGTTTCCTACCGTTTCCAAGAAGGCGTAACAGGTAAAAGAATACACGCGCCTTATTTGGACCGCTATGCAGCGTCCTTGGTACAGTACGTACGCGAACAAACGGGCGAAATGCGTCCTTTGCAAGGAAAGCATATCGTCGTTGACGCGGGCAACGGTTCAGGCGGGTTCTTTGCGAATAAGGTGCTTACGCCGCTTGGTGCGGACACGACGGGTTCGCAATTCTTAACCCCCGACGGAACCTTCCCCTACCACAGCCCTAACCCCGAAGATAAATATGCTATGCAAGCCATTTGCGAAGCGGTCAGCAACGCAAAAGCGGATATGGGTATCATCTTTGATACGGACGTGGATAGAGCGGGTGCGGTAGATTGCGACGGCACGGAAATCAACAGAAACCGTTTGATTGCTTTGATCTCCGCGGTACTTCTCGAACAAAAGTCTGGTACGATTGTTACCGATTCGGTTACTTCCGAGGGTTTGACGAAATTTATCGAAGCGAAAGGCGGTAAGCATCACCGCTTTAAACGGGGCTATAAAAACGTTATCAACGAAGCGATCCGTTTGAATAAAAAGGGAGAATATACTCCCCTTGCCATTGAAACGAGCGGACACGCGGCGTTGCTTGAAAACGACTTCCTTGACGACGGCGCGTACGTAATCACGAAGCTTTTGGTTGCTTTTGCAAAGCTTGCAAAACAAGGCAAACACCTTACCGACCTGATTGCAGATTTGGAAACGCCGAAAGACGAAACGGAAATCCGTATACGCTTCTTTGAGGATTGCGATTTCAAAACGCTCGGCGCAAAGGTAATCGAAGATTTGAAAGCCTATGCGGCAAAATTGAAATACGCAACGCCTGCGAAAGACAACCACGAAGGCTGCCGCGTGTACTATAATAAATCCCATGGCGACGGTTGGGGACTTGTGAGAATGAGCTTACACGAACCTATCATTCCCATTCACGCCGAGAGCAACCGAGAATTTGGCTGTTTGCGAATTTTGAAGGATTTGTATTACTTCCTTCAAAGATATCCCTTCCTTGACCTTTCGCCCCTTTTAATGGAAATCACCGAAAAACGTTCGGGGATCATTCGTAATTTAGGCGAAAGCTTTTCTAAAGGAACTTTGCTTTAATGCAAAATCAATAACGAATAAAAATTAGGAGAATATACATGGACGTACAGAAAACTACCATCAATGCAATCAGAGTTTTGTCTGCGGAAGCGATTGAAAAGGCAAAATCCGGTCATCCCGGTCTTCCCTTGGGCTGCGCGCCTATCGCGTACACGCTTTTTCAGCATTTCCTGAAATTCAATCCCGTTGACCTGAACTGGCAAAACCGCGACAGATTCGTTTTGTCCGCGGGACACGGCTCTATGCTCTATTATTCCATACTCCACCTTTACGGAATGGGAATCAGCATGAACGATTTGAAGCAGTTCCGCCAACTCGACTCCAAAACCCCCGGTCATCCCGAATACGGCCACACGGCAGGCGTAGAAACGACCACCGGTCCTTTGGGACAGGGTATTGCGAACGCAGTCGGTATGGCGCTCGCGGAAGCACACCTTGCAGCAAAGTACAATAAGCCCGGCTATAACGTAGTAGACCATTACACCTACGCGCTTTGCGGCGACGGTTGTTTGGAAGAAGGTATCTCTTACGAAGCTTGTTCTTTTGCCGGCGCACACGGCCTCGGCAAGCTCATTCTCCTTTATGATGATAACGACATTACCATCGAAGGCGACACCAACGTAACCTTTAAAGAAAACGTAGGCGCGCGTTTCGCAGCGCAGAACTGGCAAGTACTCCACGTTGACCTTGCAACCAAGCCCGACGACGTTCTTGCTCTTTCCGACGCAATCGAACAGGCAAAAGCACGCACGGATAAGCCTTCCATCATCATTTGCCGTACCCGTATCGGTTACGGTTCTCCCCTTGTGGACAGCGCAAAATCGCACGGCGCACCTTTGGGAGCGGAAAACTTAAAAAAGACCAAAGCCGCACTCGGCTGGGATTACCCCGCTTTCGAATGCCCTGCGGAAGTATATTCCCATTGCGCACAAGCAGGCTTGATCGGCGCGCAGGAACAAACGAATTGGGAAAAGATGTTTGCGGAATATGCCGCGACCTATCCCGAGCTTGCGGAAGAATACAGAGCGGTTATGGCTGGCGAAAAGCCCAACTTTGACGAAATTGAAGGTTTTTACGATATTCAAGAACCGATGGCTACCCGTCAGGCTTCGGGCAGAGTTTTGAATATGCTTGCGGAAAAGCTGCCCCAACTTATGGGCGGTTCGGCTGACCTTGGACCTTCCAACCTTTCGGAAATGAAAGATACTAACAATGTAAAATACGGATATTTCTCCGCAGAAAATTATGCGGGTAGAAATATACATTTCGGCGTTCGTGAACACGCTATGGCGGCGATCGCAAACGGTATGCAGCTCCACGGCGGTATCCAAGCGTATTGCGCGACCTTCTTCGTGTTCTCCGATTACTGCAAACATGCAATGCGTCTTGCAGCGCTCATGAAATTGCCCGTTACGTATATCCTTACGCACGACTCGATCGGCGTTGGCGAAGACGGCCCTACCCATCAACCTGTTGAACAGCTTATTATGCTTCGTTCTATCCCCGGCTTGAAAGTATACCGCCCTGCCGACGGCAAAGAAACGGCTGCAGCTTGGGAATCTGCTTTATCGGGCAACGAACCTACCGCGCTCATTCTTTCCCGTCAGACGTTGATTAGCTATGAAAACAGTGGTAAGGAAGCGTTGAAAGGCGGTTATATCCTTGACGATTGCGAAGGCGAACCCGACGTTCTTTTGATTGCGACCGGTTCGGAAGTAAGCCTTTGTACCAGAGCAAAAGAAACACTCGCGGAACAAAACATCAAAGCGCGCGTCGTTTCCATGCCTTGTATCGAAGAATTCGAAAAACAAAGTGAAGAATATAAAGAATCCGTTCTCCCTTCGAACGTAAAAGCAAGAGTTTGCGTAGAAGCAGGTTCTTCGTATAGCTGGTATAAGTACGCAGGCACGTACGGGGAAACGGTTTGTATGGACACCTTTGGTGCGTCCGCTCCCGCAAGCATTCTTTTCCCTCATTTTGGATTTACGATTTCTAACGTTGTTTCCAAGGCGCTTGCTTCTATCGAAAAAGCAAAATAATCTTTAAAAACTACCGAAAGCCGTTTTGTAAAAGCAAAGCGGCTTTTTTTTATGGATTTTTTGAGCTTTTTTCGACAAATTATCACAATCCCAAAACATAATTTACGCAATAATATAGTATTGTATATACGTCAAATCACTAACACCTTCCTTTTAGAACACCTCCTTAAAGCAAGCCGCGCTTTTTATCAAAGCGCGGCTTGCGATTTTTTATTCAACTCGTACCTGCCCTATCCTTTTTAAAGAAAATCCAACATTTTTGCGGCGCGCAATATTTCCTGTTCTCCGTGTAAAATTGTCTTTACTCCGTCCGTTTGGCGAATCCCCACGCCGTCGATACAACGCTTAGAAAGCGGAAAATACAACTTTCCCGTCGTCAAACGCAAAACGCCGCCGTCTTTCAAACGATAACTCGTTTGCACGACTCCCTTGCCAAACGTTTTGGCAGCCGCACCGTCCTTATACACCAAACACAAATCCGCGTAATCGATTGCGCCGTAATCAAGCATACAACCAAGAAGACATTCCGCCGCGGAAGCGGTAGCTTCGTCCGCAAGCACGCCTATCCGCTCCGTTTGCGAAAAATACTCCTGATACAAAGATTTCTCCGCGTAAAACACCTTTTCCCCTTTTTTGGTCTTTGCGATTGATGTTTCCACTCGCCCGCGCCCGTCCTTGCAAAAATAAGCGGCTATTTTAGAAAACACCGCCATATCTCCTCCCGCATTTCCGCGTAAATCCAGCAATAAGTTTTTCTGCCCTGAAGCCTTGTAGCTTTGCACTGCAACGGCAAACTGTTGCAGGCTTTCTTTTGTAAACGTGGGCAGATATACATATGCGGAATTGCTCCCGTTTGCAAGTGCATTTCGATACTCCACGCTCGGCGATTCCATACTCGTTTCCTGCCCGTATTCTTCTTTGGAAAGATAACGGGAGTATTCGTCCAAAGCCCCGTTTAATCCCAGCAAAAACACCCTTTCAGGCTCGATTTCATAATAATATTCTTCCTTGATTAAGCGTTCGATTTGCGCAAACACCGCTCCGTCCTTTTGATAGGATATTTTCGCGCTAATCACACCGCTTACAAACAAAATCCCGCCCACAAAAAACGCCGTGAGCGCTTTCCAAATATTTCTCCGCATACACCACTCCGTACGTTAAAAAAATACCCCTTCGCGCCGCTTTTTATACGCGAAAGGGTATGTTTGCTTTTGATTCGGTTTTATTTTTTCATCAAACGGTGTAAAATCGTCAATACACGGAAAGATACCGCGTCGGAAAAAAGACGTATATTCAAGCCCGTTGCCTTTTCCAGCTTATCCAAGCGGTATAAAAGGGTATTTCTGTGCATATACAAATTTCTGGACGTTTCGCTGACGTTTAAGCTACTTTGCAAAAAGGATTCCGCTGTCGCGAGCATTTCTTCGTCTTCGAAAATTTCTTTAAAATTCTCATCGGAAAGCTCGGTCAAATATTCCGCGAGCTTGCTTTCGGGAATGTCCTCCATCATTTTCACCAAGATGAATTCTCGATAGGAATGTACGTTCCCCTGTACCTCGAATACGTCCGCGTAACGAAGCGCGTTTTCCGCACCCGTATAGGATACCGCCACGTCTTTCAGTTCACGAACGGTAGCCCCTACCCCCGCGCAAACGTCAATCCCCAGTTCTTCTTTCAAAGACTGCGTTACGAACTCCGCATAGTCCACGGAAGAACGGTATTCGTTTTCTTCTTCACGAATGAATTTCACCAAAACGCAGTGCAATTCATCCATTTGCAAAACGGTATCCAAGCTGTTTCCGCCGTACTGTTCCAAAACCGCGAGCGCCTCTTTCATCAAGCGCGGCACGCGTAAAGCGATTACAAAACAGGGAGAAGAACGCACGGAAAACCGAGTCATGTATTTATACACGCCCATAGAAGAACTCTCCCCGAGCAAAATCCGTTTTAAATATTCCGTTTTGGAAAGCTCCGCTTCCGTTTCAGACAGACGCTCGATATACGACGGCAGCAATAAGGCGCAGTTTTTTTCTTCTCTGCCCACCCCGTACAATATTCCGACGTACCCTACGCTTCTATGTAAGAAACGAAAAAAGGTATGCGCGCCGTCGTCCGTTACGCCTTCGAAATGTTTCTCGCAAACGGGCAAATCAGCAGGTTTCGTATTTTCCGCATAATAGGAAAAACGAACCCCAAGTTTTTCTTCGATTTCCGCCGCAATCCGTTTCAAATCGCTCATACGTTTCCCCTTTGTTCAATCTCCTATCCATTATACAGCAAAAGAATTTTTTTTTCAAGAGGTTTTCTTCTAAAATCAAAAAAAATCCCGTTTTTTTCGCTCGAAGATTCAAAACTATTTCCTTGTCGCTCAAAAAAGAAAAATTTTAGCATTTTTTTGATTTATTATATAATAAATTTATAAAGAAACACTTGACAATTCGCGCGTGCGCGGTTATAATATTTTTGTAGAATTTTATATAAGGAGTTTTTTACTCTATTGATAGAATTTTACAAAAGCGAGAGGCTACGGAAAAGTGCGTAAAATCAAATCCTTTCGCGGAAGGTCTTTTATGAAAAGTTCTAAAAAGTGGTGTCTATCCTTTGCGATAGTCTTTGCTGTATTCGCAGCGGCTTTCATGTTCTTTATGCCCATTCTCAATGGGAAAGACGGTGTTGACTTCCCTGTTACTGGTATGGAAGCGACTATCTGTTATAAAGAAGCAGGCTCTGAAATTTTCGGATTGTCTTACATGAACATGATCCCCTATGCCGGTGCATTATTGGGTATTTTGTTTACGTTTTGCGGTTGGAAGAAAAACAAGTTCGCAAGATTCCTTGCTTTCTTGTGCTTCGCGGCTGCTGGCGCGGCTGTATACTTCACAATCGATTTCCTTGTCCCCGGCAAAGATTTGAAATTGATTGCTGAAGCGGCTGGTGCGGGTGTTTCCGCTGAAAAGTTTCTTGAAGAAACGTACCAAAAAATTCTTGAGCTTGATATGAACGCGTTTATCGCAATGGGCGCGTTTGCATTTGCAGCCGTTATGATGTTTATCAGCTTGTTCCAAAAACAACGCAAAGGCGAAAACGTTTCCTTGAAGCAAGAAAGAAAAGCGGAACGCAAAGCCAAAGAAAAACAAGCAAAATTCGAAGCGAAGCAAGCAAAGAAAGCTGCGAAAAAGCAAAAGTCGGCTAAACCCGCTAAAGCGAAAAAAGCCGCTCCTGCCGCTGAACCCGTAGCAGAAGAAGCTGCTCCCGTAAATGAAGTTGTAGAAGCTGAACCCGTTGTTATGCCCGCAGAAGAACCTGCTCCCGTAGTAGAAGTTGCTCCCGTAGAAGAAGCAGCACCTGTTGCGACGAAGGTCGAAAAAGCAAAGAAAGCGCCTAAGGCAAAAGCGGAAAAGGCTAAAAAAGCGCCCAAAGAAAAAACCATAAAAGCGAAGAAAGCGCCTAAGGCGAAAAAGCCCGCTAAAGCGAAAAAAGCAAGCGCTACCCCTAGAAGATTGGGTTATCGCGCGTTCAACGCAATCGGCGCTATCGTTTGTATCGCAACCTTCTTCTTGCCCATCAAATTCTTAACTGGACATTTTGAACTTGAAAACGATATGCTCGGTTTGACGATTATCGATTTGTTCACGAAGGATCACGACAAAGCGTTTGATCTTCTTCCCGTATTGACGACGGGCGCAGGTATCGTAGGCAAAGTAGCTTGCGTATTCTATTACCTGTTAATCCTTTGTACGCTTATCGCATTTATTTATGCGCTTATCGGTATTTTCAGCAAAAAGCACGCAACGGAATGTATCCGTACCTCTACCTATTTCTATTCGATGGGTACGATGCTCTATGCGCTTTTCATCGGTTGTATCAGCGCTTACCTTGACGGTATCGCTCTTACCTTCGATTGGATCGTAATCGGCTTATTCGCTGTTTCCGAACTTGTTTACTTCGTACTTTCCTGCATCAAGGAAGGCAAGAAGATTTTCATGGTTATCCTTGAATACCTTCTTACCCTCGCATTTACGGTTGCCCTCCTTTGGTCGGTTGCTTCCGATACAGACGCAGTGAAGCTTATGTTCAAAACCGAACACGGCAGCATTATCCGTATCGTTATCTTCTCGATTCTCAGCGTTGCTGTTGTCAACTTCCTTATCGCGAAGATTCGTATTCAACTTCGTCGTGGTCTTCCTTTCGACCTTTTCCGTTTCGTACTCCAAATGCTCCTTGCGCTTGGTTTGATTTACATCCACGCATGGTCGAAAGTTCCTGATGATAAATTACAGCTTTACGCAACGATTTCCGCTGCTATCGCGCTTCTTCAAATCGTATTCGCGACGGCGCAAATCGTTTATAACGTGAAGAAAAAGAATAAAGCTGCTCAGCAGCCTGCTGAAATGGTAGACGCTGCGCTTGTTGAAGGCGCTGTTGACGCAAGCAACATGAAAGACGTTGCTACGCAGCAATATGCAGAAGCAGTTCTTTACGAAGGCGGTCCTATCGCAGGTGTAGAACTTGCAACGGAACTTTGCCCGAATACCCCTGCTCCTGAAGCGGAAAGCTATGACGCGTTTATCATTACGTTAAACGAAGAAGAAAAATCGCAATTTACCGATTTGTTCATCCTTAAAGTTCGCGGTCCTTTGGCTGGTATCCCCGATTATAAGGTTGGCGAAACAAATAAAGACTTCTTCCGTAAGATCTTCATCTATCTCGGTCAAAACAGAGAAAAGATCCCCAACGGGCTTCTTTCGAAGATCTATCAACATTCTGTAAAATTGTCTTGATTTGACGCACGTTAATAAAGAGCCGACGTTTGTCGGCTCTTTTCTATTTTTATCTAAACCATTATAAAAGCAGCGCTTGAAAATCAAGCGCTGCTAATTTTTAACGAATTTCTAATTTGATAAGAATTGCACCATCTTTTGACGTTGCCCTGCCGTCGGATAAGGCGTCTACCAAAAAAATCCCTCTGCCGTGCTCGGAAAGCGTATCTTCAAGCTTGGATTTTTCAGGCGGCATAAACGGTATAGACGAAAACACCTTTAATTCTACAAAGTTATCTTTCCGTTCGCCATACAAAGTCGCTTTTCCTTGGCTATGCCGCAAAACGTTTCCCAGTAGCTCGCACGCGATCAATTTTCCGTCAAAAATTCTATCTTCCGAAAAACCGCAATCAAGAAGAAAGGCGGAAAGTTCTTCCAACGCCTTATGCATTGTACGGATATCTTCTATCTCGAAAATCATTCCACCCTCCTTTTCCGTCATTAAACGGAATCCTTTAACGTTTCTTTCAGTTTCCCTAACAGCTTCCTTTCCATGCGTGATACAAACATTTGAGAAACCCCCAGCCGCTTTGCCGTATCGCTTTGCGATAACTCGTCTACGTACCGCATTTTTATCAATGCCTTTTCCGTATCCGAAAAATCCTTCATTGCCGCGCGCAAGGTTTCCTGCATTTCAAATTTTTCATATTTATCTTCGTCGTCCGCAAGCAACCCATACAAGGAATGTTCTTCCCCGTCTTCGCCTACGCCCGACATTCCGTCAAGAGAAACCGTTCCGCCGATTTCGAGCGCTTTAACCACTTCTTCTTCCGAAAGTGCAAGCGTTTGCGCAATGACTTTTACGCTCGGTTTTGCACCCTGTTTCGCTTCGTATTCAGCCGAGAACTTCCGCACCGAAGCGCTGATTTCCCCAAGCTTTCGAGGTAGCTTTACCATACGGGATTTATCACGGAAATAATTTTTAATTTCCCCCGTAATCGTCGGCGTAATAAACGTAGTAAATTGCATGCCCATATCCGGCTCAAAACGGTCGATTCCGCGAACAAGCGCAAACGCGGCGACCTGTTTCAGATCGTCGTATTCTACCCCTCTCCCAACGAATTTCTTCGCGAGAATGTCGGCTATGTAGAGATACTTTTCGGCAATTTGATTGCGAATGGCAATATCGCCCGTCTCCTTGTAGCGCTTAAACAGCTCGTTCACACGTTCGTCCATAATCAGCCTTCAAACGAAATTTCAATAACCCGTCCTTGCCCGTCCGAGCAAAATTCCACCTTCCCAAGCAACGCCGACAAGAGCGCGCGGGAAATTTCTTCTTCCATCGGTTCGGTCTTTTCCCCTGAAACGTCCTTACCGCAAAGTTTACAGCCAAGCGCTTCGCCGACCGTAAAAAGTATTTCCGCATTAGAAAAGCCGTTTCTTCTTAAAATCAACAAACTTTCGGTAACGCAAACCTTAAAATCCTCCGTCGCGTCCACGTCAAACCCGGCAAGCGCGCAAAGTCCGCCCGTCGTCAAACGTACCGTCGTTAAATATTCACCGCTTAAAGGCAAGCTAACAGAGAATTTTTCCATCATTCTACCCTCATAATCGTGTCTAAAGAACAAATCACGAACAATTTTTTGATCTTCGGTTGCAACCCGACAAGCGACATTTCAAAACCGTCCGATTTCACCGCTTTCAAAATCTTTACAAACGTGCCGAGCGTTGTACTGTCGATAAACGCAAGCTCCTTGCAATCAAAACGGATATTGCCTTTCGTTTGCTGATACGCCGCCATAACTTCCTGATAGAATCCTTCGGCGTTGCCAAGGTCAATATCCCCCGAAAGCGCAATACAAAGCGCGCCGTCTTGATAACCGATTATTTTTACTTCTTCCATTTTTTCTATCTCCTTATTAAAGAGCTTCTATATTATATTTACCGCAAAAGCACCCGTTTTTAAACGTATTTCAATATTTTTTACGCCATTATGGGGAAAAGATTCAATACCATCCCGATGCACACGGAAACCGCATAGGAAAAAAGAATCAAGCAAAGGTTCCGTTTCCATCGGCGCGTATTTTTTAAAAGTACGACAAACCCAAGCCCTGCATTGACGCAAAGCCCCGCCACGCAAGAACCAAACGTAATCGCTCCGCCCAAGAAGGCTTCGGTGATCACAACGCTTGACGCACAGTTGGGGATAAGCCCGATCAAACAAGACACAAACGGCTGTAAAAAGCGGTTTTTGTGCATAAAGTTCGCAAACGTATCTTCCCCGACCATATGCACGATTGCCGTCAAAACCAAATTGACCAAAAAGATAAAAAATGCAACCTTTAACGTATGCAACAACGGATAGAGAACGTAGTTTTTCCAAGCGGAATCCCCGTCGTGCTGTCTACCGCAAGAACAATTCACTTCCACGTCCCGCTCGCTTAAATAGCTACGCATAAAGATTTCGTGGGTAGTCGAGGGGGCTTCGGCATACGCTTCCGCCATTTCAACGCGTACCTGCCTACGTCCTATTGCGCGTAAAAGCAAATCCACACCGTAACCTACGGCAATACCGATCCCCACCTTGCAAGCAAGCATGGGTAGTACCCATTTTGCCCCCGAGCCGTTCGTTAGCATAATCACAAACGCTTCGTCGCTCGTCGCAAAAAAGATAGCCAGCAGCGTTCCGACCGTAATATATTTTTGCTCGAATAGCTTTGCCGCCATTACGGAAAATCCGCATTGCGGAATAAGCCCCGTCGCAGAACCGAGCAACGGACCAAACCTGCCGTTATAGCGGCTGATTTTCTTTAAATCCGCTTTGTTTTGCAATAGCTCGATAACGATATATAAAATCAAGATCCACGGCAATAGCACCGCCGTGTCCTTTAAGGCGTGCAAGAGAAAATCCCCGAATAAATGCCACCCGTGCGCGGCGTGCGTTTCCGCGTGTAATAACCCTGCAAACGCCATATTATTTCCCTGCCTTTTCTGCCGCGCGGCTTTGCACCGTTTCCAAGGTTGCCGCCAAAGGAATGGACGCTTTTGCAGTCAACGTATTTTCAGCAAAATTTCCAAGCTTGAATTGCACCAGCCCTTCCGAAGCGATCATTGCCGCATTGTCCGTGCAATACCTCTTTTCAGGCAATACAAGGTTCAGCCCGTTTGCCTTGCAAGCTTTTTGCAAGCTTTCACGAAGATAGGTATTCGCCGCTACGCCACCGCCTGCGGTTACCGTCGAAACTCCCTTTTCTTTCGCCGCCGCTACCGTCTTTTCCACCAACACGTCTACCGCCGCACATTGAAAGGACGCCGCTACGTCCGCTTTGGAATATGCTTCCCCTTTTTGCGTTTTTGTGTGGCAATAATTGATTACAGCCGTCTTTAAACCGCTGTACGAAAAATTATATCCGCCGCCACCTTTGAGCATCTTCGGCATAGGCACGCAAGCCGTACCCTCTTTCGCACACCGTTCAATATTCGGTCCGCCGGGATATTTTAACCCAAGCACCCGCGCAACCTTGTCGAACGCTTCGCCTGCCGCGTCGTCCAACGTCGCGCCGAGAATTTCAAATTCCGCTTCCGATTTCGCGTAAAGAATCGCCGTATGCCCACCGCTTGCGAGTAACGTAACAAACGGCGGCTTTAAATCGGGCGCGTCCAAGTACGCCGCCGCCAAATGTCCGCGGATATGGTTTACGGCAATCAACGGTTTTCCAAGCGCAAACGCAAACGTTTTCGCAAAAGAAACCCCTACGAGCAACGCCCCTAAAAGCCCCGCGCCGTACGTAACCGCCACCGCATCAATGTCCTTATAAGAAATGCCTGCATTTTTTACGGCGCGCTCCACCACGCACGCAATCTCATCCGTATGCGCACGGGAAGCAATTTCGGGCACTACGCCCCCAAATTCCGCCTGTATGGTCGCGGACGAAGCAATTTCGTCTGAAAGAATTTTTCTTCCCTGAATCACCGCCGCCGCCGTTTCATCACACGAGCTTTCTATACCGAGAATAATCGGTTCGGATTTCGTTTTATCAAACTTCATAATACGTCGTTCCTATTCGTCGAATCGCTTTATGCCAACGCGCGGCAAAAAGCCCTTATCTTAACCCTTATTTATAAAAAAGGGGCAGTCATCTCGTACCTGCCCCCTACCTTTTGTTATGATTTTTTTAAATAATCGATAATAAAGCCGTGGATATCCCCGTCCATAACGCCCTGAATATCCCCTTTTTCATAGCCCGTACGGTGATCCTTTGCAAGGGTGTACGGACAGAATACGTAGGAACGGATCTGCGCACCCCATTCGATTTTCTTTACGTCCCCTTTCATTGCCGCCGCTTCCGCTTGACGTTGCTCAATCTTCTTTTCCAAGAGTTTCGAACGCAACATATTAAAACACATTTCCTTGTTTTGAAGCTGCGAACGCTCGTTCTGGCACTGTACGACAATCCCCGTCGGGAAGTGGGTAATACGCACGGCAGAAGCTACCTTATTGACGTTTTGACCGCCTGCGCCGCCCGAATGGTAAATATCGATACGGATATCGTCGTCGTTAATTTCTACTTCGTTGTCGTCTTCGACTTCGGGCATAACTTCCAGCGAGCAGAAAGAGGTTTGACGGCGTTTATTTGCGTCAAAGGGAGAAATGCGCACAAGTCTATGCACCCCCATTTCCGCTTTCAAATACCCGTAAGCATTTTCCCCTTCTACACGGAAATCGACGCTTTTAAAGCCTGCGCCGTCCCCCGCTTCGCGGTCGAGCTCATACACCTTAAAGCCCATTTTTTCACAATAACGGCAATACATACGGTAGAGCATTTGAC
The DNA here is from genome assembly GCA_045127595.1 of Candidatus Scatosoma sp. Classification (GTDB taxonomy): domain Bacteria; phylum Bacillota; class Clostridia; order Christensenellales; family Borkfalkiaceae; genus Scatosoma. The sequence goes on along the minus strand of JBGVQS010000017.1, from coordinate 4,374 downwards.
ACCAGTCGCACGCTTCCGTACCGCCCGCACCCGCGTGGAGTGCAAGCATTGCGTTGTGGTTATCGTAAGGTCCTTTCAAAATCGCGCGGATACGCATATCTTCAATATCCTTTTCCGCGGTGGAAAGCATTTCGTCAAGCTCCGCAATCAAGCTTTCGTCTTCCGTTTCTTCAATGAGATCGATAACGTCTTCCGCGTCGGAAAGCGCCGTCGCGCCCTTTTCATACGAAGTGATTTTGTTGCGGATTGCGGAAGCTTCCCTGCCGATTTTGGTGGATTTTTCAATATCCTGCCAAACCTCGGGGTTTTCCTGTTCCTTTTCAAGCTCGGCAAGACGCGGGCGCAAATGCTCGATATCCAAAGCGTATTCCGCTTCTTTTAAGCCTTCGCGCATGGCTTGAATTTTTAATCTGTAATCGTCTGCTTTAAACATATAGAATTCCTATTACTCTTCTTCGGTTTTTTGATCCTGTTTCGCCTGATTTGCCACCGCGTTTCTAAATGAAGACATATTCGAGAGCGGTTCGGGCATCTGACGGCGGAAAACTCTCGTGGGAGCGGGAGCAGCCGCAGGCGCGCCGTTCGTTCCGTTTGCTTGTGCGTTTGTCGCTTGCACCTTGAGCGGCATAGGCATCGGCGCGGGACGAGTTTCCACTTTCACTTTGAGCAAGACGCTGATCGTGCTGCGTTGAATGGTCGCCGTCATTTCGTCGAACATATCATACCCTTCTTTCTTATAGGAAATAACGGGGTCAACCTGTCCGTACGCGCGAAGACTGATACCTTTACGAAGCTGATCCATTGCGTCGATATGGTCGATCCAGTTTCTATCCACCGTCATCAAAAGCACTCTTCTTTCGATTGCGTGGAAATCTACGCCCTGTTCTTTCAGTTCTTCAATCTTCTTTTCGTATTCCTTGATAACCTTGTTGGTAATCTTTTTCAGCGCGAGTTCGTAATCCCACTTGATCAATCTTTCGCGGGTTACGTAGTTCGTATCTTCGGGAAGCACTTTCGCTTCGAGTGCAGCGTTCAATTCGTCTTCATTCCAAAGCTCGGGCATATCTTCCACGTTGACTGCGGCAGAAATCGTTTCCGCAACGTAATCGGGAATGAATTTGAGCACTTGTTCATGCACGTTGCCGCCGCGAAGTACGTTCATACGTTCTTCGTACATAACCATACGCTGTTTGTTCATAACGTCGTCGTATTGCAAGACGTTTTTACGGATACCGAAGTTTCTGCCTTCGATATTCTTTTGCGCATTTTCAATACCATGCGAAAGCATCTTCGATTGCAAGCAGGTATCTTCGTCAATCTTGAAGAAGTTATAAAGCGCTTTCATTCTCTCGCCGCCGAAACGCATAACGAGATCGTCTTCCAAGGAAAGATAGAACACGGACATACCGATATCCCCTTGACGACCTGCACGGCCGCGGAGCTGGTTATCGATACGTCTGGATTCGTGGCGTTCCGTACCGATAATGCAAAGACCGCCCGCCGCGATAACCTTTTCCTTTTCTTCGTCCGTTTGTGCCTTATAATATTCGTACACCTTTTTATATCTTTCGCGGAGCGCCATAATTTCTTCGCTTACGTCGGTAATATACGTGCTGATTGCAAGCTCGATATCTTCGTGCGCCGCGCCTTCTTCACGCAAACGCTTTTTCGCAAGATATTCAGGGTTACCGCCGAGCAATATGTCCGTACCGCGCCCTGCCATGTTCGTAGAAATGGTAACCGCGCCAAGACGTCCTGCCTGCGCAACGATTTCCGCTTCACGTTCGTGGTTTTTCGCGTTCAAAATGTTATGCTTTACGCCGTTGCGTTTGAGCAAACGGGAAATTTCTTCCGATTTATCTACCGAAGAAGTCCCCACCAAGATGGGTTGACCGCTTTCGTGGCGTTCCATAATTTCATTGATGATCGCGCGCTTTTTCCCTTCTTGCGTGGAATATACCATATCGGGCAAATCGACGCGCTTTACGGGACGGTTGGTGGGGATTTCCACAACGTCCAACGAATAGATGGTTCTAAATTCCGCTTCTTCCGTCTTTGCCGTACCCGTCATACCCGAAAGTTTCTTATACAAACGGAAATAGTTTTGGAACGTGATCGTCGCATACGTTTTGTTTTCGCTGCGAACTTCCACCCCTTCTTTCGCTTCGATTGCCTGATGCAACCCGTCGGAGTATCTTCTGCCGATCATCAAACGGCCGGTGAATTCGTCAACGATAACGACTTCCCCTTCGTTTACGATATAATCTTCGTCAAGCTTAAAGAGCTTATGCGCCTTCAACGCCTGCTGAATATGATGGTTCAAATCCGCGTGTTCGATTTCCGCAATATTGTCGATACGGAAGAAACGTTCCGCCTTTCTCGCGCCGCTGTCGGTGAGCTCTACCGTCTTGTCCTTTCGATTGATGATATAATCCCAATCCTTCGACGCCGCAAGCGCTTTTCTACCTTCGGGCGCTGCCGCACGAGCCGCCGCGCGCTTTTCTTCCAAAGCCGCTTCGTAGTTCGCCTGTTCTTCCAACGTCATCTTCGTGTAGTCCACGAATTCTTCTTCGTCGTCTTCTTCCGCTTCTTCTACGATCTTTTTCTTCTTTTTATTCTTTCTTTCCAAGCGAAGTGCCGCCAAAGCCGCGTCTTCTTCTTCCTTTAATTCGTCGTCGAAACCGCCCGAAAGAGTACGGACAAGCTTATCTACCTGCACGTACAAATCGGAAGATTTTTCACCCTTACCCGAAATGATGAGCGGCGTTCTTGCTTCGTCGATCAAAATGGAGTCTACTTCGTCCACGATTGCAAACGTCAAGTCGCGCTGTACCATTCTCGCAATGTCCGTCTTTAAGTTATCGCGCAAATAGTCGAAACCGAATTCGTTATTCGTGCCGTATACAATATCGCACTTATACGCCGCGCGCTTTTCGTCGTCTTCCATACCGGGAACGACTACGCCGACCGTCAAGCCCATGAATTTGTGGACTTTTCCCATCCATTCTGCGTCGCGCTTTGCCAAGTAATCGTTTACCGTTACGATATGCACGCTTTTCCCCGTGAGCGCGTTGAGATACGCGGGCAACGTGGATACGAGCGTCTTACCTTCACCCGTACGCATTTCTGCGATACGGCCTTGGTGCAAACAAATACCGCCGATAATCTGTACGCGGAAATGGCGCATTCCAAGTACGCGCTTTGCCGCTTCGCGAAGTGCCGCGAATGCGTCGTTGAGAATATCGTCAAGCGTTTCTCCCCCAGCAAGTCTGTCTTTCAAAACCTGCGTTTGCGATTTCAGCGTTTCATCATCCATCGCTTGATATTTCGGTTCTAACGCCTCAACTTCGTCCGCCATCTTGTTCAATTTTTTCAGGCTACGTCTGCCGTCGCCACCGAGCAAATATTTAAACAATCCCATCTTAAAACTCCGATAGATTTATTTTTTACGACTTATCTTTCCGCGCCCTGCGAAAAAATGCCACAACCGCCTTTTACGGCAGTGTATAACCGTCCTTTCTATTGTACAATATTTTCCGCGAAAATGAAAGCGTTTTAACGCGGTTTTTTAATAAAAATCACATAAAAGCTTTATTCGCGCGCGAAATTTGTTAAAATATACTTCTTTTATACCCTTTTCAAGCGTCGTTTAAGCACTTTTTATCGCAATTTAAACGGATTTTTCGTTGCATGCGCAAAGCATTTCTCTGCTTCACAAAAAATATACCGAAATAAATAAAAATTTTGAAGCTTAATTCCCCCGTTCAACTCGTACATGGGTATTGCATTTTCCTATTTTGAAAAAATATGCCGAGCGGAAAACCGCTCGGCTATCGCTTTATAAATACTTTTTCAAATCGTCAATGCGGTCGGTTTGCTCCCAGCTAAATCCTTTATAGCCGAAGTGCCCGTAAGCCGCCGTCTTTTTAAAGACGGGCTTGCGCAAATCCAACGTACGAATGATCGCATAAGGGCGCAAGTCGAATTCCTTTTTCACGATCTCCACAAGCCGTTCGTCGTCCAGTTTTCCCGTCCCGTGGGAATCCACGAAAACGGAAACGGGATTCGCTACGCCGATTGCGTACGCTACCTGAATTTCCAATTCATCGGCAAGCCCCGCCGCCACGAGATTTTTTGCGATATAACGGCAATAGTAAGCCGCGCTTCTGTCCACTTTTGTGCAATCCTTGCCAGAAAAAGCACCGCCGCCATGGGCGCATCTTCCACCATAGGTATCTACGACAATCTTTCTGCCCGTCAATCCGCTATCTCCTTCCGGTCCGCCAATTTCAAATCTGCCCGTGGGATTGACGTAAATTTTCGTATGCTTGTCCATTAGTTTGGCAGGAATAATCTCTTCAATGACGTACTTTT
>JBGVQS010000016.1:0-23135 GCA_045127595.1 Candidatus Scatosoma sp. | reverse complement strand
CCTTTATAAACCTTATACAAAGGCGGCATACCGATATATACGTGCCCGCCGTTGACAAGCGGCCGCATATAACGGAAAAAGAAAGTAAGCAAAATACAGCGGATATGCATACCGTCTTGGTCGGCATCCGAAAGAATGATGACTTTATGATAATTGATTTTATCAAGCTTGAAATCGGGATCGATTCCCGCACCGATTGCGCTGATCATTGTGCGGATTTCTTCGTTTTCAAGAATTTGATTGAGCTTTTTCTTTTCAACGTTCAACGGCTTGCCGCGCAAAGGCAAAATCGATTGATATTGGCGCACTCGTGCTTGTTTTGCCGTGCCGCCTGCCGAATCCCCTTCCACGATAAACATTTCGTTAAGCTCGGGTTTTTTACCCGAACAAGACGCAAGCTTGCCAATCAACGTAAGTCCGTCGATACTGTTTTTAGCGCGCGCATTGTCTTTTGCCGTTTTTGCCGCAATACGGGATTTTGCCGCACCCTGCGCCTTTTTGATGATTTCTTCCATGGTCTTTTTATAACCGCGGACGTTCTTAAACGCGTTGAAACCTTCAATGACCGTTGCTTCCACCGCAGGGCGCGCTTCGGTATTCCCAAGCTTGGTTTTGGTCTGCCCTTCAAACTGTACGTTCGCCATTTTAATGGATAAAACGACCGCCAAGCCTTCGCTGAAATCGTCCCCCTGGAAATTCGCGTCTTTTTCTTTCAAAAAGCCGTTGCTTCTTGCGTATTCGTTCAAAACTCTCGTTAAACCCGAACGGAAACCCATTTCGTGATACCCACCTTCGGGCGTGGGAATGTTATTGACGAATGAGAACATACTCTCGCGGTATTCCCCCGTATGTTGAATGGAAAATTCCACTTGAATATCGTTCTTTACCGCTTTATAATATATAGGTTGCGCATAGAGCTTTTTCTTTCCTTCATTTAAACTCTTAACGTAGTCGGAAATACCGCCGTCGTATTTAAACGTGATACGATAAGGCTCGCTTTCCAAAGCAAGCTCGTCCAGCTCCCCAAAAAGGGACTGCTGTCCCATACTAAACAAATCTTCGACGATTTCGGTATTTTCTTCCAAGGCGGAATTTTCTTCCGCTTCGGCTGTTTCCGCATTCTCTTCCGTTTCGTCGTCCGCACCAAATAACATCTTGGTACGGCGAGCTTCCGCCATAGTCGTGCGTTCGTCGATTAGCGTAATTTCTACGCCGCGATTCAAAAAAGCAAGCTGACGAAGACGTTCTTCTACCGTTTCCAAATCAAATTCCGTTTCCGAAAATACCGTCGCGTCCGGTTTAAAACGAATGGTCGAGCCTTTACGGCTAGTCGTAATGCCCGTATCTTCCAAAGGTCCGTCGGGTAAGCCCGATTCGACTTTCTTTTTACGCGGGTTATATTTGGAGTGGAAACTCATTTTATATACCCGTCGATTTCTACAAACCTCAACGGTCAACCATTCGGATAAAGCGTTGGTAACCGACGCACCTACGCCGTGCAAACCGCCCGAATATTCATAATTCCCCTGACCGAATTTACCGCCGGCATGTAATTTGGTGAAAACGAGTTGAACCCCCGAAACCTTTTCTTTCGGGTGTATGTCGGTGGGAATACCGCGGCCGTTATCTTCTACGGACGCACTTCCGTCTTTATACAGGGTAACCTTTACCTTGTTCGCGAAACCGTTTGCGGCTTCGTCGATCGCATTGTCTACGATTTCCCAAAGAATATGGTGTAAGCCCTTGATGCCCGTCGAACCGATATACATACCGGGACGCATACGAACGGCGTCAAGACCTTCTAACACTTCCAAATTCTTTGCGCTGTATTCATTGGTTGTTGTCTCTTTTTTCTTTTCCGTTGCCATTTCTTCCTCAATTCGTATGAATTTTGTTCGTTTTTCGCATTTTTTATGCAAAAAAACAAGCTAAATGATGCCATTCTGGAATATTATAACATCTTTTTCAATTTTTTTCAAATGTTTGAAAGGAATTTTTTTGCGCATTCCTTAATTTTTTTGCAAAATATCCAAAATTCCCGCAAAATCCTTAGCGACAAAATCGGGGGCGGCTGCCATGATCGGTTTGCCGCTTGGATTGTACCAAATGCTTGTAATTCCTGCGTTATTTGCCGCCGTTATATCCGCGGTTAAGCTGTCCCCGATCCAAACAGCCTCCTCTTTGTCAAAGCCTTTGATATGCGCGATAACGTAATCGGTATATCCCTTAGCCGGTTTATCCACGCCGATCGTATCCGAAATGAACACGTTTTCCGCTTTTTCATATAGTCTTGAAATGGAAAAACGCGATTTTTGAATATATTCCGTGCCGTTCGTTACGATAAAAACTATGCCAAGCGCGTTCAAGTTTTCCAAAAAGCGCTCCGCCCCGTCGATATATATGGGATTGTTCGCAAGATGGGTTACGAAAAATTCGTTGAACGCTTTACCGTCCAAATTCATATGCATATGCGCAAGATAGATCGGAAAACGACGTTCCATAAGCTCTGTTCGAGTCAATTCTTTGCGTTCAAGCGCCGCCCACAGTCCGCCGTTTATTACGCGAAATTCCGATAAAAACCGATCTTCCCAAGCCACGTTAAAATGCGCAAAAGCCGCTTTCAACGCCCTTTCCGACGACGCGTGAAAATCCAAGATAGTATCGTCGGCATCTACAAGAAAAATCTTTTTCATATTCCCTCCTATCAAGTAATGATTGCAAGCTCGTTTAAAGCGCGCGTATAAGCGATATATTTTTCCGAATCGGACATTCCCTCAGGGGCAACCGCCACGGAAGTAAATTCCAAGCCCTTACTTTCGTAAACGGTCATCAAATTGACCTTTGAACGAGAAAGTTTTCCTTTCTGAGAAAGATTATTATACGATTTTCGAGCGTATTTTTCTTTATATTCTTCGCTACAAATTACCGCTTTTAAGCCCTTTTTGTCTTTAAAGAAACCGCTTACGCCGCGTTGGGAAAGCTTTTTCACCGTCGGTCCGTCGTAACCGATCGATTGCATATTTAAACCCAAGGTTTCGGATACGTAATCGACGATTTGGTTGGTATTACGGTAATTTTGATTGAGCGTATATACCTTAAAATCGGGGAAGTGTTCCGTCCATTCCTTTATCCCGCGCCAAGGCGTAACGTTTTGCGCGGTATCCCCGAACACGTTAAACGCCGCTTTTTTATTGATTTTGCGTATCAATGCGTATTCGCAAGGAGAAATGTCTTGCCCTTCGTCCACGAATACGTAGGAATATACAGGCGATAAGCGATCGCTTAACCCAGCGCAAATCACGCAAAGGGCGTATGCGTCGGAACGGTACATTGTTTTCGCTGTCATACCATAGGAAAGCTTATATTTCTTAACCGTTTCCCGATAAAAATAACGTACGATATCTACAAAATCTGCACCGCCGCCAACTTCCGAAAAGTTCCGTTCTCCGCGCAAATATGCATAAAATTCCGCAAACGCAACGTTTCGTTCTCCGATCGTGAACACCTTTTCTTTTACACGATCGATTTCCTGCAAAATTTCCATACGGCGAGCAATTCTATCCGCGTACATATACACGTCTACGCCGCCGATTTTTTGATGAAAGCGTTTTAAATCGGAAATCTCTTTTTCCGTTGAAATACGGAGTTCTTCCAAAGACTGAATACCTTCGTTTACAATCCGTTCGGTATTGCGCGCAACAAATCCCGCGCTCTTGTAAAAGGACATCAGTTGACGATAGAAATATTCGGGAGATTTCGCGCGCTCACTTTTAAGCGTTCCGCTGAAAAAGTCTTCAACGTCCAAAATACAGTTCATCAGTTCACGGAAAGGCTTTGTGTAATATAAGCCGCCCTCTTTCCGTTCTTTAATCTCTCCTAAAACGGCGCGGCGAACACGCATCGACGCGTTTTTAATCCCTTCGTACGCCATAATTTGCCGCTTACATGCTTGGGAAATATCCGCAATAAATTCTTTACATTCTTCCCCCGTAAACAAGCCGTATAAGCTGTCGTATACCTTATCGAGCTTCTTATACACGTCTTTGACGAATTTCAAGGAATATACGTATTCAAGATATGCACCGTCTTCTTTTTGCGTGCTATCGATCTTGTCCGCAATATTAACTTTTGCATTCTTCAAAACCTGCAAAAAATATTCGTAAACGGTGCAAGTCTTCACGCGCTCTAATTCCAAAACCTCCGAAAGCTCGTCAATAAACTCGTTAAAGGAATCACTCGGCGTGAGTACGAGTACGTCGCGCGGGCGTATGTCTTCATTATTATACATTAAGTAGCTTAACCGATGCAGCATTACCATCGTTTTACCGCTGCCTGCGCAGCCTTGCAAGACGAAGTTTTCCTTTTCAGGTCCAGTAATGATTTCGTATTGCTTTTCCTGAATCGTTTCGATAATATCTTTAACCGCGCTTTCCTCCTTTCGAGTTTTGATGATTTCACGAAGAAACGGATCGAGTACGTTTTCTTCGTCGCGGTCCTTAATTTCGTCCGCGGAAAGATAATCGCGCAAGGATAAATATTCGTTTTTAAAATCGAGCACTTTGCCGCTTTTTGTACGGATTGCACGGCGTAAGACCGTCTTATACTCGTATTCGTTAAAAGTAAAAGAAGAACAGCTTTTTTGATAATAGCGCCTTGCTACGGGGGTGCGCCAATCAAGGATTTCCAAACGAATATCCCCTTTTTTACCGATATAATAGCTGTTATACCCTTCCTTATTATCTATTAAGTCCATACGCGCGAAATACGGTTCTTCAAAAAATGGACGGTAATTTTCCATTTTTTCCGCTTGCCGTTCGATTTCCGCAAGTAAATTTTTGATTTTAACGTAATTTTCCGCCGTCGTGTCTTCCCTTTCAAGTTTTGCGATTTCCCCTTTTGCCTGCGCAATCGCGTTTTTATGCGGACGAATACGGGCAATGCGCAACATTTGCATTACCGCGTCCATGTGCTCGTCCTCGTGCGCTTTTTGTTTTTCATCGTCGAGCAAAGACAAAAACCACGCGTGATCCCCCGCTTTTTGAGGATTTAATAAGGCCGTAAGTTGTTCATAGGAAAGTTTCGCCAAAATTCTGCACGCTCCTTAATACTATTCTTAATCATAACATATTTTTTTGAAAAAGGGAATAGTTTGAAAGAAAATTTTTCCAAGAAATTTTCGTCTACTTTTGCCGAAAAGAAAAAAGTCCCGCACAACACGGAACTTTCTTGCTTATTTTTTTCATTACATTTTATCAGGAATACCGATCCCAAGAAGCGCAAACGCGTTTTTAAGCGCTTGTAACGTTGCGTTCGTAAGTGCAAGACGGAAATTCTTCGTCTTTTCATCTTCCGCCGCCAAAATTTTGCAGTTGAAATAAAACTTGTTGAATTTTTGCGCTACGTCTACTGCAAAACGAGCAATATACGAAGGCTCGTATTTTTCCGCAGCTGATACGACCGTTTCAGGAAGCGTAGAAATCGCTTTTACAAGCTCGATTTCTTCTGCCGTAAGCACGGGGATTTCAAAGTTTTCAGGAACACCGCCCTTTTGTAAAACGGAATTTGCTCTCGCGCAGGTATATTGCACGTAAACGCTCGTTTCCCCGTCAAAGTTCAATACTTTATCATAAGAGAATACAATGTCCTTAATCTTGCTGTTATACAAAGCGCCGAAAATAACCGCACCCACGCCGACTTTGTTTGCAACGTCTTGCTTGTTTTCCAAATCGGGATTTTTCTCGTCGATAATCTTATACGCCTTTTCAATACATTTATTGATAACGTCTTCCAAGAATACAACGTTTCCTTTACGCGTAGACATTGTGCCTTCTTCCAAGGAAACCATACCGTAAGCCACGTGAACAAGGTCTTTTGCCCATTCCTTGCCCATCAGTTCAAGCACCTTGAAAAACTGCTTGAAATGCAAGTTTTGCTGATACGCTACCACGTACAAGCATTTATAGAAATCGTAGGTGTTTTTACGGTACATTGCCGCCGCCATATCGCGAGTCGCGTACAAAGAACTACCGTCCGATTTCAAAATAATGCAAGGCGACATGCCGTATTCTTCCAAATCGACCACTTGCGCGCCACGGCTTTCTACAAGCAAGCCCTTTTCCTTTAATTCGTCAACGACAGGCTGCATTTTATCCGAGTAAAAGCTTTCCCCTGCGTAAGAATCAAACTTGATATCGAGCATATCGTAAATGCGCTGTACGTCTTTGAGCGTAAGTTCCTTAAACCAATGGAAAAGCGCAAGACATTCTTCGTCCCCTTGCTCGATTTTCTTAAAATATGCGCGTGCTTCGTCGTCGTATTCGGGATGCGTTTCCGCTTCTTGGTGGAATTTGACGTATAATTCGTTCAAAGCGCGAATACCGCCCTGTTCGATGGTCGCTTTATCCCCCCAACGCTTGTACGCGGAAATCAATTTTCCAAACTGCGTACCGTAGTCGCCAAGGTGGTTAATCCCCACCGCTTTGTAGCCAAGATAATTAAAAATACGGTACAGCGCACCGCCAAGCACCGTCGTAGACAAATGCCCGATATGGAAAGGCTTCGCGATATTGATCGAAGAATAATCGATACAAACCGTCTTTCCTGCGCCTTCGTTGCTTGCGCCGAATTGATCCTTTTCCGATAAAATTTTATTAAGCGTCGCGCGCACAAAACCGTCTTTGTTGATTTTGAAATTCAAATAACCGTTGATTGCCGAAACTTCGCTGATAACGTCATCCGTAGGGATAGAATTTTTCAATTCTTCCGCAATCATAACGGGGCTTTTGCGAAGAATTTTCGCAAATTTAAAGCAGGGCAACGCGTAATCCCCCATTTCAAGGTTAGGCGGCAACGCGATTAAATCATACAGCTCGTCCGCGCTTACTCCGTCTACGTGAATTTTTTCCGCTATGTGTTTTTTGTAATCCATCTTCTTACCTTCGTCGTTAAAAATAATTTTTCTTGGAATAATATTAACATATTTTTCAATTTTGGGCAAGTTTAATTTGCCAATTTTTAAATTTTATATTATAATATATGGGAAAAATTTTAAAAAACCGATAAAAAAGGAACTTGAAGATTATGAAACTCGGCGTCGTAGGACTTCCCAACGTAGGAAAATCCACCCTCTTTAACGCAATTACCCATGCTGGCGCGGAATGCGCGAACTACCCTTTCTGCACGATCGAGCCCAACGTGGGCGTCGTTGCCGTTCCCGATGAACGGCTCGATAAGCTTGCCGCGCTCTATACAAGCAAAAAGGTAACCCCTGCCGTTATCGAATTCGTCGATATTGCAGGGCTTGTAAAAGGCGCGTCTAAGGGAGAAGGCTTGGGGAATAAATTCCTTTCCCATATCCGCGAAGTAGACGCAATCGTGCACGTAGTACGTTGCTTTGAAGACGCAAACATTACCCACGTAGACAATAAAATCGATCCTATCAACGACATTGAAACGATCAATTTAGAGCTTGTCATGTCGGACATGGACGCTGTACAAAACCGCATGAATAAGGTAAAAGTACAAGCCCGCGGCGGCGCGGATAAAAAGGCGGCGGAAGAATACGCGTTCTTGGAAAAACTGTATGCGCATCTCGAAAGCGAAAAACCCGCGCGGAATATGGATATCTCCGATACGGAAGAAGAATTTATGAAAAACTGCTTCCTGTTGACGACCAAACCCGTAATTTACGCCGCAAATATCAAAGAAGACGATATGGGCACACCCGAAGACGAACTCCCCCACGTTGTTAAAGTAAAAGAATTTGCCGCAAAGGAAGGCGCGGAAGTGCTTGTCATTTGCGCAAAAACGGAAGAAGAACTCTCTCAAATGGATCCCGACGACAAAGCGGTGTTCATGGAAGAATTCGGGCTTGGAGAAAGCGGCTTAGATAGACTCATTAAAAAGTCCTATGCCCTGCTTGGGTTGATTTCTTATCTTACGGCAGGCGAAAAGGAAACGCGCGCTTGGACGATCGTTAAAGGCACGAAAGCACCCCAAGCCGCAGGCAAAATCCATACCGATTTTGAAAAAGGCTTTATCCGCGCGGACGTTGTAAACTGGGAAATCCTTGTTTCGCTCGGCTCTATCGCAGCGGCAAAGGCGGAAGGCAAAGTCCGTTCCGAAGGTAAGGAATATATCATGCAGGACGGCGACGTCGTGGAATATTATTTCAACGTATCAAAAAGCAATAAATAATCAACCAATCCCAATAAATACAACGCGGAGAACCCCTTTCTCCGCGTTATTTTTTTATTTCTTTCCAAATTCTCCCTGTCAAACGCTTGACATTCGTTAAACGAATATGATAAAATCCATCTATCAACAAAATCGATTATATAAAAAGGAGTAAAGACATGAAAAAAGCCAACAAAATGAAACTGACGGTTTGCGCGGCGGTATCCGTTTGCGCGTGTTTACTGTTTGGTGCAGGTTGCAAAAAAACGGAAGCGGTAAAGCTGACGTACCCGACCAACCTTGCGGTGGACAACGAAACGCTCGTTTGGGATAGCGTAGCCAATGCGGACGGTTACGAAATTTCCATTGACGGAGAAAAGTATTTTAGCGAAAAGAACTGTTTGGACGTTTTTGACCAAACGGACAGTGTAAAGACGTACGAAATCAAGGTAACCGCGCTTGGCGACGGCAAAAAATACAAAGATTCCCGTTCGTCCGCAACCTTAAAATATACCGTGGAAGATTATACGAAGCTTTTCGAATTTACCCCTATCGACAACAATACCGCCTACGAGATATCTTCCACCAGCCAAGAATTGATCAAAGGCAAGGTCGTCATCCCCGATCGGCACGAGGACGGTAAACCGATTACAAAAATCGCAAAATTTGGATTTTTACGCTGTAAAAATATCACGGGCGTTATACTTCCCGATACGGTTACCGTTATTGGTATAAAGGCGTTTGACCATTGTCAATCCGTTTCCCGTTTCCGTCTTCCCGACAGCATTACCGAAATCCAAAACGGCGCGTTTAGCAGTTGTAAAACATTATCTTCCGTGCGCGTTCCAAAAAACGTTACGCTCTTAAACGATAATATCTTTTCAGATTGCGAGCAATTATCAGAGGTTTCTCTTTCCGAAGGAATCACGGAAATAAAGCGAGCTTTTCACCGTTGCTACTCCCTTGAACGCTTCACGTTACCGTCGACGGTAAAAAAGATAGAACCTTTTAATGAATGCACGGCGTTAAAAGAAATCTATATCCCTGCAAGCGTGGAAGAAATTGGCACGCAAGCCTTTAACGGGTGTAATTCCTTGGGGAAAATAACGGTAGACGAAAACAACCCCACGTATAGGAGCGAAAACAACTGCATTTTGCGTAAAGCGGACAACGTTTTGACCGTCGGCTGTAAATCGAGTAAGATCCCCGATAACGTTACCGTGATAGGCGAACGCGCATTTTGCGATATATGGACGTTGGGTAAAATTGATTTTCCGAAAACCTTACAAAAAATCGAGCCGTACGCTTTTTGGGAATGCAGGCAAGCTTATTTTGATACACTTCCCTGCGGCTTGGAAGAAATCGGCGATTACGCGTTTTATAACCTTAGCAGTTTGCTCGAAAAGCCGTTGGCAATCCCAAACAGCGTTAAATCGATAGGCGCATATGCCTTTTATTGCGATAAATCGGGAATAACTGTTTTTTTGCCCGACAGCGTGGAAACGGTTGAAAAGTACGCTTTTTATTATGCCAATATTTATACGAATATAACCTTGGAGAACAAAAATTTTCTTGCTAATTTAGTAAACTTTAGCACATTGACATTGCAAAATAATTACGAAGCCGTTTTCAACTGTACCTTTGGATTTGACGGCGGAATCCCCTACGTGATTTCGTTTTTATATCAGCATGGCGACTTGTCTAAAAACGAACCCTATTCTATCGATTCCAATTTTGCACGTTTTCCTTTTCGCAAAGGCTATACTTTTCTCGGTTGGTCCACAAGCGAAAACGGAGAAGATTTGATTCTTCCCAACGAATCGCCGGCGATCGTTTTTAACCATATACGAAGCAGTCAATATGACGACGTCGTTTTTTATGCCGTTTGGAAACAAAACGATAGCGTTGAAATATAAAGATATAGGAGAACAAAATGAAAAAACAGTATTTTCGTAAAAAAGCGTATATTTGCAGCTTTTTATCCCTGCTTGCCTGCGCGTGTATTTTTGCAGGCTGTAAAGAAAAACAAATAGACCCGTTGGACGCACCGACCAACCTTACCCTTGAACAGGATATATTGACCTGGACGGAGGTAGAAGGCGCGGAAAAATACCTTGTCCAAATTGATGAAAACGAATATTATGCGGATTGCAACCGCTTTGATATATTTGACTTGACAGATAAAGTACAAACGTACAATATCGCCGTAACGGCGGTCGGCGACGGAAAAAACCATGCAGATTCCCCCTGCGCCGTCATTGAATATACCGTAAATAGCCTTTCCCTCTGCTGGACGGTAAGGGAAATCAACGACGGCGAGGCGTACGAGATATTGTCTTCGCATGGGTTGAGTATGAACAATCAAAAATTTATCATTCCGTCCGTTTACGAGGACGGAAAGCCAATTGTGCAAATTGCTAAAAATGCGTTTAATCAAAGTATGCTAAGTTTGATAATCCCCGACGGCATTACCGTAATCAAGGACAGCGCTTTTAACGGTTGCGGTACTCTTTCCAGAGTTCGGTTGCCGAATACTTTAACGGAAATCGGCAGAAACGCTTTTGCAGGGTGCAGCTCGCTTAAGGAATTTCATATCCCCGCAAGCGTGGAAGAAATCGATCCCCACGTATTAAACGGATGCACTGCGTTGGAAAAAATTACGGTAGATGAAAACAATCCTTATTATGAAAGCAAAAATAATTGTATCATACGGAAATCGGACGGCGTTTTGATTGCAGGCTGTAAAACGAGCGTGATCCCCGACGGCGTCAACGAGATCGGAGAATATGCTTTTGTCAATCTTACCACTTTGTCAACGTTCGTAATACCAAACAGCGTTAAAAAAATCGGCAAGCACGCTTTTGACGGCTGTTCCAGCTTATTTCTTGATAAGTTGCCTGAAAACCTGCAAGAAATCGGTGAATATGCCTTTTTCGGCTCGAACGTTTTTTCGCATTTTCCGCTGATTATCCCTAAAAGCGTGAAGCGTATCGGCACGTATGCGTTTGGGCATGAGAGTTCCGATATTCCCGACGTTTTCCCCCGCGTTATTTTGCCGAACACCGTAGAATACGTTGGGGCGTATGCCTTTGGAAAAGCAACCGTTTACACAGATTTTTCTCATACGGATACTTTAATGGCAACAAATTACTTATCTACAATCGTTTATAATTGTACCTTTGGATATGACGGCGGAGTGCCTTACGTTTTGTCCGTTCGTCATATCCCTCAGGATGGCAACGTTAGACCGTCTTATTCGATTGACGGAATATCGCCGCAAATTCCACCTATGCGGGAAGGATATACTTTTATGGGCTGGTCAACGGAAGAAGGAAGCGACAATATCGTTATCGGGAAAACGTCCGCGCCTTTGGGGCACGAAAACACGTATGCTGAAGTAACCTTTTCCACTGCCGATTTGAAGAAATTTACCGAAGAAACGGTTTTTTACGCCGTTTGGGTTAAAAACGCGTAAGCGGTTGTTTGGTATTGATTTTTAAAACATTTTTTTCTTTTCATGAATTTTTATAAATTGCTCCTAATTTATTTATAAAATTATATAGCCGCCCCCAAGCGTTTTGCTCTTGGGGGCGGCTTGCCGTTCATTCGCGTATTGTTTCGTTAGATTGCCGCGCTGCGCTCGCAATGACAGGGCGCGTATGACCGCGCTGTACTTGCAAAAGCTCCGCGATATTGTCATTGCGAGGAATGTAATGACGAAGCAATCTCTTTAACTTCGTAAAAGAACTTAAATTTTCCCTTGTTCTTTTGCGTATTCTTCTAAAATATTCGCTGCTAAATATACCATTTCCGCACACGAACGCTTTTGATAATATTGCGGCGTACGCGCTTCCGCTGTTCCGCCTACTTCCACGGGAACTTTCATATTTTGCAATAATTCTCCGCAAATCAAGCTGCCCGTTTGTTCCTTGAATTTTCCGCACAATTCCTGCACGATTGCATAGGTTTTTTGCTTGTTTTCAGGTGTGTTTTCACTCTCGGCAAACAATAAGCCTATAACAACCGCCATACCGCTTATCGCGCCGCAGGTCAAGCGCAAACGCCCTACTCCACCGCCGAACGGTAACGTTAATTTACGCAAAGTTTCTTCCGATACACCGCAAACGTCCGCAAAGGATAACGCTACCGCTTGCGAACACGCATAGCCTTGTAAAAAATATTCTTTTGCCCTTTCTGCTCTTGACATTTTTTTTCGCTCCTGTTATAATAAATCTATCTATGGAAAAACTATTCTATACGGACAAATCAGCGTTCATAAATACCGAAAGCGCGATTTTATATCTTATCGAACGGTATTTTAAAATCAATACTGCGGAAATTTATCGCAGTGAACACGGAAAACCCTTTTTGCGCTGTGAAAAGCGGCTTTTTGTTTCCGTTGCCCATACCGATTCCCTATTATTTATCGCTTTTTCTTCGGAAAATTTGGGGATAGACGCGGAACGCTTGGATAGAACCGTGCACTATCCGCCTATTTTGCGGAAATTCCCTGAAAATGAATGGAATTTGGTGCGTTCGCAGGAAGATTTTTTACGGCTTTGGACGGTTAAGGAAAGCGCGATTAAATATCTCGGTGGGAGAATTACGCACGGCATAACCGAGATTTGTTATCAAAATCAGCGTATTTTTTACCGCGATATTGAATTGCCTGTTTCGCTCCGTCAGCTAACGGTCGATGGACACGTTGTCAGCGTTTGCTCGGAACGGGATTTTTCTACCGTAGTTCCCGTTAGATTTATCCATAGTATAACATAATTTTACTAAAAAAGCAAGGATATGCTTGTGTTTTAAGGAGAAAGAATATGATAGGTGCAGTGATTGCCATGCAGAGCGAAGCGGAAATTTTGCTCGATCAAATGCAAATTAGCCGTTCCCTTTTTATCAGCGGGAAAAACGTTTACGTCGGTAAGGCGTTCGGGAAAGAGCTCGCCGTTTGCATTTGCGGCGTTGGGAAAGTGAATGCAGCGCTTGGCGCGCAGCTTCTCGTCAGTAAGTTTGACGCGGAAAAATTACTCAATTTCGGTGTTGCGGGCGGGTTGAACGACTCTACAAAGCTTTGCGCGGTGTATCAAATTTCCGCGGCGGTACAATTCGATTTCGATCTCGTTGCGCTCAACGGTACGAAAATGGGCACTTTGAATGAATATACCGAAAACTATTTGGCGCTGAATACGCTTGATTTACCGTTTGAGAAACGGAAGCTTGGTACGGCGGATAGATTCAATGATTCTGTGGCGGATTACAAGCTTTTGACGGAAGAATTAACCGCCGATATTCGCGATATGGAAGGCGGCGCGGTTGTGCAGGCGGCATATGCGGCACAGTTGCCCGTATATTCCTTGAAAGCGATTTCCGACGTCGCGGGCAGCGGAAGCACGACTGAACAGTATCTTGTCAATAAAGACAAGGCTTTGGTGAATTTGAAAGCGGCACTTCCCCTGCTTTTTGAGAAATTATAACCGCTTTGGGGGCACTTATGATTGATTTAGGCGATTGGAATGAACGGCTTGCTCCGCTTTTTGCCGACGAACGGTATTTGAAAATACGTAAATTTTTGATCGACGAATATCGGAATTATACCGTTTATCCCGATATGTACGATCTTTATAACTGTTTTAAATACACGCCGTTTGAAAAATTGCGCGTGGTTTTGCTTGGGCAGGATCCTTATCACAACGTAGGTCAGGCGCACGGGCTTTGTTTTTCCGTGCAAGAAGGCGTACCAAATCCCCCATCTTTGGAGAATATTTTCAAGGAGTTGCAATCGGATCTTGGTTATGATAGACCAAAATGCGGCACGCTAACCAAATGGGCAAAGGAAGGCGTATTGCTTTTGAACACTTCCCTTTCCGTGCGAGAGCATCAGGCAAATTCCCATTCCAAGTGCGGTTGGGCATGGTTTACCGATAGCGTGATAAAGCTCGTTTCCGAGCAAAAAGAACACGTTGTCTTTATCCTTTGGGGTGGGAATGCGCGCAGTAAAAAGCCTTTGATTGATCAAAGCAAACATTGTATTATCGAAAGTGCGCACCCCTCGCCTTTGTCGGCATATAACGGCTTTTTCGGCAGTAAACCTTTTTCTAAAACGAACGAATACTTACGCGCGCACGGATTACCCCCCATTGATTGGGATTTGACAAAATAAAATACTACAAAAATATGTTCTTAGCAATGTGGCTTATGAAAATGATGAAAGGAAGGCTCGCGCCTTCCTTTTTGCTTTCTATTCGTTTGCGTTTATATCAATTTTGCTAAAATTTTCTTTAATGCGTATTTACAATGCTCATACGTTAAACCGCCTTGGAAATATGCGGTATACGGCTCTTTTACGGGCGCGTCGGCGGAAAGTTCAATGCTCGCGCCTTCTACAAAACACCCCGCCGCCATAATCACTTTGCTATCATATCCCGGCATATCCCATGGTTCAAGCGTAACAAAGCTGTCTACTGGGGAGGCTTCCTGTACCGATTGAATAAAATCACGAAGCTGTTTCGCCGTATCAAAACGAATTGCGCGCGTAATATCCGCAGGCGTTTTGTCGAGCTTGGGGAAATTCTCGTAACCGAGCATTTCCATGCATTTACCGATAACCAAGCTCCCTTTAATCGCTTGATTTACCGTATGCGGCGCAAGAAATAATCCTTGGTAAAATAACCGCCAACCGTAAGCGTAAGAGCCTACTTCGTTGCCGATCGACGGCGCTGTTAAACGCCTGCCGATTAAATCAATATAATTTTCTTTCCCTACGATATATCCCCCCGTCGGCGTAAGTCCACCGCCGGGATTTTTAATGAGCGAGCCGACCGCTACGTCCGCGCCTACGTCGCAGGGTTCTTGCTTTTCAACAAATTCCCCATAGCAATTATCAACAAAAATACAGCCGTCAAAGCCAAGCCCGCGCACAAAAGCGCAAATATCTCCAATTTCCGCTACCGTAAACGCGTCGCGAAGCTCGTACCCGCGCGAACGCTGAATGTAAATCATTTTTAACTCTTTCCCAAGACGGCTTATATCCTTTTCAATTTGCGTTTTATCAAATTTCCCGTCTTCCGTTAAAGGGGTACAGTCAAAGGAAATACCAAAATCCTTTAAAGAACCGTTACCTTCCCCATAAATTACGCCGCGAATGGTGTCGTACGGCATACCTGAAACGGATAATACCTTATCGCCCGTACGCAAAACCCCGAACAACGCCACCGTCAATGCGTGCGTACCGCTTAAAAGAGCAGGAGAAACGATCCCCGATTCCGCACCGAGCGATTCCGCAAATACGTCGCCAAGCACAAACCTGCCTTCGTCTCCGTAGCCGTAACCAGTTGACGGATTGAAATGACGAATCGCAATCGAATGATTATTAAACGCCTTTAATACCTTTTCTTGATTGTATTCGCTGATTTCGTCCGCCAAAGCAAACTGTTTTGTAAGTTGTTCTTCACTCTTTTTAATAAGTTCTTCTACTTTTGTCATAATTTTCTCACTTCTTTGATGCTATTTTTGGTACAATTACTATGTTGCACATATCAAGTATGTCAGACATAGGTATTATGCGTAACATAATAGTCTGTTTTTATTCGTTTAATAGAGCCGCTACCCTTTCCAACGTTGCCGTATCGGGCGTTAAAAGGGTATGGTTTTGCATACGCTTGAAAAAGGTAATTTGGCGTTTGGCGTAATTTCTTGTATTTTTTTTGATCAATTCCTTGATTTCCGACAAATCCCAAGCCTTTTGCTTGCCTTCGAGAATTTCTTTATAGCCGATCCCCTGCATACATTGCATGTCCGACGTGATACCTTGGTTCATCAAGGCTTCCACTTCGTCAAGCAATCCGTTTTCAAACATTTGCTCTACGCGAATATTGATCCGTTCATACAACGTTTCGCGCGGAAAATCAATGGATACAGCCGTAAAATCAAAACGCGGAATCGGTTTGTCCTGCTGTGCGGATTTTGCTTTTCCCGTTACGTCGAAGATTTCTAGCGCGCGAATAACCCGTTTTACGTCGTTATAATGCAGCTTTTCCGCGCTTTCGGGATCTTTTTCGCGCAATAGAGCGTGCACGTATTCTTTTCCCTGTTCTTCCGCGAGCTTTTCGTAATAAACGCGAAGCTTCTCGTTCGCTCCGACGTTGCCAAATTGACTTTTGTAAAGCAAAGCGTTGATATAAAAGCCTGTTCCGCCGCAAATAATTGGCGTTTTTCCTTCGGAAAGCAATTTTTCTACGATCGGCAAAGCCATTTCTTCGTAATCGCTCACGGAAAAGCTCTCCTTTGGAGAAACCACGTCGATCATATGATGTATAACGCCCTGTTTTTCCTCTTCGGTCGGTTTCGCCGTGCCGATATTCAAACCGCGATATACAAGCATGGAATCGGCGGAAATCACTTCGCCATTAAATTGTTTTGCGCATGCAACCGCCAAAGAAGTTTTCCCTGACGCAGTTGCGCCGCAAATAACCAAAACTTTCGGCATTATACTATCCTTTTGAACATTTTTTCAAGTTCTGTACGAGTCATTTTGACTACGACAGGTCTACCGTGAGGGCATTTCAGCCCCATATCTCCGTCCATCAGCGCAAACAAAGCGTCAATTTCTTCTTTCGTCAAATCCATTCCGCCCTTTACTGCCGCTTTACAAGCCGCGGAAGCAAGCTTGTCCTTTAACAAATCTTCGAGCTTGATTGAGCGGAAACCGCTAATATCTCCTAAAATTTCATTGAAAAACTTGGCTAAATCGATATTTTGTAAATCTATGGGTACGGCTGAAATTTTAAAGGAAGTATCTCCAAATTCTACAATATCGAAGCCCATATCTTGAATCGATTGCATTCTTTCGCGAATGAAAGTGCTTTCAAACGCATTTAAGTCAAGGGTATACGGCAAAAGCATAGGTTGTTGCGCAACCGTGCGATTTTGCATTTGTTCCTTTAAACGGTTGAAAATTAAACGCTCGTGCGCGGCATGCTGATCGATAATGAAAAATTCGTCCTTGCGTTCGTAAAGCAAATAAGTATTAAATAATTTGCCTGCATACGTACACGTAGAAACGTCGATGCGGTTTTGCTTGTTCTTTGTTTCCAACTCTGCAAGAAGGCGTTTATTTTCTTCGAAATAATCCTCTTGTTTACCTTCCTTTTTCGCCTTTTCATAAGCGGGATCGTTCACTTCGAGTATGGTACGCTCAAAGAATAAATCGGGGAATTTTTCGTGCAGTTTTTCCGCGCCGTGTTTATTCGGCTTTCTATTTTTAACGGGCGTTTCCGGTTCATGCGAAACGGTATATTCCCCAAGCTTTGCATGCGGAGTAAAGCCTTTGCGTTCTTCCACGTTTTCAAACGGCAGCGCTATTTTTTGTTTTTGCGCGACAAAAGCAGGCGCGCTTGTTTCAATTTCACGTTGCGCTTCTTCGTACGTGAGCGTAGCAAAACCGAACGTCTTCGTTTCTTTCTTGGGTTCTATCTTTTCTTTTATTTGCGCTACGTTTTTCTCTTGAACAGGCGTGGAAAGGTTGTTTTTTATAGGCATTTCAACGTTCGGCAGCTTATCCTGCACGATATATTCCAAAGCCTTGGTTTGTCCGTCCAACACCGCGGAAATTACCGAGTAAATATTGCCGTAAATAATTTGATTGTCCGCAAAGCGAACGTCCGCTTTGTTGGGGTGTACGTTTACGTCGACAATCTCCGTAGGAACGTCGATATACAATACGTAGAAAGGATATTGACGTTTCATCAAATAACTGCCGTAAGCGTTGGAAATCGCCGCGGCAATCGTAGCGTTTACAATATATCTACCGTTCAAAAATACGCTTTGATAGCTCTTATTCGGTTTCGAAAAATTTTGATTTCCGATATATCCGCGAATACGTATCCCGTGTTTATTAGCATTGATTTGAATACATTCCGCAAGCGTAGCCGCACCATACACGCTGACAAGCGCTTCGTCTGCACCGCCGCCAAACGATTGCAATACCTTTTTACCGTTTGCGTAATAAGTAAAAGCAATATCAGGTCGGCAAAGAATAAATCTCGATACAAAATTCGTAATGTCCGTTTCTTCGCCTTTATCCGATTTTAAGAACCCCAAACGCACGGGTGTGTTATAAAAAAGCATCTCAACGGAAACTTCCGTTCCGTTTTCCCCCGCCGCTTCGGTGATTGTACCAAGCTCCCCACCGTCCGAACGTAAGCTGTAACATTTACCGTCGGGCGTTTTGGACGTAATCGTCATTTTAGATACCGCCGCAATCGACGCTACTGCTTCCCCACGAAAGCCGAGCGTTAAAATTCGGTCCAAATCTTCCGCTTGGGCAATCTTACTCGTTGCATGCGGCAAAAAAGCGGACTGTAAATCATCTCGCTCGATACCGCAACCGTTGTCGATTACGCGAATTAACTGCTTGCCGCCCTGCTCGATTTCAACCGTGATTTCCGTCGCGCCTGCGTCGATAGCGTTTTCAACAAGCTCTTTTACAACCGAATACGGACGGTCAACAACCTCGCCCGCCGCAATTCTGTTATATACTTTTGCAGGTAAAATATTGATTTTTGACATATCAATTCTCCGTGTTTAACTGCTCTTTCAAATCTTCTAAAAACAATAATGCTTGCATAGGCGATAACGTATTGACGTCCGTATCCGCCAAAATGCGTTCCACTTTCGTAAGTTCCCTTGCCGCAGGTTCTTCTTCCACTTCTTCTACGCGAATTTTCCCCTTGGCAATATCGCTCTTTTCCAACATTTTGAGTATGCCTTTCGCACGAGCGGTAACTTCTTTGGGAACGCCTGCGAGCGCCGCAACCTCTATACCGAAGCTTCGATTCGCGCCGCCTCGCGCAATCTTACGTAAAAAGACGACCGCACCATTGAGCTCCTTGACCGTTACTTTATAATTTTTAACTCCGTCAAGAGAATTTTCAAGCTCCGTCAACTCGTGATAATGGGTAGAGAATAACGTTTTCGCCTTGGTATTTTTCGTTAAAAATTCAATGACCGACCATGCGATTGAAAGCCCGTCGTAGGTACTTGTCCCACGGCCGACTTCGTCAAGCACCAAAAGACTGTCTTTGGTTGCGTGCAACAAAATCGTAGCGACTTCCGTCATCTCGACCATGAACGTACTTTGATCGAAAATAAGATTATCGCTTGCGCCGACACGGGTAAAAATACGGTCGATAAGCGGAATTTCCGCCGCCTTTGCGGGTACGTACGCACCCACGTGCGCCATCAGCACGATCAAAGCAACTTGGCGCATGTACGTACTTTTCCCTGCCATATTCGGCCCCGTTATAATCGCACAACGGTTTTCTTCGTTGTCCAAAAGCGCGTCGTTAGGTACGAAACGTTCTTTGGAAATCGCTTCAACGACAGGGTGCCTGCCCTCGGTGATTTTTAAGGGCGTTCCGCTCTCTTTCATGAGCGGACGAACGTAGCGGCGTTCTTTGGCTACTGTCGCAAAAGACACCAAAACGTCCAACGTCGCAAGCGCTTCCGAAATCTTTTTCAAAACGTCGATATGCTCGGACAAAACTTCTTGAATGCGCGCGTAAATTTGCGATTCCAGTTTCAATGCCTTTTCACCGCTCGTCAATATCTTTTCTTCGAAAATCTTTAATTCTTCCGTAATAAAACGCTCGCCCGTCGTCAAGGTCTGTTTGCGGATATATTCTACTGGCGCTTTGTCCTTAAAGGAATTGCTGATTTCTATATAATACCCGAATACGCGATTATAGCCGACCTTTAACGTTTTGATGCCCGTGCGTTCCTTTTCGCGCGCTTCGAGCTCCTGCATATATTGTTTGCCGTTTTCTTTAATAGAGCGCAATTCGTCAAGCTCCGCGTTAAAGCCGTCGCGAATATAGCCGCCGTCCTTTATCAGCGCGGGCGCGTCGGGATCGATTGCCGCCATCAACATATCCGTGAGCTCTTTCAGCTCGGGTAAATCTTCGTTGATTTGCGTTAAAATTGCGGAAGTAAAGCCGCTGAGCTGGAATTTCACAGACGGAATTGCGGAGAGCGAAGCCGCCAAAGCAAGACAGTCGCGCGGAGTTAAATTGCCGTTGGAAATTTTACCCGAAAGACGTTCTACGTCTTTGATTTCCTTTAACGTTTCTAACAAGCCCATACGCACTACGGAAGCGTTGAAAAGTTCTTCCACGCCGTCTTGGCGATAATTTATCTCCGCTAAATCTTTCAAGGGAGAAAGCACGATACGGTTCAAAAGGCGCGCACCCATGCCCGTTTTCGTCTTATCCAGTACCCAAAGCAAGGAACCGTATTTCTTGTTCTCGGAATTGTTCCGCGTCAGCTCTAAATTACGCGCCGCAGTGGAATCAATTACCATAAATTTATCACGGTTAATTACCTTGATCGAGCTGATATTCGCAAGCGCGTGTTTTTGCGTTTCGCGCAAATATTCGATAAGCGCACCTGCCGCCGCAATCATATTTTCCTTTGCCGCAAGTCCGTATGCGGAAAGAGAACGGCTCTTTAACTGTTCCAAAAGATTTTTCTCCGCGTGCTTTACGTTAAACGCCCAAGGCATATAACAGGAAAAGGCGGGGAGTAAATTATGCTTTAATTCCTTACGGTTTTTTACGGCAAGCAAGGTTTCTTCGTTACAAATTACTTCTGCAACCGAAAGCTTTACAAGCTGACCTAAAACGTCGTCTATTGCGGTTTCCCCGACAAATTCCTGCACGAGAAATTCCCCTGTCGTAATATCCGTCCAAGCAACCGCTACGCCGTCCGTCCATTTGAAAAGACAAGCGATATAATTGTTTCTGCCTTCTTCAAGCATATCTTCATCAATCAGCGTACCCGCGGAAACGATACGAACGACGTCCCGTTCTACAAGTCCTCTGCCCGCTTCTTTGGGGTCGGAAAGCTGATCGCAAATCGCTACTTTTTCCCCAAGTGCAACGAGTTTACCGATATACATATCCGCCGCATGGTAAGGAATTCCGCACATAGGTGCGCGTTCTTCCAAGCCGCAATCCCTGCCCGTAAGCGTTAAATCGAGAAGCCCCGACACCTTGACCGCGTCGTCAAAAAACATCTCGTAAAAATCTCCGAGTCTGTAAAAAAGCACGCAATCTTTATATTTTTCTTTCATGGAAAGATAATGTTGCATCATTTGTGAAAGTGCCATCTTCTACCTGCCTTTTAGGCTTACGCCTCCATTTCTCCAAACAGCGAAATGCCGTTTGCCTTGGTTACTTTTAATTGAATAAATTCCCCGATTACATTCCGTTCGCTCTTAAAATACCCCATTCTGCCAAATTCGTCCCTGCCCAAATACAAGCCTTTCTTTTCGTCGTAATCTTCGCAGAGAATTTCTACCGTCTTTCCAACGTATTTTTCCGATTTTTTGCGAGTGAGTGAGTTGACAAGCTCCACAAGCCGCATAATACGGTCCTTTTGTATAGCTTCGGGGATTTGATTTTCCATTTCTGCGGCTTTCGTGCCTTGACGCTTGGAATACACAAACGTGAACGCCGAAGCAAAATCCACCTTCTTTACCAAATCTTCCGTCAAAAGATAATCTTCTTCCGTTTCCCCAGGGAATCCGACGATGATATCCGTCGTTACTTCCGCTTCGGGTAAACGGGATTTTAACATTTCAATTTCGGAAAGATATTTTTCACGCGTATAACGACGGTTCATTGCTTGCAAAATGGGCGTTGAACCCGATTGCACGGGCAAATGCACAAGCCTGCATATCTTGCGGTGCTTTTCCATGACTTTGACCACGTCTTCATTGAAATCTTTTGGATGGCTTGTCATAAAACGCAAGCGGAATTTACCCTCAATCGACGCAACCGCGTCCAAAAGCTGCGCAAAATTCATTCCCGTTTTGTTATCGCTACCGTAGGAATTGACGTTTTGACCAAGCAAAGTAATTTCTTTATACCCTGCTTTAACCAACCCTTTTACTTCTTCCAAGATATGCTCAGGCTTTCGGGAACGCTCCCTGCCGCGCACGTACGGTACGATACAATAGGAACAAAAATTATTGCAGCCGTACATAATATTCACCCAAGCGTTGGGATAGCTTGTACGGTAAGCGTCGGGAAATTCTACGATTTCCCCTTCCTTTTCACGAATTTCGATTACACGTTTCTTTTGCGTGAGTTTCTTTTCGATCAAGCGTTGCAGCTCTTCCAAATTGAGCGTACCGAACATAATATCAATAAAGGGAAATTTCTTTTTTAAAACGTCCGTTTTGCCCTTTTCTTGCGTCATACAGCCACCGACGGCAATCAATAAATTCGGATTATTCTTCTTTAATTTTTTTAACGCACCGATATTGCCAAACGCGTGATTTTCCGCATTTTCACGGATACAGCAGGTATTGAAAACAATGATGTCGGCTTCTTCTTTTTGCGCGGTTTCTTCATAATCCATTCTGCGTAAGATCCCTGCAATCTTCTCCGATTCATGCACGTTCATTTGGCAACCGTAGGTTACGATATGATATTTCTTCGACATATACTACCTTTTAGGCATAATTATTTATTCTATTATACTCTTTTTTTTGTTTTTTATCAAGTCTTTGAAGGGTTTTGCGCATAATTTCAACGCTTTTTTGTGATAAAAAAGAAAAAATGGCAAATACTGCTATCGATGAAAACTGTACGTAAAATTTTTTTAATCGGCTGCGCTTTCTTTTTAGCCCTTATTTGTATAGCCTTTGGCTATTATTTTTTCGTAACGAGAAATACTCGGCTCGATCCGCAAAAACTCCTATTCAACGAAAAAAACATCACCGTTTACAACGAGCAAAACGAACGGGTAGAACATCAACTTTTTCCTACCGAAAAAGAAACTGTGCGCATTGCCCTTTTGCCCGATCATACAAAATACGCCTTTATCGATACGGAAGACAGGCGTTTCTTTTCGCATAGCGGTTTTGATTTTCGCAGAATCGTCGGCGCGGCGTT
>JBGVQS010000015.1:0-1500 GCA_045127595.1 Candidatus Scatosoma sp. | reverse complement strand
TCTTCTTTACATACGCCGTAATTTCCTTGCAAGGGAAAGGTCATACAAACCGCTTGTCCCGAATAGGACGGGTCGGTAAGCGTTTCCAAATATCCGACTACGCCCGTATTGAATACGATCTCGCTGATAATTTCCTTTTTCGAGCCGACGGATTTCCCTTCAAACACCGTTCCGTCCTCTAAAATCAAATACGCCTTTTTCATTTTTTCACTCCTGTAAACTCGCACTTACAAAGCCGACGAACAACGGATGTGGCTTATTCGGTCTGCTCTTAAATTCGGGGTGGAATTGTACGCCGACGTGAAACGTCCTGTCAGTCAATTCTACTGCCTCTACAAGCCTACCGTCGGGAGAAAGTCCACTTAAACGCATACCTGCCCCCTCCGTTTCCGCTCTATACGCATTGTTAAATTCATATCTATGGCGATGCCGTTCAGAAATAAATTCTCGCCCGTAACAACGTTTCATAGTGGTATTTTCCCTAATTTTACAAGGATACGCACCAAGCCGAAGCGTACCACCCTTGTTAATCTCATCGCTCTGCCCCGCCATAAAATCGATCACCTTATGCGCGGAATTTTCGTCAAACTCACGCGAATTTGCGTCAACATAACCTAAAACGTTTCTTGAAAATTCGATTACGGAAATTTGCATACCTAAGCATATTCCAAAATATGGGATATCTTTTTCCCTTGCATATTTCGCCGCCAAAATCATACCCTCTACGCCTCGACAGCCAAATCCTCCCGGCACAATAATTCCGTCCGCAACGGATAATATTTCCTCATACGTAGTTTCCGTTAAGGTTTCAGAATCTATCCACTCTATCTTGATTTTTGCACCAAGCAAATATCCTGCGTGCCTTAGCGCTTCCGCAACGGACAAATAAGCGTCGTGGAGCTGTACGTATTTTCCGACAAGCGCAATCGTAACGGATTTCATTCTCCCTTTTATCTTTGCAACCATTTCTTCCCATTCCGCTAAATCGGGAGCTTTCGTTTTCAAACCGAGTTCACGGCAAACAACGGCGGAAAATCCCGACTTTTCCAACATAAGCGGTGCTTCATACAGTACGGAAAGCGTCGTATTTTCGATCACGCAATCGAGTTTCACGTCACAAAAGCTTGCAATTTTTTTGAAAATACTTTCGTCTGTGATCTTCTCGTCGCTGCGAAGCACAATAATATCGGGTTGGATTCCCATACCGCGAAGTCCGTTGACAGAATGTTGCGTAGGCTTGGATTTGTGTTCCCCCGACGCACGCAAATACGGCACGAGCGTTACGTGGATAAACAAAGAATTTTCCTTCCCCACTTCTCTACCGACTTGACGTATCGTCTCCAAAAACGGTTGACTTTCGATATCCCCCGTCGTGCCGCCGATCTCCGTAATAACAACGTCGGCATTAGTCTTCTTTCCGACCGCATAAATAAACCGTTTGATTTCTTCCGTTACGTGCGGGATTGTCTGCACCGTATGCCCGAGATATTCTCCCCGACG